>NZ_JBYSYA010000004.1:0-375240 GCF_058782785.1 Cupriavidus sp. FW306-01-F10A
ACGCGCTACAAGAGCGTGATGCAGCGCTGGCCGGATTCGATCGCCAAGGGCGCTGAGTTCACCATGCCGGTGGCGAAGTAGATTATTGTGCCTATCGGGCGGGGATCGCTTGACGGTCCCCGCTCCGTTCAGGCGCCAGCGGCCGCTTCTATGTGCGTGATCCGTTCGGGCGGCTGGTGAATATCCTCATGCATGCCTGAGCGAGGTTACCCGGCGCTGCACGTGCTGGCTTGCCGATAGGCGGGATCCTGTCGGCGCCCGGCTGCGGCGGCTGACATTCTCCTTCCGCAGCTTTGCTTGCAGTCAGTGCCGGCCAGCCTGGCCTTTCCTATCATTCGATGACGTGCCTGCCGCGCGCGGGCGCGCAATGTGACGCCTTCGCGCCGCGGCGGGCGTAAACTACCGCCCTTTTTCCGGGCCCGCGCGCCTTGCCGCCGCGTGCCCGGCCACAGTTGCAGGGAGTCTGAATGAGCTTGTTCCGCACCAAGGACATCGACGCGATGCTGGCCGTCGCGCGCGATGACGGCCTGAAGAAGGTGCTGGGTCCGACCGACCTGGTGATGATGGGCATCGGCGCCATCATCGGCACCGGCATTTTCGTGCTGACCGGCACCGGCGCGCTGACCGCGGGGCCGGCGCTGACGGTGTCGTTCGTGATCGCGGCACTGGCGTGCGGCTTTGCCGCGCTGTGCTACGCGGAGTTTGCCTCGGCGATCCCGGTGTCGGGATCGATCTATACCTACAGCTATGCCACGCTGGGCGAGATCGTCGCGTGGATGATCGGCTGGGACCTGCTGCTGGAATACGGGCTGGCCACGTCCGCCGTGTCGGTGGGATGGTCGGGCTACTTCCAGTCGCTGATGGCAGGCTTCGGGCTGAAGCTGCCGGCGGCGCTGACCGCGGCGCCAGGCTCGGTGCCGGGGGTGAAGACCATGCTGAACCTGCCGGCGTGCCTGATCATGCTGGCCATCACCTGGGTGGTGTCCTACGGCGTGCGCGAATCCACGCGCATCAACAACCTGATGGTTGCGGTCAAGATCGGCGTGGTGCTGCTGTTTATCGCGGTGGGCGTGTGGCATGTGCAGCCGGCCAACTGGCAGCCATTTGCGCCATTCGGCTTTGCCGGCATCTTCAATGCGGCGGCGCTGGTGTTCTTTGCCTTTATCGGCTTCGACGCGGTGACCTCGGCCGCGGAAGAGGTGCGCAACCCGCGCCGCGACCTGCCGATCGGCATTATCGGTTCGCTGGCGGTGTGCACGGTGCTGTATGTGGTGGTGGCGGCGATCATGACCGGCATCGTGCCGTTCGCGAAGTTTGCCGGCGTGGACCACCCGGTCTCGCTGGCGCTGCAGTTCGCGGGCCAGAACTGGGTGGCGGGCTTTGTCGACCTTGGCGCGATCCTGGGCATGACCACGGTGATCCTGGTGATGACCTACGGCCAGACCCGCGTGATCTTTGCGATGTCGCGCGACGGCCTGCTGCCCGAGCGGCTGTCCTCAGTGCACCCGGTGCATGCCACGCCGTATTTCGCCACCTGGACCGTGGGCATCGTGTTTGCCGCGATTGCCGCCTTCGTGCCGCTGAACGTGCTGGCCGAGCTGATCAATATCGGCACGCTGGCGGCTTTCACTCTGATCTCGGTGGCGGTGCTGGTGCTGCGCAAGACGCGCCCGGAACTGCCGCGCGCATTCCGTTGCCCGGGCGTGCCGGTGGTGCCGCTGCTGTCGATCGGCTTCTGCCTGTTCCTGATGGCGCACCTGCAGGCGCTGACCTGGATTGCCTTCCTGGTGTGGCTGGCGGTGGGGCTGGTGATCTACTTCGGCTACGCGCGGCGCAATGCCGTGCTGCATAACCACGGCGGCTGAGCGCCTTCAGCTGCCGCGCCCGGCCGCGGCCTTCATGAAGGCCACCGCGCGCGGCTCGTTGGCGTAGGCGGCGTTGATCCGGATCCATGCCGAGGTCTCGCCGCCCGGGCGGAAGTAGTTGCCCGGCGCCAGCGTCACGCCGTATTCCTCGCCCAGCGTCACCAGGTCGCGTGAATCCTCGATGCCGGGTGGGCGCGCCCACAGGAAGTTGCCGCCGGACGGCTGGCAGAACACCTCCCAGCCGTTGCCGGTCAGCTGCCGCACGGCATTGGCGCAGGCCTCGCGCACGCGCAGGCGCAGCCGCTCCACATACTTGCGGTAGCCGCCGCGCTCCAGCAGCGCCGCCGTGACTGCTTCCGCGAAGTGCGAGCCGGCCACGCTGGTCAGCACCTTCACATCGACCAGGTCCTTGACCAGCGCCTTGTCGGCCACCAGGTAGCCGACCCGCAGCGAGGCCGACACCGTCTTGGAAAAGCCGCCGATGTAGATCACGTGCTCAAGCTGGTCCAGCGTGGCCAGCCGGTCGGTGAAGTGGGTCTGGAAGTCCGAGAAGATATCGTCCTCGACAAAGCGGAAGCCATGCCGGCGCGCCAGCTCCAGCAGCCGGAATGCCACCGGCGGCGCCAGTGTCGACCCGGTCGGGTTCTGCAGCACGCTATTGGTGAAGAACAGCTTGGGCTTGTGCTGGCGCAGCAGCGCCTCGGTGGCGTCCGGGTCGGGGCCGTTGGGCGTGTGCGGCACGCCCACCAGCTGCACCCCGTGCAGCCGCAGCAGGCCGAACAGGTTGTAGTAGCCGGGATCTTCCACGAACACCGTATCGCCGGGCTTGAGCAGGTGGCGCACCACCAGGTCCAGCGCCTGGCTGGCACCGGTGGTGATCAGCACTTGCGGCAGTTCGGCGGCGATGCCCAGCTGGCGCACGCGCAGCAACACCTGGCGGCGCAGTTCCGGATGCCCCATCGGCGTGGCGTAGTGGATCACGCTGTCGATCTCGTTGCGCGAGATCGCGCGGATCGCCTGCGTCAGCCCCTCAACGTCGCGCCAGGTCTCGGGCACGAAGCCGCCGGCCAGCTTGAGCGTGCCGCTGGGGTGGTTGAACTGCTCGAGGATGTGGTCGGAAAGATCCTCGGCCAGGCTCGGATCCGACCAGCCGCACGCTGAGCGCCCCGCCAGCGGACTGTCCGCCACATAGAAGCCCGAACCCTGGCGCGAATCCAGCAGCCCCTGCGATACCAGCCGGTCATAGGCTTCGATCACCGGGAAGCGGCTGATGCCGTTCTCCGCCGCCAGCTGCCGGATCGACGGCAGCTTTGCGCCAGGCCGAGCCTCGCGGTTGCCGATCCACGACTTCACGCCGTTGACGATCTGATCGGTCAGTGGAATTCCGGTAGAAGCATCTAAGATTAGTTTCATAAGGCAGGGCAGCCGGGGGAAACCGGAGGGCGCAACTGTCAGGGAAAACTACTGAACAGTTCATCGAAAACTGTTCACAACTGTACATGGGATTGTAGTGAGGGATGCGAATAATGGAAGCGTGGCGGAGACAGGCGCCGGCTCCTGTGGTCATTCGGCATCCAGGAGTCGGCACCGGACCAGACCGCCGGGCTGATGAGGAGTGCGACATGCGCGAACTACGGACTTTCGAACTGGACGAGCCCGGACAGCCAGTGAGCTGGCGCGCCGGTTACGGGCAGACCGTCTGCGCGGCGGCGGGCAAGCTGTGGGTGACGGTGGAAGGCAATCCCAACGACATCTGGCTGGAGCCGGGCGCCGAACTGCCGTTGCCGGAAGGCTACCGGGTGTGGCTGTCGGGCGATGGCGCGGGCGCGCGCTTCACGCTGGCACAGGTGCCGGCACCGTGGTCGCTGCGGCGGCTGGTGGCGTGGCTGCGGGTGATGCGGCACCGGGTGGAGGAGCACAGCACGGATGCGTTCGGGGAGTGCCCCAGGATCTGGGCCTGAGCGGCCACTCACGCTTTGCCGGAACGGCCACCTGCGGGTGGCCTTTTGTTTGCCCGGGCGCTTGCGCGGCGCGTGCCGCGGGCGCCTACTCTATAGGGATAGCCCGTCCCACGCACGCCGGTCTCGGGGGTCCGCCTCATTGCTTTACGTTAACGTCAACGTCATATAATCGATCGGCCCCGACCCGGGGGCGCAGCCCGCGCGTTTGCAGCCAAGCCGGCACAGAACGGCACTTCCGGCGCACGCCGCGGTGGCAGCCAACACCAGAAACGGTGGAGACAATGACCGACCTTTCCGATGTGCATGATGTGCGCCGCGGTGCGCCCCAGCCCAAGCCCACCGCGCAAGGCCGCGGTCCGGTCAACAAGGTGCGCTTTGTCACGGCGGCGTCGCTGTTCGATGGCCATGACGCCTCGATCAACATCATGCGCCGCATCCTGCAGTCGCATGGCTGCGAGGTGGTCCACCTCGGCCACAACCGCTCGGTCGAGGAAGTGGTGACGGCGGCGCTGCAGGAAGACGCGCAGGGCATCGCGATTTCCAGCTACCAGGGCGGCCATGTCGAATACTTCAAGTACATGGTTGACCTGCTGCGCGAGAAGGGCGGCGAGCACGTGCAGGTCTTTGGCGGCGGCGGCGGCGTGATCGTGCCGGACGAGATCCGCGAGCTGCAGGCCTATGGCGTGGCGCGCATCTTCAGCCCCGAGGACGGCCAGCGCATGGGCCTGGCCGGCATGATTGCAGACATGGTGCAGCGCTGCGACATCGACCTGTCGCGCTATGCGCCGGCCACGTTGGAACCCGTTGCCGGTGGCGACCGCCGCACGCTGGCCCAGCTGATTACCGCGCTGGAAAACGGCAAGGCCGATGCGGCGCTGGTGCAGGCGATGCATGCGCAAGCGGCAGCGGCATCGATGCCGGTACTCGGCATCACCGGCACCGGTGGCGCCGGCAAGTCGTCACTGACCGACGAACTGATCCGCCGCTTCCGCCTCGACCAGCAGGATGCGCTGTCGATCGCCGTGATCTCGATCGACCCGTCGCGGCGCAAGTCGGGCGGCGCGCTGCTGGGCGACCGCATCCGCATGAATGCGATCAACCACCCGAACATCTTCATGCGCTCGATGGCGACGCGCGAGGCGGGCTCGGAGATCTCGCAGGCGCTGCCGGACGTGATCGCCGCGTGCAAGGTGGCGGGCTTCGACCTGGTGATTGTCGAGACCTCCGGCATCGGGCAGGGCGATGCGGCCATCGTGCCGCACGTGGACCTGTCGCTCTATGTGATGACGCCCGAGTTCGGCGCGGCCAGCCAGCTCGAGAAGATCGACATGCTGGACTTTGCCGACTTCGTCGCCATCAACAAGTTCGACCGCAAGGGCGCGCAGGACGCGTGGCGCGACGTGGCCAAGCAGGTGCAGCGCAACCGCGAGCAATGGCACGGCAAGGCCGAGGACATGCCGGTCTACGGCACGCAGGCGTCGCGCTTCAATGACGATGGCGTGACCATGCTGTACCAGGGGCTGCGCGCGGCGCTGGCCGAACGCGGCCTGAAGCTGCAGCCGGGCGTGCTGCCGGCGCAGGCGGGGCGCATCTCCACCGGCCAGAATGTGATCGTGCCGCCGGCGCGCAGCCGCTACCTGGCGGAACTGGCAGACACGGTGCGCGGCTACCACCGCCGCGTGATGGAGCAGAGCCGCATTGCACGCGAGCGCCAGCAACTGCGTGAATCGAGCCGCATGCTGCAGGCCGCGCAAGGCGATGGCGCCGCGCTGGATGCGCTGGCGGCGGACCGCGACACCGCCATCGGCCAGATCGAGCGCAAGCTGCTGGCGATGTGGCCGCAGATGCGCGAAGCCTACAGCGGCGACGAGTACGTAGTGAAGATCCGCGACCGGGAGATCCGCACCGGGCTGGTTACGACCACGCTGTCCGGCACCAAGGTGCGCAAGGTGGTGCTGCCGCGCTTCGAGGATGACGGCGAGGTGCTGAAGTGGCTGATGCGCGAGAACGTGCCCGGCAGCTTCCCGTACACCGCCGGCGTGTTCGCCTTCAAGCGCGAGAACGAGGACCCCACCCGCATGTTCGCCGGCGAGGGCGATGCTTTCCGCACCAACCGGCGCTTCAAGCTGGTGTCCGAAGGCATGGATGCCAAGCGCCTGTCGACCGCGTTCGACTCGGTCACGCTGTACGGCGAAGACCCGCACGTGCGCCCCGACATCTACGGCAAGGTCGGCAACTCCGGCGTGTCGATCGCCACGCTCGACGACATGAAGGTGCTGTACGACGGCTTCGACCTGACCAGCCCGAGCACCTCGGTGTCGATGACCATCAACGGCCCGGCCCCGACCATCCTGGCGATGTTCATGAACACCGCCATCGACCAGCAGCTCGACAAGTTCCGCGCCGACAACCAGCGCGAGCCCACCGCAGACGAGGAAGCCAAGATCCGCGCCTGGGTGCTGCAGAACGTGCGCGGCACGGTGCAGGCCGACATCCTCAAGGAAGACCAGGGCCAGAACACCTGCATCTTCTCCACCGAGTTCTCGCTCAAGGTGATGGGCGATATCCAGGAGTACTTTGTCCACCACCAGGTGCGCAACTTCTACTCGGTGTCGATCTCCGGCTACCACATCGCCGAGGCCGGCGCGAACCCGATCTCGCAGCTGGCGTTCACGCTGTCCAACGGCTTCACCTATGTGGAGGCGTACCTGGCGCGCGGCATGCATATCGACGATTTCGCGCCCAACCTGTCGTTCTTCTTCTCCAACGGCATGGACCCCGAGTACAGCGTGCTGGGCCGCGTGGCGCGCCGCATCTGGGCCGTGACCATGCGCGACAAGTATGGCGCCAACGAGCGCAGCCAGAAGCTGAAGTACCACATCCAGACCTCGGGCCGCTCGCTGCATGCGCAGGAGATCGATTTCAACGATATCCGCACCACGCTGCAGGCACTGATCGCGATCTATGACAACTGCAACTCGTTGCACACCAATGCCTACGACGAGGCCATCACCACGCCCACCGGCGAATCGGTGCGCCGCGCGCTGGCGATCCAGCTGATCATCAACCGCGAGTGGGGCGTGGCCAAATGCGAGAACCCCAACCAGGGCAGCTTCCTGATCGAGGAGCTGACCGACCTGGTGGAAGAGGCGGTGCTGCAGGAGTTCGAGCGCATTGCCGAGCGCGGCGGCGTGCTCGGTGCGATGGAGACCGGCTACCAGCGCGGCAAGATCCAGGAAGAGTCGCTCTACTACGAGCAGCTCAAGCACGACGGCACGCTGCCCATCATCGGCGTGAACACGTTCCGCAACCCGGACGGCGACCCGATCCCGCAGAAGCTGGAGCTGGCGCGCTCCAGCGAGGCCGAGAAGCAGAGCCAGCTCGACCGCCTGCATGCGTTCCAGCAGGCCCACGCGGCCGAGGCCCCGGCCATGCTGGCGCAGTTGCGCCAGGCGGTGATTGACAACCAGAACGTATTCGCGGTGCTGATGGACGCGGTGCGGGTTTGCTCGCTGGGGCAGATCACGCATGCGCTGTTCGAGGTGGGCGGACAGTACCGGCGCAATATGTAGAGCCGGCGGCACCGCGCAGCAAGCAGTGCCCGATTACCGCGCAGGGCGGCCGCAGTGAAGGGCCGCCCTGCGTTACACTCGAAGGCTGTGCCGGCGGCCGCGCCACGGCAAACGTATTCGAGACAACCGCAAGCCAACGATCATGGACACCCAGTACAACCCGACCAATATCTTCGCGAAGATCCTGCGCGGCGAGCTGCCGTGCATCAAGGTCTACGAGGACGACGACACCATCGCCTTCATGGACATCATGCCGCAGGCCGACGGCCATACGCTGGTGGTGCCCAAGGAAGCCGCGGTCAACCTGTTCGACCTGTCCGAGCAGGGCGCGCAGGCCGCCATCGTCGCCACGCAGCGCGTGGCGCGCGCGGTGCGCGCGGCGTTTGCGCCCGACGGCATCTCCATCGGCCAGTTCAACGGCGCGGCCGCGGGCCAGACCGTGCCGCACGTGCATTTCCATATCGTGCCGCGCTATGCCGACAGCGCGCTGCGCGGCCATGCGCGCGAGATGCAGGATCCGGAACAGCTCAAGGGCCATGCCGAGCGCATCATCGCAGCGCTGCGCGAGCAGGGCGCCTGAGCCGCGCCTGAACCGATCAATCAGCAATCCAACCAAGCAGAGGAAGACAAGATGAGCATCAGGACAGTGGGCATCGTCGGTGCCGGCACCATGGGCAATGGCATCGCCCAGGCCTGCGCAGTGGTAGGTCTCAACGTGGTGATGGTCGACATCAGCGATGCCGCCGTGCAGAAGGGTGTTGCCACCGTGGCGGGCAGCCTGGACCGGCTGATCAAGAAGGAAAAGCTGACCGAGGCCGACAAGGCCAGCGCGCTGGCGCGCATCAAGGGCAGCACCTCGTATGACGATCTCAAGGCCACCGATATCGTGATCGAGGCCGCCACCGAGAACTACGACCTGAAGGTCAAGATCCTCAAGCAGATCGACGGCATCGTCGGCGAGAACGTGATCATCGCGTCCAACACCTCGTCGATCTCGATCACCAAGCTGGCTGCCGTGACCTCGCGCGCCGACCGCTTTATCGGCATGCACTTCTTCAACCCGGTGCCGGTGATGGCGCTGGTGGAACTGATCCGCGGCCTGCAGACCAGCGACCCCACCCACGCCGCCGTCGAGGCCCTGTCGAAGCAGCTCGGCAAGTACCCGATCACGGTCAGGAACAGCCCGGGCTTCGTCGTCAACCGCATCCTGTGCCCGATGATCAACGAGGCCTTCTGCGTGCTGGGCGAAGGCCTGGCCTCGCCGGAAGAGATCGACGAAGGCATGAAGCTGGGCTGCAACCACCCGATCGGGCCGCTGGCGCTGGCTGACATGATCGGCCTGGACACCATGCTGGCCGTGATGGAAGTGCTGTACACGGAGTTTGCCGATCCGAAGTACCGCCCGGCGATGCTGATGCGCGAGATGGTCGCTGCCGGCTACCTGGGCCGCAAGACGGGCCGCGGCGTGTACGTCTATAGCAAGTAAGCTGCCCGGCACTTGCCGCGTGGTACAGCGGCCGCCTGCGGGCGGCCGCTGCTTTTTCCGGTGCCGGTTCCGGTTGCCGCCAAATCCCGCTTACACGGCGTTATATGCCGAAACACTCCGCCGCATCCGGTAACAGGAATGCGCGGTAGAGTGCACCCATTCCCTTTACGACAAGACAAGCTCCATGGCTCACCCGATTCTCTTTGCTGCGCTGCTCGCGGGCGCAATGTCCCTGCTGGCGGCCCGTTCGGCGATGGCCCATGTGGACGTGGGCGTGCAGATCGGCGCGCCGGTTTATGCGGCGCCGGCCCCGGTCTATGTGGCACCCCCGCCGCACGTGGTGTATGCGCCGCGCCATCACGGCTGGCATGGCGACCGTTATTGGGATGGCCGTCGCTGGTATGGCCGCCATGAGTGGCGCGGCCGCCATCACCACTATCATCGGCATCATCACTATCGCCACCACGGCCATGGGCATCGCGGTCATCACGGGCATCACGGCCATCGCGGTCATCACGGCCACTGATCGCCGCACCGGCTGAGGCGCCGCCCGGCACCACCGCCCGGCCGGCGTTCAGCGCAGCAGCACCAGCCGCGGCACCGCGTCCGCGCCGCTCCAGACCACCGCGTTCTGTTCGTATTTCTCGCCGAGTGCCCGTGCATCCGCCAGCGACAGCCCCGGCACCAGGAAGCTCGGCTCGGTCGGCCAGCCGTTGCGCGGATGCTCGCCGGCGGCTTCGATTGCGCGCAACCCCATCCTTGCCACGTCCTGCGCCAGCGCCTGCTGGCGCTTTGCGTTGGCGTCGTCGTCGCAGCGCAGGCTGAACGGGTTGGCGGCGGTAATGAAGGCGCTCGCTGCCACGCCCAGCGCGCGGTGCAGCGCCGCCAGCGGGGCGCTGGGTTGGTCTACCCGCAATATCATCGGCGGGTCGCCCAGCACGCGGTAATGGGTCTCGCGATAGGCCTGCAGCGTGGCGTCGTCGATGGTGCTGGCCATGTTATTCGCCGTACTGACGCAACCCCTCCAGGTCCAGCACCTCGATCACGCCGTAGTCGACCCGCACCAGGCCCTGCTGTTCCAGCACCTTGAGCGCCTGGTTGGCGCGCTGGCGCGAGATGCCAGCGAGCAGGCCGATCTCTTCCTGCGAGATCTCCAGCGTCTTGCCGATCCCCGGATACAGGTGCTCATTGAACAGCGACGACACCGCGCGCGCCACGCGCGAATCGATGTCGAGCAGCCGCTCGTATTCCACGGCGGCGATGAACTGTCCCAGGCGTTCGTTGAACTGGGTCAGCAGGAAGCGCGTGAACGGCAGGCTGGTATCCAGCAACCACAGAAAAGTGTCGCGCGGCAGGAAGGCGATGGTCGAGCGGCGCAGCGCCATCACGTCGTACTTGCGGATTTCCGACTTGAGCACCGCGCCTTCGCCGAACCAGCCGCCGGTGGGCACGCCGGTGAAGGTGACCGACTTGCCCGAGGGCGAAACCGTGGTGATCTTGACGATGCCTTCGAGCACGCCCATCCAGTGCTCGGCCATGTCACCCTTGTGACAGACGTAGTCGCCCTGGGTGTACTCGTGCACGAACATGGCGCGGCGCACGCGCTCGCGCTGCTCGGGACTCAGGTCTGCTGCCCACACGCAGCGGTCGACAAAATCGTTCAGCATGGCCTGCAGAAGCTCCCGTAGGGATTAACCCGGAATTGTCACCGGCGTGACAACCGGGGTTGTTGGCATGGGCTATCGTACGATCACAACGGAACCGCGGGTGCCACCAGCGGCACGCCGGGGCAAGGCGAAAACGCTTTCCCGGCGGCCTGACGCAAGGCACACCGGGCTTGATGCCAGGCGGCAATTGCTGCCGGGCAAAGCAAGCCAAGTATAACGATCGGACCGGCGCTTGACACCGGGCGTGGATCCCCACGCCGGAGGGACAGGAGACAGCGATGCAGGAATCGTCGGCGACGACCTTCCCGCGATGGCTGCTGGCGCACGCCCAGCAGCGGCCGGATCATCCGGCTCACCGCGAGAAGGATCTCGGCATCTGGCAGACATACAGCTGGGCCCAGGCGGCGCAGCAGGTGAGGGCACTGGCTTGCGGGCTGGCCGCACTCGGTTTCAGGCGCGGCATGAACCTGGCGGTGGTGGGCGACAACCGCCCGCGGCTGTACTGGGCCATGACCGCGGCGCAGGCGCTGGGCGGCGTGCCGGTGCCGCTGTACCAGGACGCCATCGCCAACGAGATGGTCTACGTGCTCAACGATGCGGAGATCGAGTTCGCCATCGTCGAGGACCAGGAGCAGGTCGACAAGCTGCTGGAAGTGGAAGCGCAGCTGGCCGAGTCCGGCCGCGCCGTGCGCCACGTCATCTTTGAAGACCCGCGCGGCCTGATGGACTACGACCATCCGTCGCTGATGTCTTATGAACAGCTACAGGAACTTGGCCGCGAGTTCGACCAGGCGCACCCGGGCTTCTATGACGAGGCCATTGCCGCCGGCCAGCCCGACGACACCGCGATCATCCTCTATACCTCCGGCACCACCGGCAAGCCCAAGGGCGTATGCCATTCGCACTACGGCCTGATCGGCGCGGCGCGCAACGGCTGCGCCTTTGACAAGCTCAGCGCGGACGACGACGTGCTGTCCTACCTGCCGATGGCATGGGTGGGCGACAACCTGTTCTCGTACGCGCAGGCGATGGTGGCGGGCTTCACGGTGAACTGCCCGGAATCGCGCGAAACGGTGATGACCGACCTGCGCGAGATCGGCCCCACCTACTACTTTGCGCCGCCGCGCATCTATGAAGGGCTGCTGACGCAGGTGATGATCCGCATGGAGGATGCCGGCTGGATCAAGCGCAAGCTGTTCCACTGGGCCATGGACGTGGCGAAGCGCTGCGGCACCGATATCCTCGACGGCAAGCCGGTATCGCTCGCGGACCGCGCGCGCTACGCCCTGGGCGAAACGCTGGTCTACGGCCCGTTGCGCAATGTGCTGGGCATGAGCCGCATCCGTGTGGGCTATACCGCGGGCGAGGCGATCGGCCCGGACCTGTTCCGCTTCTACCGCTCGATCGGCGTGAACCTGAAGCAGTTCTACGGTCAGACCGAGACCTGCGCCTATGTGTGCCTGCAGCCGGACGGCAAGGTCAAGTTCGATTCAGTCGGCCCGGCCGCGCCCGGCATGGAAATCCGCATCGCCGACAACGGCGAGGTGCTGGTGCGCGGCGTGGGCCTGCTCAAGTCCTACTACAAGCGCGACGACGCCACGCGCGAGGCCATCAACGACGAGGGCTACTTCATGACCGGCGACGCCGGCGTGATCGACGCCGACGGCCACCTGAAGATCATCGACCGCGCCAAGGACGTGGGCAAGCTGGCCGATGGCTCGATGTTCGCGCCCAAGTACATCGAGAACAAGCTCAAGTTCTTCCCGTACATCAAGGAAGCGGTGGCCTTCGGCAATGACCGCGACCAGGTCTGCGCGTTTATCAATATCGACTTCGAGGCCGTGGGCAACTGGGCCGAGCGCCGCCACCTGCCGTATGCCGGCTATGTCGACCTGGCCGCGCAGCCCGAGGTGCTGGAAATGATCGGCGAGTGCGTGAACCAGGTGAATGCCGACCTGGCCAACGACCCGATGCTGGCCGGTTCGCAGGTGGCACGCTTCCTGGTCCTGCACAAGGAACTGGATCCGGACGACGACGAGCTCACGCGCACGCGTAAGGTGCGCCGCGGCTTTATCGCCGACAAATACGGCGTGCTGGTGGACGCGCTCTATGCGGGCAAGTCCGAGCAGTTCATCGAGACGCGCGTCAAGTTTGAAGACGGACGCGAGGGCAGCGTGTCGGCCACGCTGAAGCTGGTCAATGCGAAGCGCCTGCCTGTGGCGGCGCGCGCGGCATGAGCGAGGGCAGCAAGATGACACAAGTAGCCTGGCAAGGCGCGGGGCAGCGCGAATGGGCGGGGACGGCACGCACGGATGCCAGCGGCACGGGCAGCGGCGGCGCGATCGCCCCGGCAGGCCCGATGTCTCCCGCGGGTCTGGCGGATGACAGCGGTGCGCATCCCGGCGCGCAGCGCGCGCAGCGCACCGGCGAGCAGGCGCGCACCGGCGGCGAGGTGATCCTGGATCTGCAGCATATCTCGCTGTCGTTCGGTGGGGTCAAGGCGCTGACCGATATCTCGTTCGATGTGTGCGAGCACGAGGTGCGCGCCATCATCGGCCCCAACGGCGCCGGCAAGAGTTCCATGCTCAACGTGATCAACGGCGTCTACCACCCGCAGCAGGGACGCATCGTGTTCCGCGGCGAGGAGCGCAAGCAGATGCACCCGACCGCCGCGGCGCGCCAGGGCATTGCGCGCACCTTCCAGAACATCGCGCTGTTCAAGGGCATGACGGTGCTGGACAACATCATGACCGGGCGCAACACGCAGTTCCGCACCGGGCTCTTCGCCCACGCGCTGTGGTGGGGCCCGGCGCGCAACGAGGAGATGCGCCATCGCCAGAAGGTCGAGGAAGTGATCGACTTCCTCGAGATCCAGTCGATCCGCAAGACCCCGGTGGGGCGCCTGCCGTATGGCCTGCAGAAGCGCGTCGAGCTGGCGCGCGCACTCGCGGCCGAGCCCTCGATGCTGCTGCTGGACGAGCCCATGGCCGGCATGAACGTCGAAGAGAAGCAGGACATGTGCCGCTTCATCCTGGACGTGAACCGGCAGTTCGGCACCACCATTGTGCTGATCGAGCACGACATGGGCGTGGTGATGGATATCTCCGACCGCGTGGTGGTGCTCGACTACGGCAAGAAGATCGGCGACGGCACGCCGGAAGAGGTCAAGGGCAACCCTGACGTGATCAAGGCGTACCTGGGCACTTCGCACTGAGGCTCTGAACCATGACGTTCTTCTTTGAAATCCTGATCGGCGGCTTGCTCTCTGGCCTGATGTACTCGCTGGTGGCGCTGGGCTTCGTGCTGATCTACAAGGCCTCGGGCGTGTTCAACTTCGCGCAGGGTGCGATGGTGTACTTCGCCGCGCTGGCGGTGGTGGGGCTGATGGACAAGGGCCTGCCGATGTGGGCCGCGGTGATCGGCGCCTTCGTGGTGATGATCCTGGTCGGCATGAGCACCGAGCGCTTCGTGCTGCGCAAGCTGGTCAACCAGCCGCCGATCACGCTGTTCATGGCGACCATCGGGCTGTCGTTCTTCCTCGAGGGCCTGGGGCCGCTGCTGTTCGGCAATGAGGTGCGCCCGATCAACCTGGGCATCGTCGACGAGCCGATCGAGTCGATCATGACCAACTTCAACATCGTGCTGTCCAAGTTCGATATTGCGGCGGCGGCCATTGCCGGCCTGCTGGTCGGATCGCTGGCGCTGTTCTTCCAGTACACCAAGGTCGGGCGCGCGCTGCGCGCGGTCGCTGACGACCACCAGGCAGCGCTGTCGCTGGGCATCCCGCTGCAGAACATCTGGGCGATCGTGTGGGGCGTGGCGGGCTTCGTCGCGCTGGTGGCCGGCATGCTGTGGGGCTCGCGCAATGGCGTGCAGTTCGCGCTCACGCTGACCGCGCTCAAGGCGCTGCCGGTGCTGATCCTGGGCGGCTTCACCTCGGTGCCCGGCGCCATCGTCGGCGGACTGATCATCGGCGCCTCGGAGAAGCTGGCCGAGATCTATATCCCGCCGGTGTTCCAGTCGATGTTCGGGGGCAACTTCGGCGGCATCGAAGGCTGGTTCCCGTATGTGTTTGCCTTGCTGTTTCTGCTGGTGCGGCCCGAAGGGCTGTTCGGCGAGAAACACATCGATCGCGTCTGACCGACTTCGCACAGGAGACTTGCCATGTTTTATCGTGAAGCCGGCCAGTTCAAGACCAGCTACGTCGCCGACAGCCAGATCTTCCCCATCCGCCAGGACCGCATCGGCTTTGCCGTGCTGATGGCGGTGGCCTTCGTGGCGATCCCGTTCGTCGGGTCGGAATACTGGTTCTCGGCCATCCTGATCCCGTTCCTGATTTTCTCGCTGGCGGCGCTGGGGCTGAATATCCTGACCGGCTATGCCGGCCAGCTGTCGCTCGGTACCGCGGCCTTCATGGCGGTGGGTGCCTACGCGGCCTACAACTTCCAGCTGCGCGTGGAAGGCATGCCGGTGCTGCTGACATTCGTGATGGCGGGCCTTTCCGCGGCATTGGTGGGGGTGGCCTTCGGCCTGCCGTCGCTGCGCATCAAGGGCTTCTACCTCGCGGTGGCGACGCTGGCGGCGCAGTTCTTCGTGGTGTGGGCGCTGACCAAGTTCCCCTGGTTCTCCAACAACAGCTCGTCGGGCGTGATCACGGCGCAGCGGCTGGACCTGTTCGGCTTCGCCATCGACACCCCGGTGAAGAAGTACCTGTTCGTGCTGGCCATCGTCACGGTGCTGGCGCTGGCGGCCAAGAACCTGGTGCGCTCGGCCACCGGGCGCGCATGGATGTCGGTGCGCGACATGGACGTGGCGGCCGAGGTGATCGGCATCCCGCTGATGCGCACCAAGCTGCTGGCGTTCGCGGTCAGCTCGTTCTACTGCGGCGTGGCCGGCGCGCTCTATGCGTTCTGCTACCTGGGCTCGGTCGAGCCGGACGGCTTCTCGCTGGACCTGTCGTTCCGCGTGCTGTTCATGATCATCATCGGCGGCGTGGGCAGCATCCTGGGCTCGTTCCTGGGCGCGGCCTTCATCCTGCTGCTGCCGATCTTCCTGGACAACGTGCTGCCGCCGCTGGCCGCGCTGCTGCACCTGCCATTCACCAATGCCACCGTGTCGCACATCCAGCTGATGGTGTTCGGCGGGCTGATCATCTTCTTCCTGATCGTGGAGCCGCACGGGCTGGCCCGGCTGTGGCAGATCGCCAAGGAGAAGCTGAGGCTGTGGCCGTTCCCTCATTGACGGGAGGGGTGCCTGTATTACCGCAGTTCCTGTGTGAAGTTCTGAAGCTTACGCATAACGAAACGCTCCCTTGAGGGCGATGGAGACTGTCATGACCAACCTGATTCGCAATGTGCAACGCGCCGCCCTGGTGGTCAGCGCCGCGGCGGCACTGCTGGCGCCGGCGGCGCCGGCCATGGCGCAGACCAACGAGCAGTTCGTGGCGCTGCCAAGCTACCGCGTGGGGCCGTATGGCGCCAACGGCCAGTCCTGGTATGGCGGCTTCATCGACTACCTCAACTACGTCAACCTGAAGGAAGGCGGGGTCAATGGCGTCAAGCTGTCGTGGGAAGAGTGCGAGACCGAGTACAACAACGCCAAGGGCGTGGAGTGCTATGAACGCCTGAAGTCCAAGAACGCCACCACCAAGGGCACGGCCTACCACGCCATGTCCACCGGCATCTCGTACGCGCTGGTCGACAAGACCGCCGCCGACAAGGTGCCGCTGGTAATGATGGGCTACGGCCGCACCGACGCGGTGGATGGCTCGGTGTTCCCGTACGCGTTCCCGCTGGTGACCACGTACCAGATGCAGGTCTCGGCCATCGTCAAGTACCTGGCGTCGAAGAACGGCGGCTCGCTGGCCGGCAAGAAGATCGTCTACCTGTACCACGACTCGGCCTATGGCAAGGAGCCGATCGTGGCGCTGCAGGCCGAGGCCAAGCTGGGCAAGTTCAACCTGGTGGAGATCCCGGTGGCGCACCCCGGCAACGAGCAGGGCGCGCAGTGGCTGAAGATCCGCCAGGAGAACCCCGACTACGTGATCTTCTGGGGCTGGGGCGTCATGAACCAGACCGCGCTGAAGGCCGCGCAGAAGGTCGGCTTTGCGCGCGACAAGATGATCGGCTCGTGGTGGGCCGGCTCGGAAGAAGACACGGTGCCGGCGGGTGATGCCTCCAAGGGCTATATGAGCGCCACCTGGAACGTGGCCGGCCGCAACGTGCCGCTGATCGCCGATATCGAGAAGGTGGTCTACGGTGGCGGCAAGGGCAATATGCAGGACAAGAACAAGGTGGGTTCGGTGCTGTACAACCGCGGCGTGTCGGCGGCGGTGGTGACGGTGGAAGCGGTGCGCGTGGCGCAGGCCAAGTTCGGCAAGGGCAAGCCCATGACCGGCGAGCAGATGCGCTGGGCCTTCGAGAACCTGAACCTGACCAACGCGCGCCTGCAGCAACTGGGCGCGACCGGCCTGCTGCCGGAAATCAAGACCAGCTGCGACAACCACGAGGGCTCCGGCAAGGTGAAGATCCAGCAGTGGGATGGCACCAAGTGGGTGGTGGTGTCGGACTGGATCGAGGGCAACAAGAGCCTGATCCACCCGCTGTTCAAGGCCACGGCGGCGCAGTACGCGAAGGAGAAGGGGATTACGCCGGCTTGTTCGAAGTCCTGAGGCCGCCCCAATCGCGACTGGGTTCTCCCCACTCCCGCTTGCGGGAGTGGGAGAACCCAACAGGCAAGCTGGAAACCGCAACACCAACACGAGCCGCACCATGAGCCTTCTGTCCGTCAACAATATCGAAGTCATCTACGATCACGTGATCCTGGTGCTCAAGGGCGTCTCGCTCGAAGTGCCGGAGGGCAAGATCGTGGCGCTGCTCGGCGCCAACGGCGCGGGCAAGACCACCACGCTCAAGGCCATCTCCAACCTGCTGCAGGCCGAGCGCGGCGATGTCACCAAGGGCTCGATCGAATATCGCGGCGACCGCGTCGACCAGCTCACGCCCAACGACCTGGTGCGCCGCGGCGTGATCCAGGTGATGGAAGGGCGCCACTGCTTCGCGCACCTGACCATCGAGGAGAACCTGCTCACCGGCGCCTACACGCGCGGCCTGTCGCGCGGCCAGACGCGCGACGAGCTGGAAAAGATCTACGAGTACTTCCCGCGGCTGAAGACGCGCCGCAAGTCGCAGGCCGGCTATACCTCCGGCGGCGAGCAGCAGATGTGCGCGATCGGCCGGGCCATGATGGCCAAGCCCGCGATGATCCTGCTGGACGAGCCTTCGATGGGGCTGGCGCCGCAGATCGTCGAGGAGATCTTCGAGATCGTGCGCGGCCTGAATTCGCGCGAGAACGTCAGCTTCCTGCTGGCCGAGCAGAACACCATGGTGGCGCTGCGCTATGCCGACTACGGCTACATCCTGGAAAACGGCCGCGTGGTGATGGACGGCGACGCCGAGTCGCTGCGCACCAACGAGGACGTCAAGGAGTTCTACCTGGGCGTGGCCGCCAACGATGCGGACGACGGTGCCGGGCGCAAGTCGTTCCGCGATGTGAAGAGCTACCGGCGCCGCAAGCGCTGGCTGGCGTAGGCACCCGACCGATTTCATCCGGCATTGCCACCACGCGCCCAGCGGCGCGGCGGCATGCCGCATCCCATTCCCTGACGCATAGCACCATGCCAGAACACTTCGATTCGCTCGAAACCCGCGCGCCGGAAGTCCGCGAGCAGGCGCTCCTTGCCGCCCTGGCACGCCAGGTGGCCCATGCGCGCGACAACGCGCCTTACTTTGCCGAGATGCTGGGCGGCGTCGACCCGCGGCTGCTGAGCTCGCGCGCGGCACTGGCGGCGCTGCCGGTCACGCGCAAGTCGGACCTGACCGCGCGCCAGCGCGCGCTGCCGCCGCTGGGCGGGCTCAACGCCACGCCGCTGGGCAAGCTGCGCCATGTGTTCCAGTCGCCCGGCCCGATCCATGAACCCGACGGCCATGACGCCGACTGGTGGCGCGTGGCCCGCGCCATGCATGCGGCGGGCTTCCGCGCCGGCGAGCTGGTCTACAACACCTTCTCCTACCACTTCACCCCGGCCGGCATGATGATGGAGACCGGCGCGCACCGGCTGGGCTGCTGCGTGTTCCCGGCCGGCGTCGGCCAGACCGATTCGCAGGTGCAGGCGCTGGCCAGCCTGCAGCCGACGGCCTACGCCGGCACGCCGTCGTTCCTGAAGCTGCTGCTGGAGCGCGGCGACGAGCTGGGCACGCCCTGCACCAGCCTGGCCAAGGCGCTGGTCTCGGGCGAGGCGCTGCCGCCGTCGCTGCGGGCCTGGTTCCAGGCGCGCGGCGTGCGCGTGCAGCAGATGTATGGCACCGCGGATGTCGGCCTGATTGCCTATGAGACCGAGGGCGGCGATGGCTGGGTGGTGGACGAGGGCGTGCTGGTGGAGATCGTCGAGCCTGGCGGTTCCCGGCCGATGCCCGAGGGCGAGACCGGCGAGGTGGTGGTGACGGTGCTGGGCAACGGCGACTACCCGCTGATCCGCTTCGGCACCGGCGACCTGTCGGCCATCGTGGCGGAGTCGTCGCAGCGGCCCAGCCCGTGCGGGCGCACCAATATCCGGCTCAAGGGCTGGCTGGGCCGTGCCGACCAGGCCACCAAGGTCAAGGGCATGTTCGTGCATCCCGGGCAGGTGGCAGACGTGCTGCGGCGGCATCCGGAGATCCGCGCGGCGCGGCTGGTGGTGACTGGCGACCCAGGCGCGGACGTGATGACGCTGCGCTGCGAGGCCACGCGCGAGGATGGTGACTTGCAGCGTGCGGTGGCGGAATCGCTGCGCGAAGTGATGCGGCTGCGCGGTGAAGTGGCTTTCGTTGCGGCGGGGTCGTTGCCGCAGGATGGGAAGCTGATCGAGGATGCGCGCAGCTACGATTGAGTTGGGTGGCGGCTGGCAGGATCGATTTCGTTGATACGCTGGCCCTCTCCCCCGGCCCCTCTCCCGCAGGCGGGAGAAGGGCCGGCCGGGGAGAGGGCCGGTGCGTCGACGGAGTGACGCGCTTCAATACGCCCGCATCCTCAAGACTTTCCCTCCTCCACCGGCCGCGTCGGCAGCCTGACCATCCAGACACTCACCCCCACCGCGCAAGCCAGCAACGCCGCGGAGGCAATCGGCCGCGCGCGCAGCATCCACGCGGTCGTCCCCATCGACGCCCACATCATCGACAACGCCAGGCACTTGGCCCGGAAGGGAATGCTGCGATGGCGCTGCCAGTCGCTGACCAGCGGCCCGAAGCGCGGATGTCCCAGCAGCCATTCATGGAAGCGCCGGGACCCCCGCGCGAAGCATGCCGCGGCCAGCAGCACGAATGGCGTGGTCGGCAGCACCGGCAGGAAGATGCCGATCACCCCCAGCAGCAGGAAGACCGCGCCCAGCACCACCCACATGGCGCGCAGCGCCTGCTGCCGGCGGCTCAGCGTGGCGTCGGAATCGGGCGGGGTGGTGGAGCTTGGACCAGGCAATGGTTGAATGAAGGGCCGCAATAGCGGCCCGGTGAAAACTTCGGTTAGCGCGCGATACCCAGGCGCGCCTTGGCGGCATCGTACTCCGCTTTCATGCGCGCGACGATTTCGCCGGCGGTGGGGATGTCGTGGATCTGGCCCACGCCCTGGCCGGCGCCCCAGACGTCCTTCCACGCCTTGGCCTTGGAGGCGCCGCTGGAGAAGTCCATCTTGCTCTTGTCGGCCACCGGCAGGTTGTCCGGATCCAGCCCCACGTTGCTGATGCTTTCGCGGATGTAATTGCCGTGCACGCCGGTGAACAGGTTGGTGTAGATGATATCGGCGGCGGCCGAGCTGGTGATCGACTGCTTGTACGATTCGGCAGCGTGGGCCTCCTGCGAGGCGATAAAGCGCGTGCCGACGTAGGCAAAGTCCGCGCCCATGGCCTGCGCGGCCAGCACCGCCTCGCCGGTGGCGATCGAGCCCGACAGCGCGATCGGGCCGTCGAAGATCTTGCGCACCTCGCCCACCAGCGCGAACGGCGACAGCATGCCGGCATGGCCGCCGGCGCCGGCCGCCACCAGGATCAGGCCGTCGACGCCGGCCTCGATCGCCTTTTCGGCATGGCGCATGCTGATCACGTCGTGCAGCACGATGCCGCCATAGCTGTGCACCGCGTCGATCATTTCCTTGACCGGTGCGCGCAGAGAGGTGATGAAGATCGGCACCTTGTGGTCCACGCACACCTTTACGTCATGTTCCAGCCGCGCGTTCGAGGTATGCACGATCTGGTTGACCGCGACCGGGCCCACCTGCGCGCCCGGGTTGGCGGCCTTGAAGGTGGCCAGCTCGCCTTCGATCTGGGTGAGCCACTCGTCGAGCAGCTCCGCCGGGCGCGCATTGAGCGCCGGGAACGAGCCGACGATGCCGGCCTTGCACTGCGCCAGCACCAGCTCCGGGTAGCTGACGATGAACATGGGCGAGGCGATGACGGGCAGGGCCAGGTTCTGCAGGGCCTGGGGCAGTTGCTTGGCGGCGGGCATGGTGTCTCCTGAACTACTGACGGGCACGTTGCAGGTGCCCTAAATGAACGGTCGTTCGATTATAGGGAGTTTCAGTGCGGTCACGTTAGAAGCCCCAGTCTATGCCGGTCCGGTCACCTCGTCGAACTACCCGGCCGGAAGGGTCAGTTCCGCCAGCGCGCCGCCGCCGGGGCGGTTGGCCAGCGTGACATCGCCATCATGCAACGTTGCCACCTCGCGTGCAAAGCACAGGCCCAGGCCGGTGCTCTTGTCCGCACCGTGCGGGCGCGGCAGCGAGTAGAAGCGCTCGAACACGCGCGGCAGGGCGTAGTCGGGGATGCCCGGGCCCTGGTCGGCGACGGCGATGGCCAGCGCGCCGCCGCGGCGCTCCAGCCGCACCGTGACTTCGCTGTCCGGCGGGGCGAAGTCGATGGCGTTCTCCAGCAGGTTGGCGATGGCCTGGCGCAGCAGGAACGGATCGCCGGCAACCAGGTCCGGGCTGGCGTCGGCGGCCAGCCGCAGCGTCACGCCGCGCTGGCGCGCGCGCGGTTCCAGTTCGCTGCCCAGTTGCGCCAGCAGCGGGGCCAGCCGCACCGGCTCGCGCACTTCCAGGCGCTCGCGCTGCTCCACATCGGCCAGTGCCAGCAGCTTGCGGATCATGGTTTCAAGCCGGCCCGACTGGGCCCGGATATTGGCGATGAAGCGCTGGCGGTCCGCCGCCGGCATCTCTTCCTGCAGCAGCTCGGCGGCGCCGCCGATCGCGGCCAGCGGGCTCTTCATCTCATGGGTCAGCGTGTGGATGTAGTGCTCGACATACTGCTTGTCTTCCAGCCGCTCGCGCATGCCCTGCACCGCGCGGCCCAACTCGGCCAGCTCGCTGCCGCCGCGCAGCGGCATCTCGGCGCGCTCGCCGGCCGCCACCGCGCGCGCATACCCGCGCAGCCGGCTCAGTCCATGCGCCAGCCACAGCGTGCAGGCCAGCCCGATCACGCAGGCAGCGCCGATCAGCAGGCCGCCGTAGAGCAGGATCTTGCGCTGGCTGCGCTCGATAAACGGCGCCATCGCCGCATTGGGCTTGGCCACGGTCAGCACGCCGATGATGCGCTCGCCGTCCGCGTCGCGTATTGGCGCGGCCACGTGCATCACGGTGCTGGCCTCGTCGTCGGGGTCGGTGCGCGTGCTGCGTGCGCCGTACTTGCCGCGCAGCGTCAGGTAGACATCGTTCCAGCGCGAATAGTCGCGGCCCACGTCAGTACCGGTGGAGTCAAAGCGCACGATGCCGTTGGCATCGGTCACGTAGACGCGGTAGCCGATGCTGTCCTTGTGCAGGCCCGACACATCGGCATTCACCGGCACATCGCGCAGCGCCGCCATGTGCCGCGCGAATTCGCCGTCGGCGATGCGGCCGGCCTTCATGTCGTCGCCGGCAAGCGCCGCGAGCACGTGTGCGGTGTCGATCAGCGTGTCTTCCATGGCCTGGCGCACGCCGGGCTTGACCTCCTGCACGAACACGCGCAGCGTCAGCACCGTGGCCAGTCCCACGATCAGGAAGAAGCCGAAGAAGATGCGCAGGCCGATATGCATGGCGTGCGCTCAGGGTTCCAGCGAATAGCCCATGCCGCGATGGGTGCGGATGCGCTCGGCGCCGTCGGCGGAAGCTTCCCGCAGCTTGGCGCGCAGGGTCTTGATATGGGTGTCGACGGTGCGGTCGCTGGTGTCGAGTGCATCTTCCCAGACGCACTCCATCAGCTGCGCGCGCGAGTAGATGCGGCCCGGATGTGTCACCAGCCAGGCCAGCAGCAGGTACTCGTAGCGGGTCAGTTCCAGCCAGCGGCCGCGGTAGGCCAGGCGCGCGCCGTCCTTGTCGTGCGTGAAACCGGCGACCTCGTCGCCCTTCGCCGCCGCTGCACCGCCGCCGCGCGCCCGGCGCAGGATGGCGCGCACGCGCGCGGCCAGCTCGCGCGGCGAGAAGGGCTTGACCACGTAGTCGTCGGCGCCGATCTCCAGCCCGACGATGCGGTCGATCTCTTCATGGCGCGCGGTCAGGAAGACCACCGGCACATCGCAGAAGGTGCGCAGCGTGCGGCAGACCTCGAAGCCGCTCAGATCCGGCAGGCCCACGTCCAGGATCACCAGGTCGGCCGGGTCGGCGCGCATGCGCTCGAGCGCGGCGCCGCCGAGCGTGCAGTGCTCGGCCAGCATGCCGTCGGTGCGCAAGGCATAGAGGATGGTGTCGGCGATGGCCTGCTCGTCTTCCACCACCAGGATCCGCGGTTGTTCCATGCCCGGCATTTTAGTCCACTGAATCACTGAAATCGCTCGGCGCCTGCCATGTCATGCGGGCGCATCGCGTCGTTGCAAATGCTCGCAATAGCCGTGCTATTGCTGCGCTTTGCGCCTAGCGCTGCATCCCGCATGACATGTCCTTCGCCTCCCATTTCAGTGATTCAGTGGACCAGCCGGTCAGGCGCTGGTGGCTGCGCGCGGCGGCGGCGCGGGATCCTCGCCTCGGCGCTTGTGGAAATAGATCTGCTCCGCCGCCCAGCGCAGCGGCGGCGAATACAGCATCAGGTCGAAGGGCCAGTCGCACTGGAAGCGGTCGAACATCCAGCGCAGCGCACGCTTGGCGCGAAAGCACGGCGCACTGGCGGTGGCGACGGCCTCCGGGGCCGGGCCGCCGCGCAGCAGGTGCGCGGCCACGGCCTGGCCGACCGACTCGCCATGGGCAAAGGCATAGTGGATGCCGCCTGCGGTGACCGGCGACACGATGCCGGCGGCATCCCCGGTCAGGATCACGCCGTCGCGCGCCAGCGGGAAGGCCGGGCCGCCGCAAGGGATCAGCCCCGCGCGCGTCGCCGCAGGCTGCGCCAGCTGCGGCAGCCCGGCGCGCTCGCGCACATGCGCCAGCAGCCCGTCCAGGTCTGGCGCGCGGCCGTGCCGCGGCAGGTAGCGCAGCGCCAGGCCGGCCTGCACGCCGGTGGGGTTCTGCGCGATCCAGCCGATATAGCCGGGCGCGAAGCGCCGGGTGATGAAGCAGTGCAACGCGCCCGGCTCGGGCAGCGCCAGTCCCGGGAACTCGTACTCCACGCCATACAGGAAGCTGTGCACGCGCCCCAGCCCGGCACACTGGGCCACGCGCGACTTGGCGCCATCCGCGCCGACCAGATAGCGCGTATTGCCCACGCCGGTCACATGCCAGCCGCCGTTGCGCGGCACCGCGCCCACGAACGCCTGGCCCAGGCGCAGTTCGACCCGGTGGCGCACCAGTTCGGCGGCCAGCCAGCGCATCAGCCGCGGCGTATCCGTGGTGTGGAAGTAATAGCCGGGCGCGCTCAGGTCGATGCTGCGCAGCCTGGGCGAGTACAGCCGCACCTGCTCCACGCGGTGCACGCAATCGGCCGGTGCGCGGCCCAGCCAGGTCTGTTCGATGGCTTCCTTGACCAGGATGCCGGTGGTGTGGAGCTTGTCGCCCGGATCGGTCTTGCGTTCCAGCACCAGCACGCGCAGGCCGGCGCGCGCCGCGGCCAGGGCGCAGGCGGCGCCGGCAAAGCTGGCGCCGGCGATGACGATGTCGTAGTCGAAAGAGGGCATGGCAGTTCCCGGAGATGGCAGGGCTCCAGTCTGGCCAGCGGGGGTGAGGGGAATGTGTGGCGAGTGTGAAGTGGCGGGGCGGGGTGAACAACCCCAAAAAAACGCCCCGCATACGCGGGGCCGTCAATTACCACGAAGATTGATACACACGGCGGGCACCTGCCAATGCCACAACCGCCACCGAAGGATAGTCCGCCAATGTGACGGCCCCGTGGCAGCGCAATGAAGGCAGCATGACATCACAGCCCGTAGCGCTTGATCTTGTCATAGAGCGTGGCCTTGCCGACTTGCAGCAAGTCCGCCGCCTGGCTGACCGCGCCGCCGGTGCGTGCCAGTGCATCCGCAATCACCGCGCGCTCGAAGTGCTCCATCCGCTCTCGCAGCGGCGCGGTTTCATCGGGGCCCGCGGCCTGCGCACCTGCCTGCCCGCCCTCCGGCACGCCCAGCACCATCCGATCCGCCGCATTGCGCAGCTCGCGCACATTGCCCGGCCACGGACGCTGGGCCAGTGCCTGGCGTTGCGCCTCGGACAGGAGCGGCGCCGGCCGCTGGTAGCGCACCGCGGACACCAGCGAGAAATGCTCGAACAGCGGCACGATGTCCTCGCGCCGCTCGCGCAGCGGCGGCAGCGCGATGGTGACCACGTTGAGCCGGTAATACAGGTCCTCGCGGAAGCTGCCCTGTGCCACCAGCGCATCCATGTCGCCCTTGGCCGCGGCGACGATGCGCACATCGATCTTCACCGAGGCATTCGAACCCAGCCGCTCCAGCGAGCCTTCCTGCAGTACCCGCAGCAGCTTGACCTGCAGCGCCAGCGGCATGCTCTCGATCTCGTCGAGGAAGAGCGTGCCGCCCGAGGCATGTTCGAGCTTGCCGATGCGGCGCTTGCCGGCACCGGTGAAGGCGCCGGCCTCGTGGCCGAACATCTCGCTCTCGAAGATGGCCTCGGGCACCGCGCCGCAGTTCAGCGCGATGAACGGGCCTTCGGCGCGGCCGGACAGCGCATGCAGGCTGCGCGCCACCAGTTCCTTGCCGGTGCCGGTCTCGCCGTTGATCATCACCGGCACGTCGGTGGGCGCGACATTGGCCACCAGCGCGCGCACCTGCCCGATCGCGGGCGAGCGGCCGATGATGCGCGTGCCCGCCGCGGGGCCGGCCAGTTCGCGGCGCAGCGCCTGGTTTTCCAGTTCCAGCGCGCGGCGTTCCAGCGCGCGGCGCACGGTGTCGGTGAGGCGGTCGGCGCCGAAGGGTTTTTCGATGAAGTCGTAGGCGCCTTCGCGCATGGCCTGCACGGCCATGGTGATGTCGCCGTGGCCGGTCACCAGGATCACCGGCACGCCCGGCGCGGCGTTGCGGCAGTGCTGCAGCAGGTCCAGCCCGCTGGCGCCGGGCAGGCGCACGTCGGTCACCACCACGCCGGCAAAGGCGCCGTGCAGGTGCGGGATCGCGGCCTCGGCTGAGGCCAGCGCCAGCACCGCGAAGCCGGCCAGCTCCAGGCTCTGCGCGGTGGCCTGGCGCACCAGCGGCTCGTCTTCGACAAACAGGACACGCAGACCGTCTTGCATGGCAATATTCATTGAGAGGCGGAAACCGATGGCGCCGGATCGATGGCGGGCGCGCGCGCCAGCACCAGCGTGAACTGCGCGCCGCCGCCGGGCAGGTTGGCCACGCTCAGCTGGCCGCCGAACTCGCGCACGATCGACGACGAGATTGCCAGCCCCAGCCCCAGGCCCTGCCCGGTTTCCTTGGTGGTGAAGAAGGGTTCGAACAGGCGCGGCAGCGCTTGCGGCGCGATGCCGGTGCCGTTGTCGCGCACGACGATGGTGACGGCGTGATCCTCTGCCTGCATGTCGAGATCGATCTGTCCCTGCGTCGGCGCGGCCGCAGCAATCGCATCGAGCGCATTGCCGAGCAGGTTCAGCAGCACTTGCTCCAGCTTCAGCTCGTCGGCGCGCACGGCCAGCCCGGGCAGGGCGTCCAGGCCGGTGACGTTGACGGTGACCGCGCCAAGGCGCGGTGCCAGCAGCGCCAGCACGTGATCGACCGCGGCGCGCAGCGCGACCGGCCGGTGCACCGGGCGCGCCTTGCCGGCGAACAGCTTGAGTTGGCCGGTGATCTTGCCCATGCGCTCGGTCAGGTCGGCAATGGCGGTCAGGTTGCCTTCGGCCGCGGCCAGCTGGCCGCGCTCCAGCAGCACGCGAGTGTTGTCCGAGAACGTGCGCAGCGCCGCCAGCGGCTGGTTCAGCTCATGCGTGATGCCGGCCGCCATCTGCCCCAGCGCGGCCAGCTTGCTGGCCTGCACCAGTTCGTCCTGGGCCGCGCGCAGCTCGCTTTCAGCACGGGTACGCTCGGCCACTTCGTCTTCCAGCTTTTCATTGATCGCCATCAGGTCGGCGGTGCGGGCCTCGACGCGGCGCTCCAGCTGGTCGTAGGCGGCCTCCAGCAGGCGGCGGCTGTACTGCATGTCGCGCGCGCGCTGGCGGCGCTGGCGCCAGTTGACCAGCAGCAGGCAGATGCAGGCATAGGCAAGCGCCGCCGCCACGGTGGCGTTGCGCGCATTGGCCAGCACCGGCTCCAGCGGCGCCATCACCTGCATGGTCCAGCCAGCCGGGCCGACCGTGCGGTCCAGTTCCAGGTAGCGGACGGCGCGTTCGGCGCCGTCCGGGGCAAAGGTGGTCTTGCTGGCGGGCGATTCGTCGCGCACGCGCACCAGCCGCGCGCCGTCGGCCAGCGTGGTGCCCGCCAGCCAGCGCGTGACCGGCGAGGTCAGCGGCTCCAGCGGCAGCGGCGTCACCGCGCGGCCGTGGTACTGGCGGGTCTTTTCCATGTCGGCCTGCAGCGCCGGCGGCAGCGGGCGCAGGGTGCGGTACTGCCAGGCCGATACCGACGACAGGAAGATCACGCCATGGTCGTCGCTGACCATCAGCGGCTCGGCGCCGCTGCCGGCGCGCTGGAACCACTCCAGGTTGAGCTTGACGACGGTCACGCCGATGACCTTGCCGCCGGACTCGACCGGCTGCGCGAGGTAGTAGCCGGGCTCGTCGCTGGTGATGCCGATGGCATAGAAGCGCCCCATCTTGCCGCCCGCGGCGGTCTGGAAGTAGGGGCGGAAGCGGTAGTCGGTGCCGACAAAGCTGCCGGGCTGGCCGTGGTTGCTGGCCGCCAGCGCAATGCCGTTGGCGGCGATCACATAAGTGGCCGAGGCATGCGCGCGGCGGTTGACCTCCGCCAGGTACTGGTTGGCGGCGGCCACGCGTTGCGGGTCGTTGGGGGAGTCCAGCAGCCCGCGCACGAAGGGGTGCAGCGAGACCAGCGCGGGCAGGAATTCGTAGCGGTCGAGGGTGCTTTCCAGCGTGGCGGCGTAGCGGTCGGCGCGCGTGGCCGTGCTTTGCTGCAGGCTGGCCAGGCCGCGCTGGACCGAGACCAGCCAGGTCAGCACGCACAGCAGCAGGAGACCGGCGGCCAGCGCCACGGCAAAGCCCCACCACCGCCCGCTGCCGGCGTCCGGCGCGTGGGCCGGACGGGTGGCGGCGGGGTCATGCACGGCGAGAAAATCGTCTGAGTGGGTCATCGGCGCGCGCGGGGGCTGTCGCGCCGATGATACCCGCTGGCGGGCGGCCGGGGCAGCCGTCCGCGCAGCGGTGGTGGCGCCCTCAGCGGACGCCCTGGCCCACGTCGGCAAGATCCGCCACATCGCCGCTGCCGCCGTTCAGCACGCTGGCCAGGCGCTTGCGGTCAAGCTCGCGCTCCCACGCAGAGACCACCACCGTGGCCACGCCGTTGCCGATGATGTTGGTCAGCGCGCGGCACTCGCTCATGAAGCGGTCGATGCCGAGGATCAGCACCATGCCCGCCACCGGGATGGTCGGCACCACCGCCAGCGTCGCGGCCAGCGTGATGAAGCCCGAGCCGGTCACGCCGCTGGCGCCCTTGGAGGTGATCATCGCCACCGCCAGGATGGTCAGCTGCTGCATCAGCGTCAGTTCGATGCCGGTGGCCTGCGCGATGAAGATCACCGCCATCGTCATGTAGATGTTGGTGCCATCCAGGTTGAACGAATAGCCGGTGGGCACCACCAGTCCCACCACCGAGCGCGAGCAGCCGAGCTTTTCCAGCTTCTCCATCATGTGCGGCAGCGCCGCTTCCGACGAGCTGGTGCCCAGCACGATCAGCAGCTCTTCCTTGATGTACGAGATAAAGCGCACGATGCTGAAGCCGGTCATGCGTGCGATCGTGCCCAGCACCACCAGCACGAAGATGATGGCGGTGAAGTAGAAGGTGCCGATCAGCTTGAGCAGCGGCACCAGCGAGCCCAGGCCGTACTTGCCGATGGTGAACGCCATCGCGCCGAAGGCGCCGATCGGGGCCACCTTGGTGATCACGTGGACGATGTGGAAGAACACCTTGGAGACCTGCTCGATCAGCTGCACCACGATGCGCGCGCGCTCGCCGAGCACGGCCAGCGCGGCGCCGAAGAACAGCGACACCAGCAGGATCTGCAGGATGTCGCCGTTGGCGAAGGCGCTGAAGACCGTGTCCGGGATGATGTGCATCAGGAACTCGATCGTGCTCTGGCCGTGCGCCTTGGACACGTACTGGGCGATCGCCTTGGTGTCCAGCGTGGCCGGGTCGATGTTGAAGCCCACGCCCGGCTTGAGCAGGTGCGCGGCGCCCAGCCCGATCAGCAATGCGAAGGTCGACACCACCTCGAAGTACAGCAGCGCCTTGCCGCCGACGCGGCCGACCTTCTTCATGTCGCTCATGCCGGCGATGCCGGTCACCACGGTGCAGAAGATGATCGGGCCGATGATCATCTTGATCAGCTTGATAAAGCCATCGCCGAGCGGCTTCATGGCCACGCCGGTGTCGGGCCAGTAGTGGCCGAGCAGGATGCCGACGCAGATGGCGAACAGGACCTGCACGTACAGGATCTTGTAGAAGGGTTTTCTCATGATGTCGTCCTCGGTGTTGACCGTACCCGGGCGCTATCGCGCGGGCCGCGCGCCGTCACGGTTGCGGCGCGTTCAGGGACGGGAATTCGCAACCGCCGTGCCAGTCAAACCGGCATTGCTAACTGGTTGATTCACAAGGAAACGCCGGCCAGGCAGGGGCGCGCGACTTCCGGGATTCCGGAAATCCGGACGGCGCGACTCCGGGGTTTCGGAATGCCGGATGTATCGCAGGTGCGCGAAGCGCCACCCGATGGGGGCCGGCGGCAACTTCGGCCGCCGTGCCAGGGCGCCGCCATCGCGGCCATGCCGCCGCGACACCGTATAATTCCGAGCTTCCGTTCAATGCCGTCCGGGCCGTGCCGCCGTCCGGGGCCGCCTTCTCACACCGTACGCATGAGCAGCTACTACCAGCACCACGTCTTCTTCTGCCTGAACCAGCGCGAGGCCGGCGAGAACTGCTGCGCCAACCACAACGCCCAGGCGATGCAGGAGTACGCCAAGAAGCGTTGCAAGGAACTGGGCATCGCCGGCGGCGAAGGCCGGGTGCGCATCAACAAGGCAGGCTGCCTGAACCGTTGTGAACTCGGCCCGGTGCTGGTGGTCTACCCCGAGGCCATCTGGTACACCTTTGTCGACGAGCACGACATCGATGAAATCATCGACAGCCACCTGATGAAGGGCAAGCCTGTCGAACGGCTGATGGTGGACCGCTGAACCAACCGAAGCCGGCGCATGCCGGCTTGTTGCTTCCCTGTTTTGCCGCTTTGCTGTATTGCCCCGCCGCCCGCCAGCCGGACGGTTTTTTCATTTTTGCCCGGGCTTCCCGCCGGGCGCTGGCTTCACCGCCATCCTGACCGCCATCATGAACGCGCATACCCAGGTACTTTCCATCGCCGGTCCCGCCGGTGCGATCGATCTCTCGGTAGACCTGCCGCAAGGTGAGCCGCGCGGCCTGGCGCTGGTAGCGCATCCGCATCCGCTGTTCGGCGGCACCAAGGACAACAAGGTCGCGCAGACGCTGGCGCGCAGCTTCGTGCAACTGGGCTATGCCACGGTGCGCCCCAACTTCCGCGGCGTCGGCGGCAGCGCCGGCGAGCATGACAACGGCATCGCCGAGCAGGACGACCTGCTGGCCGTGGTGGCCTGGATGCGCCAGCAGAGCGCGTGGTCGGCACAGGCCGCAACGCTGCCGCTGGCCATGGGCGGGTTCTCGTTCGGCAGCTTCGTCACCACCCACGTGGCGCGCCGCCTGGCCGAGGCCGGCACGCCCGCGCAGCGCCTGGTGCTGGTGGGCACCGCCGCCAGCCGCTGGCAGGTGGCCGAGGTGCCGGCCGACACCATCGTGATCCATGGCGAACAGGACGACACCGTGCCGCTGGCCAGCGTGTTCGACTGGGCCCGCCCGCAGGAGCTGCCGGTGATCGTGATCCCCGGCGCCGACCATTTCTTTCACCGCAAGCTGCATCTGATCAAGCAGCTCGTCGTCAATGCGTGGGACCGGTGAGGCCGGCACGCCGCCACCCGGACCATCCCCGCGCCACCTTCTTATTGTCGGAAAACAGAAACATGCTGAATAGAGCCACGACACGCCTTTCGTCCGCTTTTGCTCCCGCTGCCATTGCCGCCGCCATCGTGCTGGCGGCCGCGCCTGCCGCCGTCCTGGCGCAGGGTGTGCCGATGCCGCAAGTCGCAGCCAAGTCGTGGATGCTGTATGACGTGACCAGCGGCCAGGCCCTGGCGTCGCAGAATGCCGACGCGCGCATCGAGCCGGCCTCGCTGACCAAGCTGATGACCGCCTACCTGGCGTTCGAGGCACTCAAGGAAAAGCGCCTGACGCTGGACCAGGCGGTGGTGCCGACCAGCGTGGTGCTCAAGGTCAAAAGCGACGAGTCGCGCATGTTCATCGAGCCCAACAAGCCGGTCACCGTGCAGGACCTGCTGCTGGGCCTGATCGTGCAGTCGGGCAACGACGCCGCGCTGGCGCTGGCCGAAGCCGTGGGTGGCTCGGAAGAGGGCTTCGTCGCGATGATGAACCGCGAGGCCCAGCGCATGGGCATGAAGAACACCCACTTCACCAACACCGACGGCATTCCCGACCCGAACCACTACACCACCGCGGTCGACCTGGCCACGCTGACCACGCGCCTGATCAAGGACTTCCCCGAGTACTACGCCATGTACTCGCAGAAGGAGTTCACCTATAACAAGATCAGGCAGCCCAACCGCAACCGCCTGCTGTACATCGACCCGACCGTGGACGGCGTCAAGACCGGCCACACCAAGTCTGCCGGCTACTGCCTGATCTCGTCGGCCAAGCGGCCGCTGGCCAACGTCCCGGACGGCTCGCGCCGCCTGATCTCGATCGTGATCGGCACCACCACCGAACAGGTGCGCACCCAGGAAAGCCTGAAGATCCTCAACTACGGCTTCCAGTTCTTCGACACGCTGCGCCTGTACGACAAGGGCCAGGTGCTGGCCACGCCGGACATCTACAAGGGCAAGAGCGGCACGGTCAAGATCGGCGTGCAGAACGAGACCTTCGTCACCGTGCCCAAGGGCACCGGCGGACGCCTCAAGCCGGTGCTGGAGCGCCAGGAACTGCTGATCGCGCCGATCTCGGCAGGCCAGCAGGTGGGCATGGTCAAGCTGATGGACGGCACCAACAAGGTGGCGGAGTTCCCGGTGGTGGCGCTGGAAGAAGTGCCCGAGGCCGGCTTCTTCGGCCGCCTGTGGGACACCATCCGCCTGTGGTTCAAGCGCAAGTGACCTGAATGCGCGTAAGCCGGCGCGCCATGCGGCGCGCCGGTTTCGTGCCGGAGAATCCGACATGACAACCGACAACCAAGGCAGCTACAAGCCGGGCGACATCCCGCCGGAGCAGTCGCTGATCGAATACCCCAGCCACTTTCCCATCAAGGTGATTGGTGCGATGCAGGACGGCTTTGCCGAGGCCATCGTCACGCTGGTGCAGGAGTTCGATCCCGACTTCCACGCCGGCAAGATGGAAATGCGTCCCTCCAGCGGTGGCAACTACCTGGGCCTGACCGTGACGGTGTGGGTCACCAGCCGCGAGCAGCTCGATGATTTGTATCGGGCGCTGACTTCGCATCCGATGGTGAAGGTCGTCCTCTAAGGCGGCTTTCCCGCATTGTTTTCTCCCCTCTCCCGCGCGCGGGAGAGGGGCCGGGGGTGAGGGCAGGCGCTGGCATACCGACACGCGCCACTACGTTGACGCTCCCGCCCTCTCCCCCAACCCCTCTCCCGCCGTGCGGGAGAGGGGAGCCCGACCGCTGCGTGGGAAGTGTTTCCGCAGCGGCATGCATTCTCCCTGATCGACATGAACACCATCACCCTGAAACCCGGCAAGGAAAAATCCCTGCTGCGCCGCCACCCGTGGATCTACGCCACCGGCATTGCCACGACCGAAGGGCGCTGCGAGCCGGGCGCGACCGTGATCGTGCGCGCCGCCGACGGCCGCTTCCTGGCCAAGGCCGCCTACAGCCCCGAGTCACAGATCCGCGCGCGCGCGTGGACCTTCGATGAAAACGAGCCGGTCGACCACGCCCTGTTCAAGCGCCGCGTGGCCGCGGCCATTGCCTACCGGCGCCAGTGGGTGAAGGACAGCGACGCAGTGCGGCTGATCTTCGGCGAATCCGACCGGCTGCCCGGCCTGATCGTCGATTACTACGGCAACGGTGATAAGGGCCAGCTGGTGTGCCAGTTCAATTCGGCCGGGGTGGAACACTGGAAGACCGCGATCGTGCAGGCACTGGTCAAGGAAACCGGCTGCCCCAACGTCTATGAGCGTTCCGACGCCGCCGTGCGCCAGCGCGAAGGCCTGGAGCTGGTGACGGGCGTGCTGGCCGGCGCCGAGCCGGATCCGGCGCTGTCGGTCACAGAACACGGCGTGCGCTACTACGTCGACGTGCGCAATGGCCACAAGACCGGCTTCTATGTCGACCAGCGCGACAACCGCAAGCTGGTGGGCGACCTGGCCGCCGGGCGCGAGGTGCTGAACTGCTTCTGCTATACCGGCGGCTTCTCGCTGGCCGCGCTGCGCGGCGGCGCGAAAGCGGTGACGTCGATCGATTCGTCGGGCGAGGCGCTAAAGATCGCGGCGGGCAACGTGACGCTGAACGGCTTCGACCCGGAGCGCGCGGCGTGGCTAGACGCCGACGTGTTCAAGACGCTGCGCGAATTCCGCGCCGAAGGGCGTCAGTTCGACCTGATCGTGCTGGACCCGCCCAAGTTCGCGCCGTCGGCGCAGCATATCGACCGTGCCGCGCGTGCGTACAAGGAGATCAACCTGGTCGGCACGCAGCTGCTGCGGCCGGGTGGTCTGCTGTTCACGTATTCGTGCTCGGGCGCGATCAGCATGGAACTCTTCCAGAAGATCGTGGCAGGCGCGGTGACCGATGCGCGGGCGGATGCGCGCATCCTGCGCAGGCTGTCGGCTGGCACCGATCACCCGATGCTGGCAGCCTTCCCGGAAGGGGAGTATCTGAAGGGGTTGTTGTTGGAGCGGGTGGGGTAAGGCCGGATCAACGAGCGGCTGTGGCGTTGGCCGGCCGCTTGTTTTCTCCCCTCTCCCGCGCGCGGGAGAGGGGAGCACGGCGAGAGAAATCTGACCCTCACCGCCACATATTCCGCATCCGGCTGGCCAGGTCCACCGGCGCCAACGCCGGTTTCACTGACCCTTCGCCAGGCATCGGCGGCGGCGGCCATGACCGGCTGTGGAAATTCGGCATCACGCGATTCGGGATGAATCGCGTACGCGACGCATACACATGCCGGTCGCCAAATCCCACCTGCTGGTGCACGTAGAACCGCTGCGGCACGATGACGTCCAGATGGTCCTTGGCCCGCGTCATCGCCACATACAGCAGGCGCCGCTCTTCCTCGATCTCCTCGGTCGTGCCCGTCGCCAGATCGCTCGGCATGCACCCGTCCACGGCGTTCAACACATACACTGCCTTCCACTCCTGCCCCTTGGCCGAATGGATGGTCGACAGGATCAGGTAGTCCTCGTCGCGCGAGGGCACGCCGGATTCATCGCTGGAGGCGCTGGGCGGGTCCAGCGTCAGCTCGGTCAGGAAGCGCTCGCGCGCGCCGTAGGTGGCGGCGATGCGCTCCAGCTGCTGCAGGTCGGCCTGGCGCGCGGCGGCGTCGTCGTGCAGGCGCTCCAGGTGCGGCGCGTACCAGGCCAGCACCTGCTCGAATTCCGACGGCCACGGCGAGGTGGGCGCCATCAGCGCGCGCGCCAGTGCCAGCAGGTCGGCCCAGGCGGGTGCGGCGGCCGGCGGCGGCTCGAATTCCTCCAGCGAGAACAAGGGCTCGGTGGCCAGCGCCATCGCATCGAGCACGCGCGCCGCGGTCTTGGGGCCGATGCCGGGCAGCAGCTGCAGCGTGCGGAAGCCCGCCATGCGGTCGCGCGGGTTTTCCAGCCAGCGCACCACCGCCAGCACGTCCTTGACGTGGGTCGATTCCAGGAATTTCAGCCCGCCGAACTTCACGAACGGGATATTGCGCCGGGCCAGCTCGATCTCTACCTGCGCGCTGTGGTCGGCGGCGCGGAACAGCACCGCCTGTGCCATCAGCGTCAGGCCCGCCTCGCGCCGCGCCAGCACCTGCTCGACCACGTAGCGGGCCTGGTCGGCCTCATCGTTGACCACGATCACGCCGGGCTTTTCGGCCGAGGCGCGCTCGGACCACAGGTCCTTGGTATAGCGCTCGGCCGCCAGCCCGATCACGGCGTTGGCGGCCTGCAGGATCGGCTGCGTCGAGCGGTAGTTCTGCGACAGCGTGACCTGCTGCGCGGCCGGCGTGAACCGAGCCGGGAAGTCCAGGATATTGCGCACGGTGGCGCCGCGGAAAGCGTAGATCGACTGCGCGTCGTCGCCCACCACGGTCAGGCCGCGGCCGTCCGGCCGCATGGCCAGCAGGATCGACGCCTGCAGCGCATTGGTGTCCTGGTATTCGTCGACCAGCACGTGGTCGAAGCGCGCGCCCATGTCCTGCGCGATGGTGGGCTCGGCCATGGCCTGCGCCCAGTACAGCAGCAGGTCGTCATAGTCCAGCACATGCTGCCTCTGCTTGGCCTCGACATAGCCGGCGAACAGGGTGCGCAGCGCATCGGCCCACATCGCGTAGCGCGGGAACTGCTGCTTGAGCACGTCTTCCAGCGGCGCCTGGGTATTGACCACGCGCGAGTAGATCGCCAGGCAGGTTTCCTTCTTCGGGAAGCGGCTGGCGGTCTCGGACAGGCCCAGGTCGTGGCGCACCACGTGCATCAGGTCGGCGGCATCGCCGCGGTCGCTGATGGTGAAGGCAGGCGACAGGCCCAGGGTCTCGGCGTATTCGCGCAGCAGGCGCGCGCCGATGGCGTGGAAGGTGCCGGACCACTGCAGCGCCGCGCGCCCCGCGCCGGTCTGGGTGCCGAGTGCCTGGTCGACGATGCGCTCGACGCGCCGTCCCATCTCGGCCGCGGCGCGGCGCGAGAACGTCAGCAGCAGGATGCGGCGCGGATCGGCGCCGGCCAGCACCAGGTGCGCGACCCGGTGCGCCAGCGTATTGGTCTTGCCCGAGCCGGCGCCGGCGATGATCAGCAGCGGCGCGTCGCTGCCGTGTTCCACCGCGGCGCGCTGCTCCGGGTTGAGCCGGGACAGGTAGGCGGGGACGTCATCGGCTTCAGGGGCCGCGAGGTCGGTGGCGGGGGCTAGGTCCAAAGTCACAGGCGGGGCTCGGGGATGGCTCAGAAAAGGCTGGCGCCAACTGTATATCCATACAGGGATGTCGCGCAACCTGCTGCCCTGGCGATCATGCGTAAAAACAAAAAAAGGTGCTCGATGAGCACCTTTTTGCTGCGGTTGCCGCCGGGAACGTTACGCGGACTTTGCCAGCGCGCCATCCAGCAGCTTGTGCAGCGCATCCCACTCGGGCTCGCCCACATAGCGCTTCAGGATGCGGCCGTCCTTGTCGACCACGAAGGTGGTCGGCGTCAGCTGCACATTGCCGAAGGCCTTGGCCGCGGTGCCGTCGGAATCCATCGCCACCTTGAACGGCAGGCCGCGCGTCTTGGCGTAGTTCATCACATACATGGGCGGGTCGTAGTTCATCGCCACGGCGACGAATTCCAGCCCCTTGCCCTTGAACTGCTCATAGGTGCGGACCATGTCCGGCATTTCCTTGACGCAGGTGGCGCAGCTGGTGGCCCAGAAATTGATCATGTAGACCTTGCCCTTGAGGTCGGCGGTGCTGACCTTCTCGCCCGACAGCAGCGTGAAGGTGGCCGCCGGGGCCGTATTGGCCGGCGACAGCGCGCGGTAGCCGAACCAGCCCAGCAGCGCGAGCACGACCACGGCCACGACGATGGGCCAGGGCTTGCGGGAGGTTTTGGTGGCAGGAGCAGCAGTGGTCATGGAATCCGGGTCAGGCAGGTTCGGTCAGCAATGGGACATTCTAATGCCGCGGGCGTTCGCGCGCTGCGCGGGGCCGGGCTGCGGCAATCTGCCGCAAGCGCCCCAACCGGTTCAGCGCCGGGTGGCGATGGCGGCGCGTGCCTGGTCCAGCGCCTGTTCCAGGTAGGCGCCGTAGAAATCCGGCTGCATGCCGCGCAGCGGGCCGGCGGCGGCGCGGCCCTGGCGGTCCAGGAACAGCACCGTGGGCGCCACCCGCACCTGGTGCGCGCGGGCCCACGCGCGCGCGGTGGTCAGGCTGCCGTCGGCATCGCGCAGCGGGGTGTCGGCGGTCATGTCGAGCTCGCGCACGGCAATTTCGCCGGCGGCGGCCTGCGGGCCCAGGTAGTTGCGGCGCACGGCATCGCAATAGCTGCAGCCCGGCATCGACACCAGCACCACCAGCGGCTCGCCGCGGCGCGCGGCCTCGGTGCCGTGGGCGCCCAGGTCGGTGGCCGGCGGCAGGTGGGCGGGGCTGGCGGCGGCGGGCATGCCGGTCGCGGCTGCCAGCAACGCGCTCGCGGCCACCCAACGCAAGCTGGTGATGGCAAAGGCGTGGCGGGCGATGCGGGCGGCAGGCATGGTGGAAACCGGGGCAGTGGGGCAGCGGGAGCGGCGCGGCAAGCACTGGCGCGCCGCTTTCGGGATAATACCGGTTTCCGCCCGCAGGCGATGGCGCCCGCCAGCGCCGCCCGCAGCCTGTCCGCGCCGTCCCCCCATGGATTCCCGATGCGTCTTGTGCCGCCCCCGCCGAGCTTTCCTGCCGCTGTCCGCCGGCCGCTGCTGTGCTGTGCCGCTGTGCTGGCATTTGCCCTGTGCGCCTGTTCTCCGCGCTATGACTGGCGCACCATCCAGTCCGGCGAGGGCGCCTATGCCGCGCTCTATCCGGGCAAGCCCACCAGCGCCGCGCGCGATGTGACCATTGCCGGGCGCAAGCTGCCGATGACGATGGAAGCCGCGCGCGTCGACGACACGCTGTTCGCCGTGGGCGTGGTGACGCTGCCCGCCGATGACGAAGCGCTGCGGCGCGAGGCGCTCGCGGCGATGCAGGCCGGCCTGCTGGCCAACCTTGGCACGCCCTCGGGCGAGCCGCGCGCGCGGCCCGTCACCGTGATGAGTGCAGACCGTCCGGGCCGCCCGCTTGCCGGCGTGGAAGTGCAGGCGAGCGGGGTGTCGCCGCAGGACCAGTCGCCGCGCCGGCTGACGGCGCGCCTGGTGGCCGTGGGTACGCGCGCGTACCAGGCGGTGGTGCTGGAATCGGGCGATGCCGCGCGCGACGCGCGCCAGGCCGAGCAGGTGGAGCAGTTCCTGGGCGGCTTCCACCCGTTCTGACGCGCCGCGCCGCAGGAAACATTGTTTGTGCCGTGGCTGCGGGATCGTGGCCCCGGCATGGTAGTCGTCAAAGGAGAGTTGGAATGCGTTGGGAAGTCTGGTTGGCTTATTTCGCCGCGTGCTGGGTGATCGCCGTGTCGCCAGGGTCGGGCGCGGTGCTGTCGATGAGCCATGGGCTCTCGTACGGGCTGCGCAGGACCACTACCACCATCTTCGGCCTGCAGGCCGGGCTGGTGATCGTGCTGCTGGTGGCGGGCGGCGGCCTGGGCGCGCTGCTGCTGGCCTCGGAGCAGGCCTTCATGGTGGTCAAGACGATTGGCGCGCTGTACCTGATCTACCTCGGCGTGCAGCAATGGCGCGCGCAGGTGGAGAGCGGGGCGGACCAGGGTGGCAGCGCCGCCCCCGCGCGCGTGGCGGTGATGAGCCGGCGCCGGCGCTTTGCCGCCGGCCTGCTGACCAATGTGACCAACCCCAAGGGCATCATCTTCATGGTCGCGGTGCTGCCGCAGTTCATCGATCCCAACCGGCCGCTGGCGCTGCAGCTGGCGATCCTGGCGGCCACCATGTGCTGCGTGGACCTGGTGGTGATGCATGGCTATGCGCTGCTGGCTTCGCGTATGCAGGGGCTGTTCCGCAATGCGCGCGCGGTGCGCTGGCAGAACCGATTTTTCGGCAGCGTGCTGATGGCGGTGGGCGCGGCGCTGTTCTTCGTGCGCCGGCAGCACGCCTGAACGGGGCCTCGATCAACACTGGCGCGCACTGGCCGGGTTTGCTTCAATGAGGAGGTACCCCGGTCACGGAGACTCCGCATGCCCGCCTCGCTGAACCCCTACGCCGGTGCGCGCTTGCAGCCGCGCCATACCGTGCCCCCGGACGAAGAGCCCGCGCCGCCGGGCGTGCCTCCGAACTTGCCGTTGCCGCCAGAGGAAGACCCGACCCCATCCCCGGTCGAGCCGCCTGTGGCCGGCCGCTACTGCTTGAGCTCGTAGAAGTCGTTCAGGCAGTAGGCGTCGGTCAGTTCGACCGGCTTGTCGCCATGGGTATAGCCGGTGCGCAGGATATGCAGCAGCGGCTCCCCCGGCGCGATATTCAGGCGCGTGGCCAGTTCCTCGCTGGCGACGATCGCGCGCAGCTTCTCGGTCACGCGCAGCACTGGCTGGCCGATCCGCTCCAGGTAGGCATAGAGTGATTCGCCGATGGCGCTGGCGTCCGGCAGAACCGCCAGCGCCAGCGTGGTCACGTCCATCCAGAAGGTCTGGCCGTCGGCCTTGCGCAGCCGGGTCAGCCTGACGATCTCTTCGCCTTCCGGCAGTGCCAGCGCCGCGGCCTCCTGCGTCGTGGCGCGGCGGCGTTCGAACGCCACCAGCTCGCTGGCCGGCGTCATGCCGCGCCGGCGCGCCAGCTCGCTGAAGTTGTCCAGCCGCGCCGCTTTCTGCTCAGGGCGCGGCGCGATAAAGGTGCCCGCGCCGCGGCTGCGCGTGATCGCGCCTTCCTCTGCCAGCATCTGCAGCGCGCGCCGGGCCGTGACGCGTGAAATCCCCAGTGAATCCACCAGCGTGCGCTCGGACGGCAGCGCGTCGCCCACCCGCCATTGGCCGGCCTGGATGGCCGCAGCCAGCCTGCGCGCCACTTGCAGGTAGATCGGCGTCGCCTCCGCTTCGTCTGGCTTGAGGGCCTGCAGCCGTTGATCCATTGCGAATCCTCGTAGGTACCAGAATGTGGGGGATGATGATACCACTTTAGGACATGTCAAGTCGATGTGGATGGACTTGCGCCGCCTGGGTGATGAAGGCGCCACAGCCTCGCTTGTCGTCAATTGGTATTAAAAAGGTTTCACTGATTATGCTGGCGGAAAGCGCTGCCGGGGTTGAGGGAAATCCTGGCTGTCTTCAAGGATTGTGTGATGAATCTGCCAAATGTGCGGGCCGTGCAAGCGCTGCTTTGCCTCACCTCAATAAAGATGCCACTTAGATACAATAACGTTGTAGTGGTTTTCACTGGTATTTTTATTGTCGGTGGCCGTCTATCTTTCCCCTGACCCTGGCGCCGCCGCATTCCCGCGCCGGCTGCCGCGATTTCTGGAAGCAAGATGGCTGAGACGAGCGAAACCCTGTTGCTGCGGGCTCCGGTGAGCGGAGTGCTGCTTCCCCTCGCGGCGGTGCCGGACCCGGTTTTTGCCGACGGCATGTTCGGCGACGGCCTGGCCATCGACCCCCTGAGCGACACGCTCGTGGCGCCTTGCGACGGCACCATCGTCCACCTGGCTGCTACCGGCCACGCCCTGACGCTGCAGGCCCCGTGCGGGGCGCAGGTGCTGCTGCATGTCGGCATCGATACGGTGTCGCTGCGCGGCGAAGGCTTTGCGCCTTGCGTGGCGCAGGGCGCTGCCGTGCGCCAGGGCGATGCGCTGATCCGTTTCGATGTCGACCGCGTCGCGCAGCAGGCGCCGAGCCTGGTGACGGTGATGGCGATCGCCAATGGCGATGCCTTCACGGTCGCCGCCAGGACCGACGCGGCGCAGGCCGAGGCAGGCCGCACGGTGCTGCTGCAGGTGCGTGCCGCGAATGCTGCGGCGCCTGCGCGGGAAGACCACGCGACCGCGGCCGAACAGCGGCGCTCGGTCACGCTGGCCTGCCCGGGCGGCCTGCACGCCCGGCCCGCGGCACGGGCGCGCGAAGCCGCGCGCGGCCTGGACGCCACCGTCGCATTGCACTACGGCGGCCGGCAGGCGAGCCTGGCCAGCCTGGTGGCGCTGCTGGGCCTGGCCGCCGGCGAGGGCGCCACGGTCGAGCTGGTCGCGACCGGGCGCGATGCCGGCGCCGCGCTCGATGCGGTCGCGTACGAACTGCAACGCGCCGGCGTGGGCGAAGAAGAACCCGTACCCACGGTGGCCGCATCGGTGGCGCAGCCCGGCCCGGGCGCCGACCTGCCGGCGGGTGGCATCCCCGGCGTGGCCGCCGCCCCCGGCATCGCGATCGGCACGCTGCACTGGTGGCGCGAGACCACGCCGGAGCCGGCCGAGGCCGGCCAGGGCATTGCTGCCGAGCGCGAGACCCTGCGCGCCGCGCTGGCGGCCATCGACGCCCAGTTGGCCCATGAGAGCGAAGCCGCCGCCGCGCGCCGCGCCGGCGCCGAGGCCGGCATCTTCGCCATGCATCGCGCGCTGCTGGAAGACCCGGCCCTGCAGGCCGCGGCCGAGACCATGATCGCCGCCGGCAAGAGCGCGGGCTTTGCCTGGCGCGAGGCCACCCGGGCCGAAGCCGCCATGCTTTCCGCGATGGCCGACCGCCGCATGGCCGAACGTGCCGCCGACCTGCTGGATCTGGGCAAGCGCGTGCTGCGTGCGCTGGCCCCGGCGGGCAGTGTCCCGGTCCAGCTGCCCGCACCGGCCGCCGACGGCGATGTCATCGTGCTGGCCGCCGGGGAATTCACGCCCTCCGACCTGACCGGACTGGACCGCACCCGGGTTGCCGCACTGGTGATGGCGCGCGGCGGCCCGACCTCGCACGCGGCCATCATCGCGCGCCAGCTCGGCATCCCTTGCCTGGTGGCGCTGGGCAGCGCGCTGGAGCGCCTGCAGGACGGCACGCCGGTCATCGCCGACGGCGACAGCGCCCGCCTGCACGCCTGCCCCGATGCGCATTTGCTGGCCGCCGCCGCCAGCGCCGTCAGGCTGCGCACGCAGCAGCACGAGGCCGACCTGCGCGCCGCGCACGCCGCCGCCAGTACCCGCGACGGCGTGCCTGTCGAGGTGGCCGCGAATATCGGCAGCCTCGACGACGCCCGCAATGCCGTGGCGCATGGTGCCGATGCGGTCGGCTTGCTGCGCACCGAACTGCTGTTCCTGCACGGCGACGCAGCCCCCGCGGCGGCGGACCATACCGCCAGTTGCCAGGCGATTGCCGATGCCCTGCAGGGCCGCAGCGCGATCGTGCGCACGCTTGATATCGGCGCCGACAAGGACGCCGCCTGGCTGCACCTGCCTGCCGAAGACAACCCCGCCCTGGGCCTGCGCGGCGTGCGCCTGGCACAGGTGCGCCCGCAACTGCTGGACGACCAGCTGCGCGGCCTGCTGGCCGTGCGCGCGAGCGCGCCGCTGCGCATCCTGCTGCCGATGGTCAGCGAGGTCGGCGAACTGCTGGCCTGGCGCGAACGCATCCGTGCGCTGGCGGCCGAAGCCGGCGCCGATCCCGAGATCGAGGTCGGCGTGATGATCGAAGTCCCGTCCGCCGCGCTGCTGGCCGACCAGCTGGCGGAGCACGCCGATTTCTTCTCGATCGGCACCAACGACCTGACCCAGTACACCCTGGCCATGGACCGCTGCCAGCCGGAACTGGCGGCGCGCATGGATGGCCTGCATCCCGCGGTGCTGCGCATGATCGCCGCCACCACCGAGGGCGCCGCGCGCCACGGGCGCTGGGTAGGCGTGTGCGGCGCGCTGGCGGGCGACCCGCTGGCCGTGCCGGTGCTGGTCGGGCTGGGCGTGACCGAGCTTTCCGTCGACGCCGGGCTGGTGCCGGGCGTCAAGGCGCGCGTGCGCGCGCTCTCGCATGCCGATTGCCGGCAGCGCGCAGGCGAACTGCTGCGGCTGCCGTCAGCCGCAGCGGTGCGCGACGCGTGCCGCCGCTACTGGCCGGCATAAGCGCCGGTCGACCACAACCCAATACGCGCCACGCGCGCACAGATTCGGAGAACGCCAATGAAGATGGACCTGCTGCCCAGGGTGCAACGCCTGGGCGCCACGCTGATGCTGCCGATTGCGGTGCTGCCGGTGGCCGGCCTGCTGCTGCGCCTGGGCCAGCCCGACGTATTCGACATCAAGCTGATGGCCGAGGCCGGCAATGCGGTCTTTGCCAACCTGGCCCTGCTGTTCGCGATCGGCGTGGCGGTGGGCTTTGCGCGCGACAACAACGGCGCGGCGGCGCTGGCCGGCACCATCGGCTACCTGGTGCTAACCACGGTGATGAAGACCATCGACAAGTCGCTCGACATGGGCGTGCTGGCCGGCATCGTCGCCGGAGCGGTGGCGGGCGGGCTCTACAACCGCTATCGCAACGTCGCGCTGCCACCCCATCTGGGCTTCTTCGCCGGCAAGCGCTTCGTGCCCATCGTCACCGCCCTGTGCTGCCTGCTGCTGGGCATCGTGCTGGCCTATGCGTGGGCGCCGGTGCAGGCCGGCATCAACGCGGCCGGCGCGTGGCTGACCACGGCGGGTTCGGCCGGCGCCTTTGTGTTCGGGCTGCTGAACCGGCTGCTGCTGGTGACCGGGCTGCACCACCTGATCAACACGCTCGCGTGGTTCGTGTTCGGCAGCTACGCCGATCCGGCCACGGGGGCGGCGGTATCGGGCGACCTGCACCGCTACTTTGCCGGCGACCCCGGCGCAGGCCTGTTCATGACCGGCTTTTTCCCGGTGATGATGTTCGGCCTGCCCGCCGCCTGCCTGGCGATGTACCACGAGACGCCGCCGGCGCGGCGCGCGCTGGTGGGCGGCATGCTGTTCTCGATGGCGCTGACCTCGTTCCTGACCGGCATCACCGAGCCGATCGAGTTCAGCTTCATGTTCCTGGCGCCGGTGCTGTACGGCCTGCATGCGCTGATGACCGGGCTGTCGATGGCGCTGTGCCATGCGCTCGATATCCGGCTGGGCTTCACCTTCTCGGCGGGCGCGATCGACTATGTGCTGGGCTACGGGCTGTCCAGCCGCGGCTGGCTGGCGATTCCGCTGGGGCTGGCCTATGCGCTGGTCTATTACGGGCTGTTCCGCTTCTTCATCCGCCGCTTCAACTTGCTGACGCCGGGCCGCGATGAAGTGGTGCCCGTGATGGCCGTCGACGGTGGCGCGCAGCCGGCCGCGGGCAGCGTGGCGCAACAGTATGTCGAAGCGCTGGGCGGCCCCGCCAACCTGGTCGTGGTCGATGCCTGCACCACGCGTCTGCGGCTGAATGTGGCCGATATCAGCGCGGTGTCAGAGCCACGGCTCAAGGCGCTGGGCGTGCGCGGCGTGCTCAAGCGCCCGCCCAATGTGGTGCAGGTGGTGATCGGGCCGCAGGCCGAGCAGGTTGCCGGTGATATCCGCGCGGTGCTGCAGCAGGCGCCGCAGGCCACGGCCGTGGTGGCTGCTGCGCCCGCCGCTGCAACCCAGGCGCCCGTGCCGGCTGCCGGCGCCTTCGATCCCGCCTGGTGGATCGATGCACTGGGCGGCGCCGCCAATATCGCCTCGGTCGGCGTGGTGGCACTGACGCGGCTGCGCGTGGTGGTGCGCGAGCGCGCCCGGGTGCGTGCCCACCACCTTGCCGGCAGCCAGCTGATGTGGATCGGCGATGACACCGCCCACATCGCCTTCGGCCATGCCGCCGACGGACACGCGGCCGCCTTCGAGCGCGCCCTGCAAGCCATGCCCACCTGACCCCCGCCGCCGCAGCCGTGCGCGGCTGCGGTCGACCTTCCCCATCGGCCACAACAACGACGGCCGCGACGACAGCCGCGCCGGTGGATACCGTCTGCCTATCCAGGAGTCATTGATCGTGAAACGCATTGCACTGACGGCGCTGCTCGCAGCGTCGGCCGGGGGCGCCTGCGCCCAGTCCGCCGGCACCGGCATCACCTTGTACGGCCGCGCCGTGGCCGGCCTCGACTATGTCAACGGCATCGCCCGCCCGGGCGGCGACGTGGACACCTTTCGCTTCGGCAGCAACCAGTACGGCGTCAGCTTCTGGGGCATGCGCGGCGCCGAGGATCTTGGCGGCGGCCTGCGCGGGGTCTTCAACCTGGAGGGCATGATCACCTCCGGCACCGGGCGTTCCGATCCGCTGTTCAACCGCCGCGCGCAGGTGGGCCTGGCCAGTAACGACTGGGGCACGCTGCTGCTGGGCCGGGCCATGAGCCTGACCGACGACGAGAGCGGCGCGATCGACCCGATGGGCTTGCAGGCCAGTTCGGTCGCCACGCTGGTCTATGGCCGCAACTGGGGCTCGCGCCCCAATGCCGTGACCTACAACTCGCCGGTGTGGGGCGGGCTGAGCGTGCGCGCGCAGGCCGGCAGCGACGGCGTGGCGGGCAGCTTCAACAGCGGCAAGCAGCTGAGCGCGGCCATCAAGTACGCGCAGGGTAACCTGAACCTGACCGGCATCTACGAGGAACTGCGCGACGCGCAGGGCCGCATGGACAACCTGTATGGGAATTCGCGCCAGTACACGCTCGGCGGCAGCTATGCGCTGAACGACCTGCGCCTGTTCGCCGGCTACAACCTGACCGTGTCCTCGGGCGATACCGTGGCCACGCCGGAGAACCCCTACGCCGCCACGCGCAGCCAGATGGCATGGGTCGGCGCCAACTACCGCCTGCTGCCGGCGCTGACGCTGCTGTCCGGCGTCTACTACGCCACCCTGAACAAGAGCGGCGGGCATGGCACGCTTGTCACACTGGGCGCAAAGTATGACTTGTCGAAGCGCACCTCGCTGTATGGCACGGTGGCGTCGGTGTTCAACTCGCGCAATGCCACCTTTTCGGTGGAGGCGTCGCCGGACACCATGCCGCGCGCCGGGGCGAACCAGCAGGGCGCCTATGCCGGCATCATCCACCTGTTCTGACGGCGGCTGGCCGGTGATTCCAATGTATTGGAGAGCATTGCCATGAAAGGAAACATCCTGACGCCGGCCGGCTGGATCTTCGGAGAGATCCATGCCGGCCCGGACGGACGCATCGCGCGCATCGAGGGCGTGCCCGCCACGCCTGAGCACAACGATGCCCCGTACGTGCTGCCGGGGTTTGTCGACCTGCTCAATCACGGCGGCGGCGGCAAGGACTTCATGGATGGTGAGGCCGCGGTGCCGGTGATCCTGCGCGCGCATGTGCGCTTTGGCACCACCAGCCTGCTGGGCAGCACCATGACCTCGCCGCGCGACGTGCTGCTGCCCGCACTGCAGGCGCTGAACCGGGCCTGCGCGCAGCGCCCGCCCGGCGCGGCGCGCATGCTGGGCGTGCACCTGGAAGGGCCGTATATCAACCCCGGCAAGCTGGGCGCGCAGCCGGATACCTCGGCCACTGCCACGCCCGAAGAACTGGAGCAGTACCTGGGCGCCGCGCCGCTGAAGGTGGTGACGCTGGCGCCCGAACTGCCGGGACATCTGGACATCATCCGCCTGCTGGCCGCGCGCGGCGTGCGCGTGCAGCTGGGCCACACGCTGGGCACCTATGAAGACGCGGTGGCCGCGCTGGACGCCGGCGCCAGCGGCTTCACCCACCTGTTCAACGCGATGACCCCGCTGCAGCATCGCGCGCCCGGCATGGTGGCGGCAGCGCTGGCCCATGCCGAATTTGCCGAGCTGATCCCCGACCTGCTGCACGTACACCCCGGCGCCATCCGCGCCGCGCTGCGCGCGATCCCGCGGCTGTATGCGGTGACTGATGCCACCGCCGCCGCGGGCATGCCGGACGGCGTGTACCACCTGGGCAGCCAGACCGTCTACAAGGTCCACGGCAGCGTGCGCCTGGCCGACGGCACCCTGGCCGGCAGCGTGCTGACCATGGACCAGGCGCTGCGCAACTTCGTTTCGATCGGGCTGGACCTGGCCGATGCGTCGCGGCGCGTGTCGCTGTATCCGGCCCAGTACCTGGGCATGTCCGACCGCGGCCTGCTGGCACAGGGCTGCTGGGCCGACGTGGTCGTGCTGGACCGCGCGCTCTCGGTGCGCACCGTTTATGTCGAAGGAGAATGCTGTGTCGAGAATGCTTGAAGAGGCGCTGAGTGCGCCGGCCGTGGTGGCTGCGCAGCTGGCGCAGGCGCCGCGCGTGGCCGCGCTCGCTGCGCAACTCGCCGCGCAGGCCTGGCCCGCGGCGCTGACCGTGGCGCGCGGCAGCTCGGACCATGCCGCCAGCTACTTCGCCACGCTGGTCACGCGCCGCCTGGGCGTGCCGGTGGCTTCGCTGCCGATGTCGACGGTGACGCTGCACGACAGCGCGCTGCGCGTGGCCGGGCAGCTGGCGGTGGCGTTCTCGCAGTCGGGCCGCAGCCCCGACCTGGTCGAGACCATGCAGGCGCTGCGCGACGGCGGCGCCGCCACCGTGGCGCTGGTCAACGCCCCGGATTCGCCGCTGGCGCAGGCGTGCGCGCATGAACTGCCGCTGCTTGCCGGCCCCGAGCAGAGCGTGGCCGCGACCAAGAGCTATATCGCCATGCTGTCGATGTCGGCGCTGCTGGTGGGGCATCTCGAGGCCGCGCGCAGCGGCGAGCGCGAGCTGGTCGATGCCTGCGCAGGCTTGCCGGCCGCGCTGGCGCAAGCGGCCGCGCAGGACTGGTCGGCGCTGGTGCCCGCGCTGCGCGACGTCGAGCGCATGATCGTGCTGGGCCGCGGCGCGGGCCTGGCGATCGCACAGGAAGCGGCGCTCAAGCTCAAGGAGACCTCCGGCATCCAGGCCGAGGCTTTCTCCGGCGCCGAAGTGCGGCACGGCCCGATGGAAATCATCGGCGACGGCTACCCGCTGCTGGTGTTCGCGCCGCGCGGACCGGAACAGGCCGGGCTGCTGGCGCTGGCCGCCGAGATGCGCAAGCGCGGTGCGCGCGTGCTGCTGGCGGCGCCTCCTGGCACGGTTGATGCGGAGCTGCCCCTGGAGTTGCCGCTGGTGCCGGCCGGCCATCCGCTGCTCGATCCGGTCTGCGCCATCCAGAGCTTCTATGTCGCGGCGCAGGCGCTGGCGCTGGCGCGCGGCCGCAATCCCGACCAGCCGCAGTACCTGCGCAAGGTGACCGAGACGCGCTGAGCTGGCCAATACCGCCCCAATACCGCCCCACGCCGCCCCGGCAAGCAAGGAGTCCGTCATGCAAACCACCCGAACCGCCTCTTCTTCCGGCACTGCCGACGCGCGGCCGCTGGACCTCGTCATCTTCGGCGGCGCCGGCGACCTGTCGGCGCGCAAGCTGCTGCCATCGCTATACATGTGCCACCGCGACGGCAACCTGCCCGACGGCACCCGCATCATCGGCGTGGGCCGGCACCGCTGGGACCGCGAGGCCTTTGTCAATTTTGCCGACGAAAGCGCGCAACCCTTTGTCGAAGCGCGCTATCTCGAGCCGGCCAAATGGCAGACCTTCCTGCAGCGGCTGGATTTCGTGCACGTTGACGCCTCGCAGTCCGGGGACTATCCGGCGCTGGCCGCGCAGCTGCGCCAGGACGCGCTGCGCATCTACTACATGGCGATGCCGCCCGGCTTGTTCGCGGCCACGTGCGACAACCTTGCCAGCCATGGCCTGATCGCCAACGACACGCGGCTGGTGCTGGAAAAACCGCTGGGCGTGGACCTGGCCTCGGCCATCGGCATCGGCGAGGTGGTCAGCCGCTACTTCAGCGAGGACCGCACCTACCGGATCGACCACTACCTGGGCAAGGAAACGGTGCAGAACCTGATGGCGCTGCGCTTCGGCAATTCGATCTTCGAGCCGCTGTGGCGCACGCCGTTCGTGCGCAGCGTGCAGATCACCGTGGCCGAGACCGTGGGCGTGGGCACGCGCGGCGGCTTCTACGACGAGGCCGGCGCCATGCGCGACATGGTGCAGAACCACCTGCTGCAGCTGGTCAGCATCCTGGCGATGGAGCCGCCGGCATCGCTCACCTCCGATGCGGTGCGCGATGAAAAGCTCAAGGTGCTGCGCTCGCTGCGGCCGATGTCGCCCGAGGACGTGCGCCGCAATACCGTGCGCGGCCAGTACACCGCGGGCGCCATCGCCGGCGAGCTGGTGCGCGGCTACCTGCAGGAACAAGGCATTCCGCCCGACAGCCGCACCGAGACCTTCGTCGCGATGCGCGCCGAGCTGGGCACGTGGCGCTGGAACAAGGTGCCGTTCTACCTGCGCACCGGCAAGCGCATGCAGGAGCGCGTGACCGAGGTGGTGATCAACTTCGCCGAGGTGCCGCATTCGATCTTCGATGCCGGCAGCACGCTGCAGCCCAACCGCATGGTGATCCGGCTGCAGCCGGAGGAATCGGTGCGGCTGACGCTGATGGTCAAGCAGCCGGGCGAGGGCATGAAGCTGAAACCGCTGAGCCTGGCGCTGAACCTGGACTCGGCCTTCACCACCCGGCGCGCCGAAGCCTACGAGCGCCTGCTGCTCGACGTGATCCGCGGCCGGCTGGCGCTGTTCGTGCGGCGCGACGAACTGCAGGCCGCCTGGACCTGGGTCGACCCGATCCTGGAAGCGTGGCGCCAGCAGGACCAAGGTCCGCGCCCCTATACCGCCGGCACCTGGGGCCCGGCGGCATCGTCGGCGTTCATGGCGCGCGAAGGCGTGCAGTGGTCGGAGGAGGCGTGATGCGGCTGACCGAATGCCCTGCATGGCGGGCTCTTGGCGCGCTGGCCGCGCAGCCGCTGCCGCATCTGCGTGAACTGGTGCACGAGCCGGGCCGTGGCGACTACGCGCGCTTGTCGGCTGCCGGCATCGAACTGGACTTCACACGGCAACGCATCAACCGCGCTGTCCATGAAGCGCTGCTGGCCCTGGCCCTGGCGCAAGACGCGGGCATCGAGGACGCGCCCACGATGAAACGCTGGCCGCGCTGGCGGCATTCGGCCTGCCGCCGCAGGAAGCCGAGCGGCTCGCGCCGCATCGCACCTTCCCCGGCAACGTGCCGGTCAGCCTGCTCTGGCTCGACACGCTCGACGCCGCATCGCTGGGCGCGCTGATCGCGCTGTACGAGCACAAGGTCTTCGTGCAGGCCGCGATCTGGGGCATCCATGCCTATGACCAGTGGGGTGTGGAACTGGGCAAGGCGATCGCGTCGGGCATGCAGGGGTGCCTGGCGCGGCGCGAGGTGCCCAAGGAGATGGATCCGGTGGGGGCTGCGACGCTGGCATCGCTTTTAGGTTAAGCATTCAACCGCCCGCCATCCGCAACGCCCGCCGGTACTGGATCGCCTCGCCCACATGCGCGGCGGTCAGCACCTCGGCACCTTCCAGGTCCGCGATGGTGCGGGCCACCTTCAGCACGCGGTAGTACGAACGCGCCGACCACGCCAGCCGCGTCATCGCGCCGCGCAGCAGCGCCTGCGCCTGCGGTTCCATCGTGCAGTGCTGTTCGATCTCGCGTCCGCCGAGTTCATTGTTGGGCTTGCCCTGCCGGGCCAGCTGGCGCTCGCGCGCGGCCAGCACGCGGGTGCGCACCATGGCGCTGGGTTCGCCGGGCGGGCCGTCGAGCATCTCGCCATGGTCCTGCGCGGGGACTTCCACCTGCAGGTCGATGCGGTCGAGCATCGGGCCGGAGATGCGGGACTGGTAGCGCCGCACCTGGTCGGGCGTGCAGCGGCAGGGGCGGTCGGGATGGCCGAGGTAGCCGCACGGGCAGGGGTTCATCGCCGCGACGAACTGGAAGCAGGCGGGGAAGTCGGCGTGGCCGGCGGCGCGGGCGATGGTGATGCGGCCGGATTCCAGCGGCTCGCGCAGGACTTCCAGCACCCTGCGGTCGAATTCGGGCAGCTCGTCCAGGAACAGCACGCCGTGGTGCGCCAGCGAGATCTCGCCCGGGCGCGGGTTGCCGCCGCCGCCGACCATGGCCGGCCCGGATGCCGTGTGGTGCGGCGACCGGAACGGGCGCTGGCCCCATAGCGCGGTGCGGAAGCCGCCCGGCGTCAGGCTCATGACCGCGGCGGACTCCAGTGCTTCGTGCAGCGTCATCGGCGGCAGCAGCCTGGGCAGGCGCTGCGCCAGCATCGACTTGCCGGTGCCCGGCGGCCCCACCAGCAGGGCGGAGTGCTGGCCGGCGGCGGCCACTTCCATGGCCCGGCGCGCCTGGGCCTGGCCGCGCACGTCGCGCATGTCGGGGCCGCGGTCCGTGGTGGCGGGCAGCAACGCCGGCATGGCGCGGGGCAGCCGTGCCTCCGGCACGGGGCAGAGGTGGTCGCAGGCCTGGCGCAGCGTGGCCGCGGCATGCACCGCCAGGTCCTCGATCAGCGCGGCTTCGGCGCCATTGCCTGCGGCCACCAGGAAGGCGCGCGGCGACTCGCCGGCGGCGGCGCGGGCGGCGTTGTCGCGCGCCAGGCCCATGGCCATGGCCAGCGCGCCGCGCACGGGGCGCAGTTCGCCGGACAGGGACAGCTCGGCGGCGAACTCATGCGCATCCAGTGCCTCGGACGGAATCTGGCCGCTGGCGGCCAGGATGCCCAGCGCGATGGCCAGGTCGAAGCGGCCGGATTCCTTGGGCAGGTCGGCCGGGGCCAGGTTGACGGTGATGCGGCGGTTGGGGAACTCGTAACCGCTGTTGAGGATGGCGGCGCGCACGCGCTCGCGGCTTTCGCGCACGCCGGTGTCGGCCAGGCCGACGATGGTGAATGCCGGCAGGCCGTTGGCGAGGTGGGTCTCGACCCGCACCGGCGGCGCGGCGATGCCGGTCAGTGCCCGGCTGCGTAGGACGGCAAGGCTCATGTCATCGAACTGTTAACGAAAAAGGCCGCCAGGAGTGGCGGCCTTCAAGCGGCGGGTTGGATCGGGCAGGACCGGCGTGCTCACGCGCCCCCGGTCGAGTCCACCGAGCCAGCGCCGGGCGTGATGCCGGCGCGGCGCTCAAGCTCCGCCACGCGGCCCTCCAGTTCCTCCAGGCGGGCGCGGGTGCGGGCCAGCACCTGCGACTGGACGTCGAATTCCTCGCGCGTGACCAGGTCCAGCTTGGCAAAGCCCTGGGTCATCATGCTGCGCACGTTCTTTTCGATGTCCCTTGCCGGCGAGTTGCGCAGCGCCTCGCTGACCTTGTTCTGCAGGTCGTTGAAGAGATCGGTCGGTTTCATGGTTTCTCCTTTGCGCACCTAACTGGTGCCAATCCGGGTGGGCATCTGGCGTTTAGCGCGCTTTCGCACAGGAATTGGGCGCCCCGATTGCGGGCGCGCAGCCTGGGTGTCGCGCACGCAGCCACCGTCAGGACTCAATTATCGCCCGTGAGGCACGTGGGCGAAAGCTCCCGCGCATCGGCGTTCACACCTTTTAACCCGATCTGGCTTCGCTGCAGGGCAGATTCAAGTCTGGCTTTGGTCACGGCACGCCATCACGGCCGCCATGGACCGCAGATTTCCGGGGAGCTGGCATGGCAGTTGCAGTAGTAGGTGCGCCTGCCTCATTGAATCACCGAAATCCAATAAACGAAATCCGAGCCTCAGGAATAAGGAGAAGAAACCCATGAAGAAGTTGGCCCTTGCAGTCAGCGCGGTTGTCCTGACCAGTGCCGCCGCCACCGCCTACGCGCAAAGCACGGAAGCGGCGGCCCCGGCACCGGCCGCCGCCGCTGCCGAGCCGGCATCGCCGCATACGTTCACGGCCAACGTGTCGCTGGTCTCGGACTACCGCTATCGCGGCATCAGCCAGACCAACCTGCGCCCGGCCATCCAGGGTGGCTTTGACTACGCCCACGAAAGCGGCTTCTATGTGGGCAACTGGAACTCCAGCATCAGCTGGCTCGAGGATGCCAACCCGGCGGTCTCGGCCCCGGTCGAAATGGATTTCTACGGCGGCTTCAAGAACACCTTCAAGGTCGCCGGCACCGAGTTCAACTATGACCTGGGCGTGCTCGAGTACTACTACCCGGGCGGCTACAACAACCCGCGCCCCTACACCACGGAACTGTACGCCGGCATCGGCTGGGGCCCGGTCATGCTCAAGTACTCGCACTCGGTCACCAACCTGTTTGGCTGGGCCGACAGCAAGAACAGCTACTACGTCGATCTGAGCGCCAATGTCCCGCTGAATTTCTGGGACCTGACGCTGAACGCGCACGTCGGCTACCAGGGCGTCAAGCACAACAGCGACGCCTCGTACACCGACTGGAAGATCGGCCTGACCAAGGACCTGGGCAAGGGCTTCGCGCTGGCGGTTGCCTATGTCGATACCAACGCCAAGGAAGTGGCCTACACCAGCGCCAACCGCGGCCGCTACCTGGGCAAGGCCACGGCCTGGGCCTCGATCACCAAGACTTTCTAATCATTGCCGCAGGCCGGGCGGGCAGCGCCGGCCTGCCCCGAGGAGAAATCGGATGAAACTCATCATCGCAGTCATCAAGCCGTTCAAGCTCGACGAAGTGCGCGAAGCGCTGTCGGACGTGGGCGTGTCCGGCATTACCGTGACCGAAGTGAAAGGCTTCGGCCGCCAGAAGGGCCACACCGAGCTGTACCGCGGCGCCGAATACATCGTCGACTTCCTGCCCAAGGTGAAGATCGAGGTGGCGGTGCCCGACGACGTGGTCGAGCGCGCCATCGAGGCGGTCGAGAAATCGGCCCGCACCGGCAAGATCGGCGACGGCAAGATCTTCGTGGCACCGATCGAGCAGGTCATCCGCATCCGCACCGGCGAGACCGGCGGCGATGCCCTGTGACCCGAGACAGCACATCACAAGAGGTTAAGCACATGAAAACCTGGTTCAAGCGATTCCTGACGGCCGGCGCGATGGCGCTGGCCATCGGCACGGCGGGCGTGGGCATCTCCACGCCGGCCGCCGCACAGGACAAGCCGGCCGCCGAGGCATCTGCCCCGGCCGCCTCCGCCGCCCCCGCCGCAGCCGCTGCCGAAGCGTCGGCGCCGGCTGCTGCCGCTGCGCCTGCCGCGGCAGCACCGGCCGCCGCCCCCGCGGAAGCTGCCGCCGCGCCGGCCGCACCGGTGCCCAACAAGGGCGACACCGCCTGGCTGCTGGTCTCGACCGCCTTCGTGATCCTGATGACGCTGCCTGGCCTGGCGCTGTTCTACGGCGGCCTGGTGCGCTCCAAGAACATGCTGTCGGTGCTGATGCAGTGCCTGGTGATCTTCTCGCTGGTGGCGCTGCTGTGGGCGATCTACGGCTACAGCTTTGCCTTCACCGAGGGCAACGCCTTCTTCGGCGGCACCGACCGGCTCTTCATGAAGGGGCTGACGGTCGAGGCCGTGGCTGCCACCTTCAGCAAGGGCGTGGTGGTGCCGGAACTGGGCTACTTCGCCTTCCAGTGCGCCTTCGCCTGCATCACCTGCGGCCTGATCATCGGCGCCTTCGCCGAACGCGCCAAGTTCTCGGCCGTGCTGGTGTTCGTGGTGCTGTGGTTCACCTTCTCCTACATCCCGATGGCCCACATGGTCTGGTTCTGGCCGGGTCCTGACGCCTACACCGACGCTGCTGCCGGCGCCGCCGCGACCGCCAAGTCGGGCTGGCTGTTCCAGAAGGGCGCGCTCGACTTCGCTGGTGGCACCGTGGTGCACATCAACGCGGCCGTGGCCGGCCTGGTCGGCGCCTATATGTTCGGCAAGCGCATCGGCTTCGGCCGTGAGGCGATCCGTCCGCACAGCCTGACCTTCACCATGGTGGGTGCCTCGCTGCTGTGGTTCGGCTGGTTCGGCTTCAACGCCGGCTCGGCGCTGGAAGCCAACGGCTCGGCCGCGCTGGCCTTCGTCAACACGCTGCTGGCCACCTGCGCCGCCGTACTGGCGTGGACCTTCGGCGAGTGGATCGGCAAGGGCAAGCCGTCGATGCTGGGCGGTGCCTCGGGTGCGGTGGCCGGCCTGGTGGCGATCACCCCGGCGGCCGGCTTTGTCGGCCCGATGGGCTCGATCGTGATGGGCCTGATCGCCGGCCTGCTGTGCCTGTGGGGCGTGACCGGCCTGAAGCGCATGCTGGGCATGGACGACTCGCTGGATGTGTTCGGCGTGCACGGCGTGGGCGGCATCGTGGGTGCGCTGCTGACCGGCGTGTTTGCCGCGCCCAGCCTCGGCGGCACGGGCATCTACGACTACGTGGCCAACAAGGTGGCGGACGACTACTCGATCGCCGGCCAGCTCTGGATCCAGTTCGAAGGCGTGCTGACCACCGTGGTGTGGTCCGGCGTGGTCGCCTTCGTGGCCTACAAGCTGGTGGACATGCTGATCGGCCTGCGGGTGCCGGAAGACGAAGAACGCGAGGGCCTGGATATCACCTCGCACGGCGAGACCGCGTATGAAGTCTGACCGCAAAAGTGTTGTGCTGGAGAGCTGATTGGGAATCTTCTCTCAGGAGTTTTCGCCCGGCCGCGTGCCGGGCTTTTTTCTTTCCGGCATTGCCTGAGATTGCAGACATTTGCCGCTCAGCCGCGCCGAACCACGCGTGTCGCGAATGCTCCTGGAGGACTTCCGTGGTTCCTCGCAAAACCCGCCAGCCGAGTGCCGGCAAGGGCTGGCAGGCGATCCCCCCGCGCCCCGCGCGGGTTTTTCGCAAAGTGCTTAACTCCGATCTTAAAAAGCTTCAATTGTCTTTAATGTGCGGGGCACATACATTGCCAGTGAGGCAGTTTCCTCCACCTGCAGAACGCTCCCCGTATCTGTCAGGCCATTTAAGAGCGCGGCATCGCCGCGCTTTTTTTTGCCTGTGCGGCCGGCTCTTTATTTCGCGCCGCCCATCCCCATATCGTTATCCCTTAGGCCCGGCCATGCATATCCTTATAAAGGGGTGCCAGCGCCTGGTTGGCCGTTCCTCTACAATCGGGGCGAACGATTAAGACGACGATTTATAGGATGGATATGGTCCCGCATCTCATCACCGCGCTGAACGGTCCGCTGCTCGAACTGGAAAAGAAGATCCTGGACGCCACGCCGTCCATCGAGCGCTGGTTCAGGCTGGAATGGCAGGAGCATACCCCTCCGTTCTATTGCTCGGTGGACCTGCGCAACGCCGGCTTCAAGCTGGCGCCGGTCGACACCAACCTGTTCCCAGGCGGCTTCAACAACCTGGCCCCGGAAATGCTGCCGCTGGCGGTGCAGGCGGCGATGGCGGCGATCGAGAAGATCTGCCCGGACGCCAAGAACCTGCTGCTGATCCCCGAGCGGCATACCCGCAACATGTTCTACCTGCAGAACGTGGCGCGGCTGTCGCTGATCATGCGCCAGGCGGGCTTGAACGTGCGCCTGGGCTCGCTCTCCGAGGAAATCACCGAACCGACCCCGATCGAGCTGCCCGACGGCCAGACCCTGGTGGTCGAGCCGCTCGCGCGCCTGGGCACCAAGGGCCGCCGGCTCGGGCTGAAGGACTTCGACCCCTGTTCGATCCTGCTGAACAACGACCTGTCGGCCGGGATCCCGCCGATCCTGGAAAACATCAACGAGCAGTACCTGCTGCCGCCGCTGCACGCCGGCTGGTCCACCCGCCGCAAGAGCAGCCACTTTGCCGCCTATGACGAGGTTGCCAAGAAGTTCGCCAAGCTGATCGACATCGACCAGTGGATGGTCAACCCGTACTTCGCCCGCTGCTCCGGCGTGGACTTCCATGAGCGCGTGGGCGAGGAAGAACTCGCCGACGCGGTCGAGGGCGTGCTCAAGAAGGTGGCCAAGAAGTACCGCGAGTACGGCATCAAGGAGACCCCGTACGTGGTGGTCAAGGCCGATGCCGGCACCTACGGCATGGGCATCATGACCGTGCGCGACCCGTCCGAGGTCAAGGGCCTGAACCGGAAGGAGCGCAACAAGATGAGCGTCGTCAAGGAAGGCCTTGAGGTCAGCGACGTCATCATCCAGGAAGGCGTGCACACCTTCGAGAAGGTCAATGAAGCGGTGGCCGAGCCGGTGGTGTACATGATCGACCGCTACGTGGTCGGCGGCTTCTACCGCGTGCACACGGGCCGCGGCAACGACGAGAACCTGAACGCGCCGGGCATGCATTTCGTGCCGCTGGCGTTTGCGCCCAACGGCATCCCGGACAGCCACGCCAAGCCTGGCGCCGCCGTGCCGAACCGCTTCTACATGTATGGCGTGGTGGCCCGGCTGGCACTGCTGGCGGCGTCGCTGGAACTCGAGAAGACCGACCCGAACCCGATTATCTGAGCCGCCGCCATGCGCATCCTCTTCATCACCGATCCGCTGGAGACCTTCAAGACATACAAGGACTCCACCTACGCCATGATGACCGAGGCCGCCGCGCGCGGCCACGAGTTGTACTGGTGCCTGCAGCCGCAGCTGGCGCTGTCCGGCCGCACCGTCGAGACCGTGGCCACGCGCCTGCACCTGACCGGCGAGACCAGCGACGCCGACCACAGCGCCTGGTACCGCGAGGGCAACAGCGCGCTGGAGCCGCTGTCGGCCTTCGACGCGGTGCTGATGCGCAAGGACCCGCCCTTCGACATGGAGTACGTCACCAGCACCTGGCTGCTGGAGCTGGCCGAGTCGCAGGGCGCGCGCGTGTTCAACAAGCCGCGCGCGATCCGCGACCATTCCGAGAAGCTGGCCATTGCCCAGTATCCGGAATACATCACGCCGACCCTGGTCACGCGCGACCTGGCACGCATCCGCGACTTCCACGCCGAGCATCGCGACATCATCGTCAAGCCGCTGGACGGCATGGGCGGCATGGGTGTGTTCCGCGTCGGCGCGGACGGCATGAACCTGGCCGCGATCGTCGAGACGCTGGGCCACGACGGCGCCCGCACGCTGATGGTGCAGCGCTATATCCCGGCGATCAAGGACGGCGACAAGCGCATCCTGCTGATCGGCGGCGTGCCGGTGCCATATTCGCTGGCGCGCGTGCCGATGGCCGGCGAGGTGCGCGGCAACCTGGCTGCCGGCGGCACCGGCCGCGCGCAGGAACTGAGCCCGCGCGACCGCGAGATCGCCGAGGCACTGGCGCCGGGGCTGTGGGAGCAGGGCCTGCTGCTGGTGGGCCTGGACGTCATCGGCGACTACCTGACCGAGGTCAATGTGACGAGTCCGACCTGTTTCCAGGAGATCACCCAGCAAACCGGCTTCCATGTCGCGGCGATGTTCATCGACGCGCTGGAGCACGCCGTGGACGCGGCCGGGCGCTGAGCCTGGCCGGCAGCGGGAGCGCGGGGGGCGCCTGCTACAATCGGGGCAATCCAACGGATTCACCATCATGGCAGGCATTCTGATCATCGCGCACACCCCGCTGGCTTCGGCGCTGCGCGATTGCGCCGCCCACGTCTACTGCGGCCAGCCGCAGCGGCTGGAAGCCATCGACGTCCTTCCCGATGCCGACCCCGCCGTCGTGCTGGCCGAGGCCAGGCGCCGGCTGGCGGCCATCTGCGAAGACAACGGCGCGCTGGTCCTCACCGATATCTTCGGCGCCACCCCCGCCAATATCGCCGCACGCCTGGCCGAGCCGGGCCGCGTGCGCGTGCTGGCCGGCGTCAACCTTCCCATGCTCGTGCGCGCGATCTGCTACCGCGGCGAAAAGCTCGACCAGCTTGCCACCAAGGCCTTGGCCGGCGGCTCGCAGGGTGTGCTGCAGGTCGGCACCACGACTGTCCAGAACCAAACCGCAAACCATCCCGACAAATATGCTGCAGAGGGACACCACCATCATCAATAAGCTCGGCCTGCATGCGCGCGCGTCCGCCAAGCTGACCCAGCTCGCCGGCAACTTTGTCAGCCAGGTCAAGATGTCCCGCAATGGTCGCCAGGTCGACGCCAAGAGCATCATGGGTGTCATGATGCTGGCCGCCGGGATCGGCTCCACGGTGACCCTCGAGACCGACGGCCCCGACGAGCAGGAGGCGATGGACGCGCTGCTGGCGCTGATCGCCAACCGCTTTGGTGAGGGAGAGTGAGGCCGGCGGCCTCGACCCGAATTCTTAAACGTTCCTGACGGAGCGGTACATGCCTTTCGCCCTGCACGGCATCCCGGTCTCGCGCGGCGTCGCCATCGGTCGCGCGCACCTGCTTGCGCCCGCGGCGCTGGACGTGTCGCACTACCTGGTCGATGAAGACCAGCTCGACGCCGAGGTCGAACGGCTGCGCGCAGCGCGCGCCGCGGTGCGCGCGGAACTGGCCGCGCTCAAGCGCGACCTGCCGCGCGATGCGCCCGAGGAGCTGGGCGCGTTCCTGGACGTGCACGCGATGATCCTCGACGACGAGGCGCTGGCGCGCGAGCCCGAGGCCCTGATCCGGGGCCGCCGCTACAATGCAGAGTGGGCACTTACCACGCGCCTCGAAGAGCTGATGCGCCAGTTCGACGAGATCGAGGATGAATACCTGCGTGAGCGCAAGACCGATATCCGGCAGGTGGTCGAGCGCATCCTGAAGGCGCTGGCCGGGGCTCCGGTGCTGGTGCCCGCGCCGGTGCCGGCGCTGGCCGCCGACGGCGAGGCCGCGACCGGGGTGATCGTGGTGGCCCACGATATCGCCCCGGCCGACATGCTGCAGTTCCGCCATACCATCTTCCACGGCTTTGTCACCGACATGGGCGGGCGCACCTCGCATACCGCCATCGTCGCGCGCAGCCTGGACATTCCGGCCGCGGTCGGGGTGCAGAGCGCGAGCGAGCTGATCCGCCAGGACGACTGGATCATCATCGACGGCGATGCCGGGCTGGTGATCGTCGACCCGACCGCCATCATCCTGGAAGAATACCGCCACCGGCAGAGCGAGCGCGCGCTGGAAAAGAAGCGCCTGCAGCGGCTGCGGCATACCCCGGCGGTGACGCTGGACGGGCTGGAAATCGACTTGCTGGCCAATATCGAGATGGCCGAGGACGCCGGCGCGGCGCTGTCGGCCGGCGCGGTCGGCGTGGGCCTGTTCCGTTCTGAATTCCTGTTCATGAACCGGCGCGACGAGTTGCCGGGCGAGGACGAGCAGTTCCAGGCCTACCGCGGCGCGGTCGATGCCATGCACGGGCTGCCGGTGACCATCCGCACCATCGACATCGGCGCCGACAAGCCGCTCGATGCCCGCGGCGACGGCCGCGGCGATGAATTCGAGACCGCGCTGAACCCGGCGCTGGGCCTGCGCGCGATCCGCTGGTCGCTGTCCGAGCCGGGCATGTTCCTGACCCAGCTGCGCGCGCTGCTGCGGGCTTCGGCCTTCGGCCCGGTGCGGCTGCTGGTGCCGATGCTGGCGCACGCCAGCGAGATCGACCAGACCCTGGCGCTGATCGCCAAGGCCAAGCGCCAGCTCGACGAGCGCGGCGAGGCCTACGACCCGGGCATGAAGGTCGGCGCCATGATCGAGATCCCGGCGGCGGTGCTGCTGCTGCCGCTGTTCCTGCGCAAGATGGACTTCCTGTCCATCGGCACCAACGACCTGATCCAGTACACGCTGGCGATCGACCGTGCCGACAACGCGGTGGCGCACCTGTTCGACCCGCTGCACCCGGCGGTGCTGCAGCTGGTGGCGCGCACCATCCGCGAGGCCAACCGCGCCGGCGTGCCGGTGGCCGTGTGCGGCGAAATGGCGGGCGACCCGTCCATGACCCGGCTGCTGCTGGGCATGGGGCTGCGCGAGTTCTCGATGCACCCGGCGCAGCTGCTGCGGGTCAAGCAGGAGATCCTGCATGCCCACTGCGAGCGGCTCGAGCCGCTGGTCGACCAGGTCCTGCAGGCCTTCGATCCCGAGGAGCAGGCGGCCGCCCTGCGGCAGCTGGCACGACCCTGAAGCCATCAGGGTTTTCTGATGCAGAAAGGCGGCTGGTGCAGCACTTCCGCAAGCCGGAAAGTGCCGCCCAAGCCGCCTTCTTTTTGCATCCTGTGGCGTCTACCCGACCTCTCCCAATGTGGCTTAATGGGAATTGTTATCATTATTGATCTCTGATATTCTGACGTTCATTCGCAGTGGCATGCCGGTGCCACGCGCCCCAACGGAGGGACTTGTGTACGTCTGCATCTGCAACCAGATCACCGATCGTGAGATTCACGGTGCTGCGCACCTGGGCATCGAAACCCTCGACGAACTGGCCGAAACGCTTGGCGTCGGCACCTGCTGCGGCCGCTGCCGCGAGTGCGCGCACCAGGTGTTGCAGGAAGGCGTGGCGGCGGTGCGCAACGTCACCGTGGCGACCCTCGCCAACATCCAGGTTGTGGAGATTTCTTCCTGTTCCGCGTCGGGCCCATGTACCATAATGGACACTCGGGACCCGGCAGTCGCGAACGACCAGCGCAAGGCGCTGGTGGCCTGAACGCGCCCATGAACTGAAGATCCAGTTCACGGCGCGCTTTTGTGCTTTTTCCTTTTTCACTGACTGCACGGCGCCATTGGCGCCGTTTCGTGTTTTTGCGCGGGCCCGATGCAACAGGAGCCGCCAATGAAAGGTGACAAGAAGGTCATCCAGCATCTGAACGCCCAGCTCAAGAACGAGCTGACCGCGATCAACCAGTATTTCCTGCACGCCCGCATGTATCGCCACTGGGGCCTGAAGAAGCTCGGCGACGTGGAGTACAAGGAATCGATCGGCGAAATGAAGCACGCCGACCGCCTGATCGAGCGCATCCTGATGCTGGACGGCCTGCCCAACCTGCAGGATCTGCACAAGCTGCTGCTCGGCGAAGACACGCCCGAGATGCTCAAGTGCGACCTGAAGCTCGAGCAGACCGCGCATGCCACCGTCAAGGAAGGCATCGCCTACTGCGAATCCGTGGGCGATTACGTCAGCCGCGAAATCCTGGTCGATATCCTCACCGATACCGAGGAACATATCGAATACCTGGAAACGCAGCTGGACCTGATCGACAAGGTCGGGCTGCAGAACTACCTGCAGTCGCAGATGGAGCCGGGCGAGCAATAAGCCGGTCTCCGGCGTGGCCGCTCTCGATGAGCGGCCGCCCCAGCGCGCGGCGCCGTTCGGCTCCGCCTTGTTGCTCGCCTGCAGGCAGTAACCCTTCTCATTCCGATTCCTGTTCTTTATCCAGGCGTCCCTGGCGGGCAAAGGCTCCTGTCCCGCCATGGCGCCGCGCAAATCTCACCCTATGACCAATGATGCGCCCTGACACCGCGGACTTCCGCACCCTGTTCCTCAGCGGCGTGGCCATGCTGGACGTGCGCGCGCCGCTGGAATTCGCACGCGGGGCCTTTCCCGGCGCGGTCAACCTGCCGCTGATGGATGATGCCGAGCGCCACGAGGTGGGCCTGTGCTATGCGCAGAAGGGCCAGCAGGCGGCAATCGAACTTGGCCACCAGCTGGTGGCCGGGCTGCGCAAGGCCGCGCGGATCGCAGCCTGGGCGGAGTTTGCGCGGGCGCATCCGGACGGCTACCTCTATTGCTTCCGCGGCGGGCTGCGCTCGCAGCTGGTGCAGCAATGGCTGCACGCGGCCGGTGTCGATTACCCCCGCGTGACCGGCGGCTACAAGGCCATGCGCGGCTTCCTGATCGAGACCACCGATGCCGCGGCGGCCGAGCAGCAGTGGTTCGTGCTGGGCGGCCTGACCGGCAGCGGCAAGACCGATGTGCTGGCCGACGTGCCCGCCGCGATCGACCTCGAAGGCCATGCGCGGCACCGCGGCTCGGCCTTCGGGCGGCGCGCGCTGGCGCAGCCGCCGCAGATCGATTTCGAGAACGCGCTGGCCATCGACGTGCTGCGTCATATTGACGCAGGCTGGCGCGCGCTGCTGGTGGAGGACGAGGGCCGCTTTATCGGCAGCCGCGACGTGCCGCAGGCGCTGACGCAGCGCATGCAGGCCAGCCCGCTGGTGTGGCTGGAAGCGTCGTTCGACGAACGCGTGGGGCGCGTGCTGCGCGACTATGTGCAGGGGCTGGCGGCGGAGTTCATTGCCGAGAAGGGCAGCACGGAAGGCTTCGAAGCCTACGCCACGCGCCTGCGCGAGGCCATGGCCGGGATCTCGCCGCGGCTGGGCGGTGCCCGCTACGGCAAGCTGTCGGCGTTGCTGGACCAGGCGCTGGCGCAGCAGGCGGAGCGGGGCGAGGTGGATCTGCACCGCGGCTGGATCGAAGTGCTGCTGCGCGAGTACTACGATCCGATGTACGCCTTCCAGCGCGAACAGCGTGAGGCGCGCATCGTCTTTCGCGGTGACCGCGCCGCAGTCACCGACTGGCTGCGGGCGCACACGGCGCAGCGCGACTAGTCTGCGGCTTCAGTGCCCGGCGCAGACCGGGCAATCCGGCGTGCGTGCCAGCCGCATCGTGGTCCATTCCATCGACAGCGCATTGACCATCAGCAGCCGGCCCGCCAGGCTCTCGCCGACACCCGCGAGCAGCTTGAGCGCCTCGGCCGCCTGCACCGTGCCGACCATGCCGACCAGCGGCGCGAACACGCCCATGGTGGCGCAGGCCACTTCCGGCGCGGGTTCGGCCGGCGGGAACAGGCAGGCGTAGCAGGGCGCGTCGGGCTGGCGCCGGTCGAACACGCTGATCTGGCCATCGAAGCGCAGCGCCGCGCCTGACACCAGCGGCACCTTGTGGCGCACGCAGGCGCGGTTGACTGCCTGGCGCGTAGCGAAGTTGTCGCAGCAGTCGAGCACCACGTCGGCCGTGGCGACGAGCTGGTCAAGCTCTGCGTCGCCCACGCGCGCGGTCACCGTCACGATCTCCAGCCCCGGGTTGATGCGCAGCATGCCTTCGCGCGCCGAATCCACCTTGGGCCGGCCCACGTTGGCGGTGGTGTGGATGATCTGGCGCTGCAGGTTGGTCAGGTCGACCTCATCGTTGTCGACCACCGTGATGCGGCCCACCCCGGCCGAGGCCAGGAAGGGCAGCGCGGCTGCGCCCAGGCCGCCGGCGCCGATCACCAGCGCATGGCCGGCAAGCAGGCGCCGCTGGCCCTCGATGCCGAGCTCGTCCAGCAGGATGTGGCGCGAGTAGCGCAGCAGTTGTTCGTCGTTGAGGCCGTCGTCGCTCATGAGGTAATCCCTCGAGTGCTGAAGGGGAGGGCGGTTTTGGGTGCTCCAAAGCCGCCCGAGCTAGCCCAAGCAAGGTGTTCTCCCTCTCCCCTCAGGGGGAGAGGGTTGGGGAGAGGGGTGGACTGGCAAGGAACCACTTCAAGCGAAGCCAGGGGTGTTAACCCGCCGCCCTCAGCCTTTGACACTCCTGCCCTCTCCCCCTGCCCCTCTCCCGCAAGCGGGAGAGGGGAGCAAACCGGCAGCCTGACTAAAGCCCCAGGGTCTCAGGGTGCCTTGCCCGTCGGCGTGCCCAGCGGCTCGCCGATCGGGGCGCTGGCCGGCGGCTGCTTGCCGGGGGCCGGTGCCGCCGGCTTGGCTGCCGGTGCGCTGGCGCCCTTGGCGCCGCTCTTGCCCGAGGGCTTTGCCGCCTTGCCATTGTCGGCAGGCGGATTGGTTTCCAGCTTCGACTTGGAGCGCTTGACCGGCTGGCCGTTGAGCTGGGCGATGGCCTGCTGCAGCATGAAGTCGTCGGCCGTGCCGAATTCCACCGGCTTCTTGCGGCGATCCTTCTCGCGCTCTTCCGGCGTCTTCTTCGCGTTCTCTTCTTCCAGGCGGCGCAGCTCGTCCACGCGGCGCTGCTCGCGCTCGGTCATTTCCGGCTGTTCCGATTCCTGCTTGTTGTGCAGGTGGCGCTCGGTGTCGATCTCGCGCGTGATCAGCGCGTCGTCCGGATCGCCTTCGGGGTTCTGGTCGACCGGGATGTCCGGACGGATGCCCTTGGCCTGGATCGACTTGCCGCTCGGCGTGTAGTAGTACGCGATGGTCAGCTTGATGCCGGTGTCGTTGGTCAGCGGGCGCACGGTCTGCACCGAGCCCTTGCCGAAGGTGGTCTTGCCCATGATCTGCGCACGGTGATGATCCTGCAGCGCGCCCGCCACGATCTCGGAGGCCGAGGCCGAGTAGGCGTTGGTCAGCACCACCATCGGGATCTTCTTGTAGAGCGCGGGCAGGTCCTTGAGCGGATCGTCTTCCAGCGACGACAGGCGGTAGTTGTTGTACGTCGCCTTGTACACGCGCTTGGCATCTGGCACCTGGCCGTTGGTGGACACCACCGTGGCGTCTTCCGGCAGGAAGGCCGCGGCCACGCCGACCGCGCCCTGCAGCACGCCGCCGCCGTTGTTGCGCAGGTCCAGCACCAGGCCCTTCATGTTGGGGTTCTTCTGCGCCAGCTCGGCCAGCTTGCGGGACAGGTCGGCGATGGTGCGTTCCTGGAAGCTGGTCAGGCGGATCCAGCCGATATTGTTGTCCAGCATCTTGGCCTTGACCGACTGCACGCGGATCTCGGCGCGCGTGATCGAGACCGGGAAGGTGCGTTCCTCGCTCTTGCGGTAGATGGTCAGCGTGACCTTGGTGCCGGGTTCGCCGCGCATGCGCTTGACCGCCTGCTCCAGCGGCAGGCCGCGCACGGGCTTGTCGTCGATGCGGGTGATCAGGTCGCCCGGCTGGATGCCGGCGCGGAAGGCAGGGGTGTCCTCGATCGGGTTGATCACCTTGACCAGGCCTTCTTCCTGCGAGATCTCGATGCCCAGGCCGGCGAAGCGTCCGCGCGTGCCTTCCTGCAGTTCCTTGAAGTCTTTCTCGTCGAGATAGGAGGAATGCGGGTCGAGGCTGGCGACCATGCCCTTGATGGCTTCGGTCAGCAGCTTCTTGTCATCGACCGGCTCCACGTACTCGCGCTTGATCTGCCCGAAGATATCGGCCATCAGCCGCAGCTGGTCAAGCGGCAAGGGCCCCGATGAATTCTGGGCGGTCGCCGAAATCTGCAGCGTGGCGAGCACGCCGGCGACGAGACCGACAGAAACTAGGCTGATGTTCTTGAGCGTCTTGCGCATGAGGGCTGCCTGAACGTGTACTCGAAGTACTGGTGTACGGTATGGGGATTATGCCGGCTGCGGCCGCCCGGCGCCGGGCGGTTTGTCCGACAGTATAAGTGCGAGTGGTGAAAAGGGCCTGTCCCGTCCCGGCTCAGGGTGGGCGGCCGCACATCCGCGCGCGGCCGCCCGGGCCGCCTTCAGCGTGCCTTGCCCTGGCTGGCCACGGCCGCCAGCGAGGCGGCGATGGCGTCCTGGTCACCCAGGTAGTAGTGGCGCAGGGGGCGCAGGTCGGCGTCCAGCTCATAGACGAGCGGGGTGCCGTTGGGGATATTGAGTCCGACGATATCGTCATCCGAGATCTGGTCCAGGTATTTCACCAGCGCGCGGATGCTGTTGCCATGGGCGGCAATGACCACGCGCTTGCCGGATTGGATGTCGGGGGCGATGGATTCGTTCCACAGCGGCATCACGCGGGCCACGGTGTCCTTCAGGCACTCGGTCAGCGGGATCTCATTGCGCGGCACATTGGCGTAGCGCGGATCGTCGTACGAGGCACGCGGATCGGTGGGCTCCAGCGCGGGCGGCGGCGTGTCATAGCTGCGGCGCCACACCAGCACCTGCTCGTCGCCGAACTTGGCGGCCGTTTCTGCCTTGTTCAGGCCGGCCAGCGCGCCGTAGTGGCGCTCGTTCAGGCGCCATTCGTTGCGCACCGGGATCCACATCAGGTCCATTTCATCCTGCACATGCCACAGCGTGCGGATGGCGCGCTTGAGCACCGAGGTATAGGCCACGTCAAAGCCCAGGCCGGCATCCTTGAGCAGCTTGCCGGCCTGGCGCGCCTGGTTGGCGCCGGTTTCGGTCAGGTCGACGTCGACCCAGCCGGTAAAGCGGTTTTCAAGGTTCCACGTGGATTCGCCGTGGCGGATGAGGACGAGCTTGTACATGCTGCTGCTTCCAGAGAGTAGGTAACCTGCATGCGTCCGCGCCGTCACCTGGAGGGGCTGATGGGTTCCTTTTGGACATCCCATGTCTCAGACAGGCGACAATGGCGGATGGCCATGCGACGGCAGGGCCTGGACGCCAAACCGCGTATTTTATAATGCCGCCGACCCAACCTACCGGAATGCCAACGTGAATTTCTTCGCCGACTACAACAACCTCGCTCTGATCGCCCTTGCCGTGGTCTCGGGCGGCCTGCTGGCCTGGCCCGCGATCTCGCGCAGCACCCGCGGCAAGACCGTCAATACGGCCACCGCGACCCAGCTGATCAACAAGCGCGGCGCGGTCGTGGTCGACATCCGCGAGCCCGCCGAGTATGCCAAGGGTCACCTGCCGCAAGCCAAGAGCGCGCCGCTGGCCGACCTGCCCTCGCGCGCGGCCGGCCTTGCAAAGGACAAGGCTGCCCCCATCATCGTCGTATGCCAGACCGGCCAGCGCTCGGGCAAGGCCCAGGCAGCGTTGAAGGAAGCCGGTTACAGTGAGATCTACGCGCTCGAGGGCGGCATCGCCGCCTGGCAGCAGGCAGGCCTGCCGCTGGTGAAGTAATCCCGGGCAGCACCGCCGTATCCGTCACAGCGCGCGCGCCCGGCCAGGCCGGGCCGCGCGCGCATTGCAGTCAAGGAGAACCCGCATGGCCCGTGTCGTCATGTACAGCACCGTGGTGTGCCCGTATTGCCTGATGGCTGAACGCCTGCTCAAGTCCAGGGGCGTGGAAACGATCGAGAAGATCCTGATCGACCGCGAACCCGGCAAGCGTGAAGAGATGATGGCCCGTACCGGTCGCCGCACCGTGCCGCAGATCTACATCGACGAGACCCACGTGGGCGGCTTCGACGACCTCTCGGCGCTGGACCGCCAGGGCGGCCTGGTGCCGTTGCTGGCCGCCTGAGCCGGTTGCGCCGGCGCTGGCGCGGAATCGTCTGATTCCGCGCCGCGCTGGTTCCGGCATACCCCGGCGCGGGTGAATTCGCCACCCGCGTCATGTACCATATGCGTTTTCCAAGCGGGCACCGGCCAGCCTTGCACGACGCAAGGACTGCGGCCGCCGCGCCCGATGCACATCCAGCCCATCCTCCCGGAAGCCTTTCATGAGCGACCAGCAAAACACCCAGCAGGACGATCAACCCTTCTTCAACATCCAGCGCGTCTACCTGAAAGACATGTCGCTGGAGCAGCCCAATTCGCCCGGCATCTTCCTGGAATCGGAAGCCCCGTCGGTGGAGGTGCAGGTCAACGTCGGCGCTTCGCAGCTGCAGGAAGGGATCTTCGAGGTGGTGGTGACGGGCACCGTGACGACCAAGGTGCAGGACAAGGTTGCCTTCCTGGTGGAAGCGCACCAGGCCGGCATCTTCGATATCCGCAACGTGCCGGTGGAGCAGCTGGACCCGCTGCTGGGCATCGCCTGCCCGACCATCCTGTACCCGTACCTGCGCGGCAATATCGCTGACGTGATCACCCGCGCCGGCTTCCAGGCCATCCACCTGTCGGAAATCAACTTCCAGGCGCTGTATGAGCAACGCCTGCAGGCCGCCATGGAAGAAGCCCAGGGTGCCGAAGGCGGCAACAGCGGCATCGTGATGCCCGACGGCAGCCAGGCCCGCCACTGATTCCGGCGTCCTGAGCCATCATCGAAACGGGGCTGCGGCCCCGTTTTGCCTTTGGGCTACCATCGACTGCGTCCATCCTCGGATCGAGCTGCCATGAAACTGACCTTCCTCGGTGCCGGTGCCTGGGGCACCGCCCTCGCCAGCCATGCCGCGGCCACCAATGACGTGGTGCTGTGGGGGCGCGACCCCGCGCAACTCGCGGCCATCGCGGCCACGCGTGAGAACGCCGCCTACCTGCCCGGCGTGACGCTGTCCGAGAGGCTGGCGGTGCAGGCGGACTTCGAGCAGGCCGTGGCGCATGCCGCCGACGATGCCGACGGCATCGTGGTGGTGGCCACGCCGGTGGCGGGCCTGCGCGAGATGACGCGCCGGCTGGCCGCGCGCGGCGCCAGGCCGGTGTCGATGCTGTGGCTGTGCAAGGGCTTCGAGTCCGGCACCCACCTGCTGCCGCACCAGATGGTGCGGGCCGAACTCGACGCCGCCGGGCGCACCGAGGGCTTTGCCTACGGCGTGCTGACCGGCCCCAGCTTCGCGCGCGAGGTGGCGCTGGGGCTGCCGTGCGCGCTGACCGTGGCGGGCAACGAGCCGTCGCTGGCGGAGCGCGCGCAGGCGGCCTTCCACCATCATGCGATGCGCATCTACGGCAGCGACGACCTGACCGGCGTGGAAGTCGGCGGTGCGGTCAAGAACGTGCTGGCCATTGCCACCGGCGCCAGCGACGGGCTGGGCCTGGGCCTGAACGCGCGCGCCGCGCTGGTGACGCGCGGGCTGGCCGAGATGACGCGCCTGGGGCTGGCGCTGGGCGGCCGGGTCGAGACCTTCATGGGCCTGGCCGGCGTGGGCGACCTGATCCTGACCGCCACCGGCGACCTGTCGCGCAACCGCAAGGTCGGCCAGCAGCTGGCGGCGGGGCAGAGCCTGGAGCAGATCCTGGCCGGTCTGGGCCACGTCGCCGAGGGCGTGCGCTGCGCCCAGGCCGTGGCAGAGCTGGCCTCGGCTAACGGTGTCGAGATGCCGATCGCCCGCGCGGTCTGCGCGGTGCTGTTCGACGGGCTGAGCGCCGCCGATGCGGTGGCGCAGCTGCTGCAGCGCGACGCGCGCGACGAATGATGACTCGCGTATCCACCTTCTGATCCTCCGCACCGCATGCCCACACGACGACAAGCGCTGATCGCGCTGGCTGCCGCCTGCGCCGCCGGGACTTCCGGCAGCGTCTTCGCCCAACCCTGGCCCGCGCGCCCGGTCCGCATGGTGGTGCCGTTCCCGCCGGGCTCATCGCCCGACCTGATCGCGCGCATCGTGACCGAAAAGCTGGCCGCCGCGCTGGGCCAGCCGGTGGTGGTGGAAAACCGTCCCGGCGCCGGCGGCAATATCGGCACCGGCATGGTGGCGCGCGCCGCCCCCGATGGCTATACGCTGCTGTTCACCATCAACGGCCCGCTGGTGACAGCGCCGACGCTGTCGCGCAACCTGAACTACGACCCGTTCCGCCAGCTGGCGCCGGTCACGCTGGTGGCGACCTCGCCCAACGTGCTGGTGGTGGATGCACGCCTGCCGGTGCACAACCTGCGCGAGTTCGTCGCGCTGGCCCGGTCGAAGCCGGCCGAGCTGAACTATGGCTCGCCCGGCAACGGCAGCGCCTCGCACCTGGCGATGGAGCAACTCAAGGCGATGGCGGGCATCGACCTGCAGCACGTGCCATACCCCGGCTTCCCGCAGATCACCACGGCGATGGTGGGCGGGCAGGTGCAGGCGGGCTTCATGGTGCCGGCGATCGCGATGCCGCAGGTCAACGCGGGCAAGCTGCGCGTGCTGGCCGTGACCACGACGGGGCGCACGGCGGTGTTGCCGTCGGTGCCGACGGTGGCGGAATCCGGCTACCCGGGCTTCGAGGCGATTTCCTGGCAGGCGGTGCTGGCGCCGGCGGGCACGCCGCAGGCTGTGATCGACCGGCTCTACCGCGAGCTGGTGGCGATCATCGGCAGCGCCGACGTGCGCGACAAGATGCGCGCGCAGTATTTCGTGCCGGCCGGCACCGCGCCGGCCTCGCTGCGCCAGACCATGGTGAGCGAGAAGGCGCGCTGGGACAAGGTGATCCGCGCCGCCGGCGTGCAGCCGGAGTAGGCACTGGCCGGGCGGCTCAGCTGCCGCCTTCGAACCCGTTCTGGCGCCACGCCTCGAACACCACCACGGCGACCGTGTTCGACAGGTTCAGGCTGCGGTTGTCGGGCCGCATCGGCAGTCGGATGCGCTGCGCGGCCGGGAACCAGTCGCGCCGCTCCGGCGATAGCCCGCGTGTTTCGGAACCGAACACGAACCAGTCCCCGGGGCGGAACGCCACCTGGCCGAACGGTGTCGAGCCGCGCGTGGTCAGCGCGAACATGCGCGCCGGGTCGGGCTGCTCGCTGGCCATCAGCGCGTCCCAGCTTTCATGCACGCGCATGGTGGCGTACTCGTGGTAATCCAGTCCCGCGCGGCGCATGCGCGCGTCTTCCAGCGGAAAACCCAGCGGTTTGACCAGGTGCAGCTGCGCGCCGGTGTTGGCGCACAGGCGGATCACATTGCCGGTATTGGGCGGGATTTCCGGTTCGACCAGGACGACGTTGAACATGATGCGGGGATGGCGGGCGCACTGCGCCTTTCGTCAGAACGGTGCGCAGCTTACCGCGCGCACCGGCCACTGTCATCCAAAGCTACGGCGTGCGCAGCGCGACGATCACGCTGACGCGGGCCGCGCCATGCGCCTTGAGCACGCCGGCGGCCTCGTGCAGGGTGGCGCCGGAGGTCATCACATCGTCCACCAGTGCCACGTGCAGGCCGTCCAGCCGCGCGGCGCGCGCCAGCCTGAAGGCGCCGCGCAGGTTCACCTGACGGGCGGCCAGGTCCAGCGCACTCTGGCTGCCGGTGTCGCGCTGGCGCTGCAGCAGCACCGGGTCGGCGCGCAGTCCCAGGTGGCGCGCCAGCGGCCGCGCGATTTCCCAGGCTTGGTTGAAGCCGCGCGCGGCCAGCCGCTGCGGCGACAGCGGGATCGGCGCCAGCAGGTCGGGCGCGGGCTGTCGGGCCCAGGCCCCCTGCAGTCCTGCGGCCAGCCTGGCCGCGAGCCAGCCCGCCAGCGGCAGGGCGTGGCCGAACTTGAGCGCCAGCACCAGCTGGTCCTGCGGCGAAGCGTAGTCGCCCAGCGTGTGGGCTTGGTCGTAGGCCGGGGGCGATGCCGCGCAGGCCGGGCAGTGGAAGTGGCGCCCCAGCGCCAGCGCGCAGGCGGGGCAGCGCCGCACCGGGCGCAGCAAGTCGGCGGCACAGGGCGCGCAGACCACCTGCCGCTGCACCGCGCCGCACAGCGCGCAGGCGCTCGGCAGCAGCAGTTCGCCGGCGCCGGCCAGCACCTTGCCGGCGGCGCCGGCAGCCAGCGCGGCGCGCGCGTATACTTGCCGTCCGGCCGCGGCCCATCGGGCGCGGCGGCCGCGTTCATCCGGCGTCCGGGCCTGATCCTGTATCTGTCCCCGCGCCGGTTCCTGGTTTTCTTGCTGCCCTGTCTGCCCGTGTCCCTGCATGCCGCTGATTCCCCCGATGCCTTCCTGCCGCCCGCGCGCCTGACCCGGCTAGCCTTCGACCGGCGCAGCCGCGGCTTCGGCCAGCTGGACTTCCTGCTGGGCGAGATCGGCCGCCGCATGCAGGAGCGCATGGAAGTGATCCGCCTGGCGCCGCAGCGCGCGCTGGATATCGGCTGCGGCCACGGCCAGGGCCTGGCCGGGCTGCGCGCGCGCTTCCCGGATGCGCAGATCGCCGGGCTGGACATCTCCGGCGCGATGCTGGCCGAGGCCGGCCAGCGCGACCCGCAGCGCCGGCCCGGCTGGATCGGCCGCATGCTGGGCAAGCGGCCGCTCTTTGACCTGGTCCAGGGCGATCTTGCCACACTGCCTTTTGCGCCCGCGAGCTTCGACCTGCTGTGGTCCAACCTGGCGCTGCACTGGCATCCGGAGCCGCACCGCGTGTTTCCGGAGTGGCACCGCGTGGCGCGGGACGAAGGTCTGGTGCTGTTCTCGCTGTTCGGCCCGGATACCCTGAAGGAGCTGCGCGCGGCCTTTGCCGAAGTCGACCAGGCACCCCATACGTTGCGCTTTGTCGACATGCACGATATCGGCGACATGCTGGTGCACAGCGGCTGGTCCACCCCGGTGATGGACATGGAGGCGCTGACCGTGACCTACGAGTCCCCCGCCACGCTGCTGCGCGAGGTGCAGGCCTTCGGCGGCCTGCGCGGGCCGGCCGGGGCGCTGCCGCAGGGCCTGCGCGGCCGCGGCTGGTACCAGGCGCTGGCGCAGGCGCTGGAGCGCCGGCGCAACGCCGACGGCGTGATCCCGCTGACCTTCGAGATCGTCTACGGCCACGCCTGGAAGCTGGCCCCGCGTGGCGGCCAGGCGCTCGACGACCAGGGCCGCGCGGTGGTGCCGCTGGACCAGATCGGCCGTGCAAGGCCGCGTCGGACAAGTTAAAACAGAGTTAACTTGCGCCGGTGCGGGATTGCCGCAAACATAGCGCCGACGCGGCGGGCAGGGCGATGGCGGGGCCCTTCCCTATGCACAGAATCAAGCGGCGCGCAAGCCGTCCGGTCAAGGCGCGCCCTTGTCCGTGTATGGGAAGCGCCCTATAATGCGCCAGTTTGTCGCAGTGGTCCCCTGGCACAAGAACGTCCTGGTTTTGCACTTGCACTGTGCGGCCCGGACGCCATCGTCCCGGGTGTGCATCCGATGCAGAGTGGTTGGCGATGCAAGACTTGGGTATCGCATTCCAGACGGCAGGTGGTGACTCCGGCGGAAATCTCGACGGACCTCCCCCCGCGCCCCACGACTGGCTGATGAAGCGGAATTGCTCGCTGAGTCCACGCCAGGTCGGCTGGTTTTACCTCTCGATCCTCACGGTTTCGCTTGCCATCGCGTTGTTTTTCGCGTGGCAAGGGTCCTGGCTCGTGCTGCCGTTTGCCAGCATCGAGCTGATCGGGCTGGGGATCGCGCTGCTGGTGTATGCGCGCCATGCGACAGACTATGAGCGCGTCAGCATTACCGACGGCATGCTGGTCGTGGAGACAGCCAGCGGCACAAAGGTGACGCGCCAGGAATTCAACCCGCGCTGGGTGCGGGTCGAACTGGGTGAATCGTTCCGCGCGCTGGTGACGCTGCGCTCGGGCGGACGTGAGGTACAGGTGGGGTGTTACGTGGACCCGTACCGGCGACGCAAGTTCGCGCAGGAGCTCGCAGCGGCCTTGCGCCGCCTCTGAGAGGCGGCGGTGGCGGCGGCGGGGACAGATTTGAATCTGTAAATTGGGTAGATAACAAATGAAAATGTGGAAGAAGGCATCCGCAGTTTGTCTGGCCGGCGCGTCCCTGCTTGCCAGCCAGGCGGCGTCCGCGGTCAGCGACATGCCGGGCGGCCCCGCCGTGCGCCAGCTCAACCTGACCGAGCCGGTAACCAAGATCGCCGAACAGATTCACTGGCTGAACTGGATGATGTTGATCATGTGCACGGTGATCTTCATCGCGGTATTCAGCGTGATGTTTTATTCCGTCTTCAAGCACCGCAAGGCCAAAGGTGCCAAGCCGGCTGCCTTCCACGAGAGCATCACGGTCGAAGTGATCTGGACCATCGTCCCGTTCATTATCGTGATTGCGATGGCCCTGCCGGCGACCAAGACCGTGGTGGCGATGAAGGACACCACCAACTCCGACATCACCATCAAGGCCACCGGCTACCAGTGGAAGTGGGGCTATGACTACCTGAAGGGCGAAGGCGAAGGCATCTCCTTCGTGTCGACCCTGACCACCCCGCGCGAGCAGATCAACAACGAGCAGCCCAAGTCGAACACCTACCTGATGGAGGTGGACAACGAGCTGGTCGTGCCGGTCAACAAGAAGATCCGCATCGTCACCACCGCCAACGACGTGATCCACGCCTGGATGATCCCGGCCTTCGGCGTCAAGCAGGATGCGATCCCCGGCTTCGTGCGCGACACCTGGTTCAAGGCCGAGAAGATCGGCGTGTACCGCGGCCAGTGCGCCGAGCTGTGCGGCAAGGAACACGCCTTCATGCCGATCGTGGTACGCGTGGTTTCGGACGCCGACTACACCAAGTGGGTCGACGGCAAGAAGAAGGAGCTGGCGGCCAAGGCCGACGATCCCAACAAGACCTGGACGCTGGACGAGTCGAAGGTGCGTGGCGAGAAGGTCTACGCCGCCAACTGCGCGGTCTGCCACCAGCCCAACGGCAAGGGCGGCGGCGCCTTCCCGGCGCTGGACGGCTCCAAGCTGGTCAATGGCCCCAAGGCCGGCCAGATGCACATCATGATGGAAGGCAAGGGTGCCATGCCGTCGTGGAAGCAGCTCTCGGACACCGAGCTGGCCGCGGTCATGACCTATACGCGCAACGCCTGGAGCAACAAGACGGGTGAAGTGGTCCAGCCGAGCGACTTCGTGGGTGCCCGTGCGGGCAAGTTCCCCGAGGGCGGCGGCGCGGCAGGCGGCGCGGCGCCGAAGGCCGAAGCCAAGCCGGCCGACAAGGCTGACAAGCAGGCCAGCCTCGCGGGCAACCGCGTCGCGGGCTGACCCGCTGAAGACAGAACAGGATTAGAGGAGCATTTGCGATGAGTACTGCTACCCCGGACGCGCTCGCCCATCCGCACGATCATGCGCATGACGACCACGCGCACGACCACCCGCATGGCTGGCGCCGCTGGCTGTTCGCGACCAACCACAAGGACATCGGTACGCTGTACCTGCTGTTCTCGTTCATCATGCTGCTGTCGGGCGGCTTGCTGGCACTGCTGATCCGCCTGGAGCTGTTCGAGCCGGGCCTGCAGTTCTTCCGCCCCGAGCTGTTCAACCAGTTCACCACCATGCACGGCCTGGTGATGGTGTTCGGCGCGATCATGCCGGCCTTCGTCGGCTTCGCCAACTGGATGATCCCGCTGCAGATCGGCGCGTCCGACATGGCGTTCGCGCGCATGAACAACTTCAGCTTCTGGCTGATGCCGCCGGCCGCGCTGCTGCTGGCCGGTTCGTTCCTGGTCCCGGGCGGCGCCACCGCCGCCGGCTGGACCCTGTACGCGCCGCTGTCGGTGCAGATGGGCCCGGGCATGGACATGGCCATCTTCGCGATGCACATCATGGGTGCGTCGTCGATCATGGGCTCGATCAACATCATCGTGACCATCCTCAACATGCGCGCCCCGGGCATGACGCTGATGAAGATGCCGATGTTCTGCTGGACCTGGCTGATCACCGCCTACCTGCTGATCGCCGTGATGCCCGTGCTGGCCGGCGCCATTACCATGGTGCTGACCGACCGCCACTTCGGCACGAGCTTCTTCTCGGCCGCCGGCGGCGGCGACCCGGTGATGTACCAGCACATCTTCTGGTTCTTCGGCCACCCCGAGGTGTACATCATGATCCTGCCGGCGTTCGGGATCGTCTCGCAGGTGGTGCCGGCGTTTGCCCGCAAGCGCCTGTTCGGCTACAGCTCGATGGTGTACGCCACCGCCTCGATCGCCATCCTGTCGTTCATCGTGTGGGCCCACCACATGTTCACGACCGGCATGCCGGTGACCGGCCAGCTGTTCTTCATGTACGCGACCATGCTGATCGCGGTGCCCACCGCCGTGAAGATCTTCAACTGGATCGCCACCATGTGGCGCGGCTCGATGACCTTCGAGACCCCGATGCTGTTCTCGATCGGCTTCATCTTCGTGTTCACCATCGGCGGCTTTACCGGCCTGATGCCGGCCGTGGCCCCGATCGACATCCAGCTGCAGGACACCTATTTCATCGTGGCGCACTTCCACTATGTGCTGGTGGCCGGCTCGCTGTTCGCGCTGTTCGCGGGCTTCTACTACTGGGGTCCGAAGTGGAGCGGTTTCATGTACAACGAAACCCGCGGCCAGATCCACTTCTGGGGGTCGATCATCTTCTTCAACGTGACCTTCTTCCCGATGCACTTCCTGGGACTGGCCGGCATGCCGCGTCGCTATGCCGACTACCCGACCCAGTTCGCTGACTTCAATGCGATCGCGTCGATCGGTGCGCTGGGCTTCGGCCTGATGCAGGTGTACTTCTTCTTCTTCGTGGTGCTGCCGTCGTACCGCGGTGGCGAGAAGGCCGCCGACAAGCCCTGGGATGGCGCCGAGGGCCTGGAGTGGACCGTGCCGTCGCCGGCGCCGTTCCACACCTTTGAAGTTCCCCCGCAGGTCCGCTAAGGCGCGGCCAGCGTAATCAGGCAGCGGGAGGCGGCAGCGTCGCCTCCCGCGCCGGCAAGCAACAGAAGCAGCTATGCAGTCTCCAGACAAAAGCCCATCACGCCCGGACCAGAAGGCCGCCAACCGGCGCCTTGGCCTGATCCTGCTGTCGATCGTGGTGGTTTTCTTTCTGGGGTTCTTCGCCAAGATGATGTTTCTTGGCTGAGGCGGCAGGGTAGCGAGATGAGCATCGACCAGCAGGCTGGCAAAGAAGCGGATAAGCGGTTCAACCGCGGCATGATGCTGCGCCTGGTCGTGATCGTGGCCGTGATGTTCGGCTTCGGCTATGCGCTGGTGCCGCTGTACAAGAAGATCTGCGAGATCACCGGCATCAACGTGATCACCACGCGCGAGCTGCACGGCGCGGTGAAGAACACGCAGGTCGACAAGAGCCGCACCGTCACGGTGGAGTTCGACTCCAACGCGCGCGGGCCCTTCGCCTTCCGGCCGGTGAAGAACAGCATGGAAGTGCATCCGGGCGAGATGGCGACTATCGTCTACGAGGTGGCCAACGGGCAGCCGCGCGATATCTCGGCGCAGGCGATCCCGAGCTACGCGCCCAAGCAGGCGACCCAGTATTTCATGAAGCTGGAGTGCTTCTGCTTCAAGCAGCAGACGCTCAAGGCGAAAGAGGCGCGCGAGATGCCGGTGGTGTTCGTGATCGATCCCGCGCTGCCCAAGGATGTGAAGAATATTACGCTGTCGTACACCTTCTTCGAGGTGGGTGCGCCGGTGGCGCAGGCGCCCGAGGGCCAGCTGGCGCCGCAGCCGGCACCGGCCGGCAAGGGCATCTGAGGCGGCGCGGTGCATGCCGGGGCTGAGGAGGACGGGCGATGGATGAGATGAAGGACGCGGTCAAGCGCAAGATGTCGTTCGGGCAGACCATGCGCGCGGTGTTGTGGTCGTTCATCGGCCTGCGCAAAGGCGCCGAGCACGAGCGCGACATGGCCCGGCTGAACCCGGTGCATGTGGTGATCGCCGGCGTGATCGCGGCGGCCATCTTCATCGCGGTGCTGGTGCTCATCGTGCGCACCGTGGTGGGGCAGGCAGCGGGATAGCAGGGCAGGAAGGGTAGACAACAAAAGCAGTCGCAGAACAAAGCAACCGCGGCGGCGGGGCTGGCCCGGAGGAGGGGACGGCCCGCAGTGCCAAAGCGCGGATCACGAATACTGAATCAAAGACTCTGAGCTGGAGATAAAAGAATGAGTGCGAATCGCGCAAACGCTCCGTACTACTTCGTACCGGGCCCGTCGCGCCACCCGATCACGGCAAGCTTCGGCCTGCTGATGACGGGCGCGGGAGCCGCCGGTTGGGTAAACGGGCAGCCCTGGGCGCCGTACCTGTGCGGCTTCGGCCTGCTGTGGTTCCTGTTCGTGCTCAAGAGCTGGTTTGGCGACGCCATCAGCGAGTCCGAAGGTGGCATGTACGGCAAGAACATCGACCTGTCGTTCCGCTGGTCGATGGGCTGGTTCATCTTCTCGGAGGTGATGTTCTTCGCGGCCTTCTTCGGCGCGCTGTTCTATGCCCGCACCATCGCCATGCCCTGGCTGGGCGACCTGAACAACAAGATCCTGTGGCCCGACTTTGCCGCGGTGTGGCCCAACACCGGCCCGGCCGGCGTGGTGGAAAATTTCCAGACCATGGGTCCGTGGCCGATCCCGACCATCAACACCGCGCTGCTGCTGATGTCCGGCCTGACGCTGACCTGGGCGCACCACGCGCTGCTGGCCGGCAAGCGCAACCAGCTGATCCAGGGCCTGTCGCTGACCATCCTGCTGGGCGCGGTCTTCATGTGCTTCCAGGTGTACGAGTACATGCACGCCTACTCGGAACTGAACCTGAAGCTGACCTCGGGCATCTACGGCTCGACCTTCTTCCTGCTGACCGGCTTCCACGGCTTCCACGTGACCATGGGCGCGATCATGCTGGCCGTGGTGCTGGTCCGCGTGCTGAAGGGCCACTTCACGCCTGACCACCACTTTGCATTCGAAGGCGCTGCCTGGTACTGGCACTTTGTTGACGTGGTGTGGCTGTTCCTCTACGTCGTGGTGTACTGGCTGTAAATCCGGCTGCCGTACCCGCCGGCGCGTCTCCCGGAGGCCGCCGGCGCCAACGCAAAAGAGAAACGCCGCAGGAGGTGGTCCAGCCTGCGGCGTTTGTCTTTTGCGAGCCTGGTGCCCGCTTGCTGGCGTTCAGGGCGCCATGCGGATGCCCGTGCTGTGGATCCAGCCCATCCAGTTCGCGAACAGGATGAACAGGAACAGCGCCACCGAGAAGCCGACGCGCAGCATCAGCGAGCGCATCATGTTGGGGGTCGTGCCGCGGTCGCGCATCATGAAGAACAGGGCGGAGGCCAGGCTGGCGATGATCAGGATGAAGGCAACGATGATGACAAAGCGCATGGCGGGGCAGGTCGGGGCCAGGAGCGACGGAAAAGCCCATTATCGCACCGGCCCGCGTAGCGGTCCCGCCTGGCGATGACGGTGCGCCGCTGGTTCAGCCCGCTGCCGCTGGCCGCTGCGCTGGTGGTGATCGCCGTGACCTGCGCGCTGGGCAACTGGCAGCTCAACCGCGCGCACGACAAGGAGGCGCGCGCGGCGCGGCTGCAGGCGCTGTCGGCGCAGCCGCCGGTGGTGCTGGGCACGGCCCCGCTGCCGCAGGTTGTGACCGACCGCACGGTCCGCGTGACCGGGCGCTTTGACACAGCCCGCACCGTATTGCTGGATAATCGCCCCCACGGCAATGGCAGCAGCCCCGGGGATAGCCGCGCCGGCTTCCTGGTGCTGACGCCGCTACGGATTTCAGCCGCCTCGCCGGCGCCCGCAGGTGCCGCCGGCGCCATGCAGGCGGTGCTGGTGCTGCGCGGCTGGTTGCCGCGCGACGCCCAGGACCGCACCCGGATTGCGCCGTTCCCCACGCCCGAGGGCGAGGTGACGATCGAAGGCACGGCACTGGCGGCCGTGCCGCGGGTCTATAGCCTGGGCCAGGACGCCGCCGGCAGCAAGATCCGCCAGAACCTGGACCTCGCTGCCTATGCGGCCGAAACCGGCCTGGCGCTGCACCCGCTGGTGCTGGAGCAGCGCAGCGACAGCGGCGATGGCCTGGCGCGCGACTGGGCCCCGGCCGACCTGGGCGCGGAGCGGCACTACGGCTATGCCTTCCAGTGGTTCGGGCTGGCCGCGCTGACGGTGGTGCTGGTGGTCGTGCTGGGCTGGCGCCGCGCGCGCCGGGTGGCAGCACCGTAACTCGAATGAACCGGGCGCATGCGCTCGCCGAAGACAAAGGACAGACGTACTCCATGGCACAGCAAGACTCCGCCCCGGCCACCGCGGCCTCGCCGCCGGATACCCGCATCGATGCGCGCACGCGCCGCGGCCGCCTGCAGATGCTGATGCTGTTGCTGGTGTGCGCGTCGCCGGTGATCGCCTCTTACTTCACCTATTACGTCATAAAGCCGCGTGGCGGCGCCACCAACTACGGCACGCTGGTCGACCCGCAGCGGCCGATGCCGCCGGTGCGCGTCACCGACGAGCAGGGCCGGGCCGTGCCGCTGGAGCAGTTCCGCGGCAAGTGGCTGCTGGTGACCACCGATCCGTCCGCCTGCGACGAGGCCTGCGCGAAGAAGCTCTTCACCATCCGCCAGATCCGCGCGGGGCAGGGCCAGGACCGCGAACGCATCGTGCCGGTGTGGCTGGTGACCGACGACGGCAAGATCGACGAGCGCCTGAACGCCGCCTACAACGAGCCCTACGCGGGTGTGCGCTTCCTGCGCATCGACCGCCAGGCCGCGCATCAGTGGCTGCCGGCCGAACCCGGCAAGCGCGCCGAGGACACCCTGTTCCTGGTCGACCCGCTGGGCAACCTGATGATGCGTTTCCCGCAGGACCCGGACCCCAAGAAGATGAGCGGCGACCTGAAGAAGCTGCTCAAGGTCTCGCGCATCGGCTAAAAGGGGACGGCATGCTGCTGCAACTGGCCATCATCGGCATCCTGATCGCGTTGTTCCCGCTGTCCTACGTGCTGGTGAAGGGGGACCGCAACAAGTACCGCAAGCTCGCCTGGATCACGGCGTTCCTGACGCTGGACCTGATCATGTTCGGCAGCTTCACGCGCCTGACCGACTCTGGCCTGGGCTGCCCCGACTGGCCCGGCTGCTACGGGCACTCCAACCCGCACGCCGCGATGGAGCCGATCCGCGCGGCCGAGACCGCGCTGCCCAGCGGCCCCGTGACGCTGGCCAAGGCGTGGATCGAGATGATCCACCGCTACTTCGCCATGGCGGTCGGGGTGCTGATCATCACGCTGATGGTGCTGGCGTGGGTCAAGCGGCGCGAGCTGAAGCAGTCGCCGTGGTTCGCCACCGGGGTGCTGCTGCTGGTGTGCGTGCAGGGTGCGTTCGGCGCTTTCACCGTGACCCTGAAGCTGCAGCCGATCATCGTGGTCACGCACCTGATGCTGGGCATGGCTCTGCTGGCCGTGCTGATCCAGCTGGGTTCGCGCAACGATCCACCGCACCCGGTCGCGGCGCAGGCCGCGCGGCTGCGCTGGCCGGTGCGCATCGGCCTGCTGCTGCTGGTGATCCAGATCTTCCTGGGGGGCTGGGTCAGCACCAACTACGCGGTGCTGGCCTGCACCGACTTCCCGCTGTGCAACGGCCAGCTGGTGCCCGAGATGGATTTCCGCCACGGCTTCACGCTGTGGCGCCAGCTTGGCATGACCGCCGACGGCGACTACATCCCGCACGCGGCGCTGGTGGCGATCCACTGGGTGCACCGCGGCTTTGCCTTTGTCGTGCTGGGCTACCTGGCGTGGCTTGGCCTGCGCGCGCGCAGGCTTGAAGGGCTCGCGCGCGCGGCCGGCTGGCTGCTGGCCACGCTGGTGCTGCAACTGGCCACCGGGATGTCCAATATCGTGTTCGACTGGCCGCTGGTGGCCGCGGTTGCGCATAACGGCGGCGCGGCGCTGCTCCTGCTGCTGCTGGTCCGCCTCCACTACAATACAGGGCTCGCAGGGCTCACCATGCGGGCCGCCGGCGCCCCCGCTGCCGTGCCGAACGCCGCCCGCGCCACATGAAAGACAAGACCCCTTCCGTGGTTACCGCTACCCACCCCCATTCGCTGGGCAAGTTGAGCCGGATACGGCACCTTGCCCGACAATATGCCGCCCTGACCAAGCCGCGCGTGACGCAGCTGGCCGTGTTCTGCGCCATCATCGGCATGTTCCTGGCCACGCCCGGCATGGTGCCGTGGCGCGTGCTGATCGGCGGCGCCGCCGGCATCTGGCTGCTGGCCGGTGCGGCCTTTGCCATCAATTGCCTGGTCGAGCAGAAGATCGATGCGCTGATGCGCCGCACCGCGTGGCGCCCGTCGGCCACCGGCGAGATCACCACGCCGCAGACCCTGGTGTTCTCCGCCATCCTGGGCGGCGCCGGCATGTGGCTGCTGCACGTCTACGCCAACGACCTGACGATGTGGCTGACCTTTGCCACCTTCCTCGGCTACGCGGTGGTCTACACCATCCTGCTCAAGCCGGCCACGCCGCAGAACATCGTGATCGGCGGGCTGTCGGGGGCGATGCCGCCGGCGCTGGGCTGGGCCGCGGTGGCGGGCGAGGTGCCGGCCGAGGCCTGGTTCCTGGTGCTGATCATCTTCACCTGGACCCCGCCGCACTTCTGGGCCCTGGCGCTGTACCGCCGCGCCGACTACGCCAAGTCCGGCCTGCCGATGCTGCCGGTCACGCACGGCGAGCGCTACACGCTGCTGCATATCCTGCTGTACACGCTGATCATGATCGCCGCGACGCTGCTGCCCTTTGTCTACGGCATGAGCGGCTATATCTACCTGGCGGCCGCGCTGGCGCTGGGCGCGGGTTTCCTGGCCTACGCCTGGAAGATGTACCGCAACTATTCAGACGAGCTGGCGCAGCGCACCTTCCGCTTCTCGATCCTGTACCTGTCGCTGCTGTTCGCCGCGCTGCTGGTCGACCACTACTTCAAGTTCGTGCCGCAGGTCTGACCTGTGGCCGACCGGCTGCGGCATCTTGTCGCGGCCGGCGCAGCGTGGCGGCACGATCGGCGATACTGCGTGATGTCGCCGCCCTCCGCTGCCGCTGTTTCCTCCCACCCCTGACCGGTCTCCGCCGCATGCCCCGCCTAAGCCCCGCCTCCGGCCTGTTCGCCGCCTTCCGCCGCTTTTCCCTGCTGGCCGCGCTTGCGCTGGCCGTGGCTGCCTGCGGGCAGCAGAAGGCCTCGTTCCGCAATGTCGACATCACCGGCGCGGCGGACTTCGGCAAGGACTTCTCGCTGACCGACCATCACGGCAAGGTGCGCACCATCGCCGACTTCAAGGGCAAGGCGGTGGTGATGTTCTTCGGCTACACCCACTGTCCCGACGTGTGCCCGACGACGATGGCCGAACTGAAGGCGGTGATGGAGAAACTGGGCCCCGACGCCGACCGCGTGCAGGTGCTGTTCGTCACGGTCGACCCGGAACGCGACACGCAGGCGCTGCTGGCCCAGTACGTGCCGGCCTTCGATGGGCGCTTCCTGGGGCTGCGCCCGGCCGACGAAGCCGCACTGCAGAAGTTGACCAAGGACTTCAAGGTGTTCTACGCCAAGGTGCCGGGCAGCTCCCCGACCAACTACACGGTTGACCACTCCGCGGGCAGCTATGTGTTCGACCCGGACGGCAAGCTGCGGCTGTTCATCCGCCACGGCCAGGGTCCGGATCCGATCGCGCACGACCTGAAACAGCTGCTGTCGTGACGTGAAAGGGAGGGAAGGGGTGCGGCATAAGGTCGCACTCACCCTCTCGCGGGCAACAAAAAGGCCGGTCCAGTGGACCGGCCTTTTGCATGGCTGGGGGTGCGGATCAGGCGAACGCCTGCAGCGCCCCCTTCATCTTCTTCATGGCCGCGGCCTCGATCTGGCGGATGCGCTCGGCCGAGACGCCGAACTCGTCAGCCAGCTCATGCAGCGTGGACCCGCCCGAGCCATCGTCCTCGACGTGCAGCCAGCGCGCCTCGATGATGCGGCGGCTGCGTTCGTCCAGCTTGCCCAGCGCTTCTTCCAGGCCCTCGACCTGCATGCGGTCGTGGCGCTTGGCTTCCAGCACGCGGGTGGGCTCGTTGTGGTTGTCCGCCAGGTAGGCGATGGGGGCGAATTCCTCTTCGCCGTCGTCGATCTGGCCTTCCAGCGCCAGGTCGCCGCCCGACAGGCGGGTCTCCATCTCCATCACTTCTTCGGGCTTGACGTTCAGCTCGCGCGCCACGGCCTCGACCTGCTCCGGCGTGAACGTGTGCGCGCCCTGCTTGTGGCTGCGCAGGTTGAAGAACAGCTTGCGCTGGGCCTTGGTGGTGGCCACCTTGACCATGCGCCAGTTCTTCAGCACGTATTCGTGGATCTCGGCCTTGATCCAGTGCATCGCGTACGACACCAGGCGCACGCCCTGGTCGGGGTCGAAGCGCTTGACCGCCTTCATCAGGCCGATATTGCCTTCCTGGATCAGGTCGGCGTGGGGCAGGCCATAGCCCAGGTACTGGCGGGCGATCGACACCACCAGACGCAGGTGGGACATCACCATCTGGCGGGCAGCATCAACGGAATCGTGGTCGCGGAGCTCGCGCGCCAGGCGCTGCTCTTCCTCCGCGGTCAACAGCGGAATCCGGTGGACAGCCTGGATATAGCTGTCGAGGTTGCCAACGGTGGCCGGGAAGGTCAGCGCGAAGCTGCCCGTGCTCCGGGGTGCCGTCGGCAGACGGTTATTCAGGGTTTGGTCGGCAGACAAGACTGCGTTCACTCAATGGCTCCTTTCGCATCCGGCGGTTCGGTTGCCGGGATGCCGCGCCTGTTGGGGCGGTGGCACTGCAACACATATTAGCACTCAGGCCGGGTGAGTGCTAATTGGAGCCCCGATGGTCGTGATAGTTCCTCTCGATTGCTCTTGCTGCTGGCATAGCTACTTGCCACTTCGAGCGGCGGGAACGATACCCACGGTTCGGCGCACTGGATGTTAGAGCGGTGCGGGGCATGGGGGTTCTGCCCGCTGCTGCAATGATTTGTTGCAGCAGCGGCTACACTCGACCAAGCTGCGGCGCGCTGGCATCCTTGCAAGCCTCTCTCATTCCACCGGAGGAGTTATGTCTGCTATCGAACACTTGCTCAAGCCGCATGTGCGCGACCTGGGCGATTTTACCGTGCGCCGGCTGTTGCCCGCCGCCGCCTCCCAGACTGTCGGGCCGTTTATCTTCTTCGACCATATGGGGCCGGTGCAACTGCCGCCGGGCGGCGGAGCCGACGTGCGCCCGCATCCACATATCGGACTGGCCACGGTCACTTATCTGTTCGAGGGCGAGATCATCCACCGAGACAGCCTGGGCAGCGACCAGGCGATCCGCCCGGGCGATGTCAACTGGATGACCGCCGGGCACGGCATCGTGCACTCGGAGCGCTCGCCCGAGCATGTGCGCCCCGCCGGGGCCCGCCTGCACGGCATCCAGACCTGGGTGGCACTGCCGCAGGAGCATGAGGGTGCCGAGCCGTCGTTTTTCCACCATCCAGCCGCCACGCTGCCACGGATCGAGCGGCCGGGCGTGCGCATGGTGGTGATTGCGGGCGATGCCTTTGGCCAGGTCTCTCCGGTCAAGATCTTCAGCCGCACCCTGTATGTGGCGATCGAGCTGGATGCGGGCGCGAGCGTGGAGATCCCGGCCGATCATGCCGAGCGGGGCATCTATCCGGTGGATGGCGCGGTGGCGCTCGACGGCGAGCCGCTGCCGGCCGAGCATATGGTGGTGCTCACGCCGGGCCAGCCCGCAACGCTGACGGCCACGACACCGTCGCGCGTAATGCTGCTGGGCGGTGACCCGACCGACGGGCACCGTTTTATCTACTGGAATTTCGTTGCCAGCAGCAAGGTGGCGATCGAGGCCGCCGCCCAGCGCTGGGAGGACGACCAGTTCCCGCACGTGCCGGGCGAGACCGAGCGCATCCCGCTGCCCCCGCGCAAGCCCTGACAGCGGTCCCGGGGCTGGCTCAGACCGGGCTGGCCCAGGTCACGCGGGTGCCTTGCCGCAGGCATTCGCGGATAGCCTCGACCTGGATCGCGATCGGCGCCGGCACCGGCGCCGCGCCGTCCAGCACGCGCCGGATCCAGGCCACGGTCTGGCCGGCGTCGCTGCCGGGCGGCAGTTCAGGCACTTCGGCCAGCGAACCCACGGCCGGATCGACCAGCGTCTGCTGGTGCCCCTCGTGCAGCCAGTCGATGCGGCTGGTGCGGCGCGCATCGGCCACCACTTCGCCCTCGGTGCCGCGTGCCAGCAGCACGTTGGCGGGTTCATGCGAGAAGTAGTCGGTCAGCGTCTCGCGGTATTCGGGGTGGGTGTAGCTGTACAGGCGCAACCCTTCCGCGGGCGAATGCTCGCCCACCGGCTGCAGCATCTTGGCCACCGTGTGCGCCGAATTGCGCAGGCCGATCACGGTGCGCCGCTCCAGCAGCTGCGACAGCCCGGGCGACAGCACATCCACCGGCAGCACCGCCAGCGGCCCGAGGTCGCTGCCCTCGCGCAGCCGTGCCGAGGCCTCGCCGGTAGTCGCGCACAAGGGCACGCCCAGCGCCTCGAACAGCGTCATGCTGGTCACGCGGCCATTGAACAGGCGCGTGCCGTGCACCAGCACGGGGACATCTTCGCGCGCCAGCAGCAGCGCCAGCAGCGGCACCAGGTTGGGTTGCTTGCGCGCGCCGTTGTAGCTGGGGATCACCACCACCTGCCGGTCAGGCGGCGCCGGCAGCGGCTGGCAGTGCGCATGGGCGGCTTCCAGCATGCCGGCCAGCTCGTGCGGGGCCTCGCCCTTGATGCGGTAGGCCATCAGGATGGCGCCAAGCTCCAGGTCCGAGACGCGCCCGGCCAGCATGGCGTCGAACAGGGCCTGCGCGTCTTCGCGCGGCAGCGCCCGCGCGCCGTTGACGCCGCGGCCGATCTCCTTGATATAGCGGGCAGCAGGGAAGGACGTGGCTGGCGTGGTCATGGCGGCGTGGGGGTAGTCTGTTCTGGGTTCATGATAGCGGAGCCAGGCCGCCGCGCCCATCGCCGCCTGTGCCACATAGGGCCGCCCACCCGCACGCGGCCGGCGGGCACTACGCGGCTTCCTGCAGCGCCGGGTTGCGCTGCTTGCGGTAGAGGAAGTCCAGCACCGCGGTGCGGCAGGCGTGGTAGCCCTTGTCGTCGGCCAGCGCGACGCGGTCGCGCGGACGCGGCAGCTCCACCTTCAGGATCTCGCCGATGGTCGCGGCCGGACCGTTGGTCATCATGACGATGCGGTCGGCCAGCAGCACGGCCTCGTCGACATCGTGGGTCACCATCACCACGGTGCTGCGGGTGCGCGCCACGATCTTGATCAGCTCGTCCTGCAGGTGCGCGCGCGTGAGCGCATCGAGCGCGCCGAAGGGCTCGTCCATCAGCAGCACCTTGGGCGCCATCGCCAGCGCGCGGGCAATGCCCACGCGCTGCTTCATGCCGCCGGAGATCTCATGCGGGTACTTGTTCTCGGCGTGCGTCAGGCCCACCAGCGCCAGCGTGTCGTGCGTGCGCGCCTTGAGCTGCGGCTTGCTCTCGCTGGCGGCGAAGACGCGCTCCACGCCCAGGTAGACGTTCTCGAAGCACGTCAGCCACGGCAGCAGCGAATGGTTCTGGAACACCACCGCGCGCTCCGGCCCCGGCCCGGCGATCTCGCGCCCGGCGCAGATCAGCGCGCCGGTGGTGGGCGTGGCCAGTCCCGCGACCAGGTTCAGCAGCGTGGACTTGCCACAGCCTGAATGGCCGATCAGCGTGATGAACTCGCCCTCGGCGATATGCAGGTTGATATCGCGCAGGGCGACGAACGGGCCCTTGCGGGTCTTGAAGGTCTGGCCGACGTTTTCGATGCTGACGAACTTGTCCATGGCGATTCTCCCCGCGTGTCAGTTGGTGCCGTAGCTGAAGCGCCGGGCCAGCGCCAGCAGCGCGTGCTCCAGCAGCAGCCCGATGATGCCGATCACGAAGATCGCGATCACGATGTGCTCGACCTTCAGGTTGTTCCATTCGTCCCACAGCCAGAAGCCGATGCCGGTGCCGCCGGTCAGCATCTCGGCCGCGACGATCACCAGCCACGCGGTGCCGATCGACAGCCGCACGCCGGTCAACATGTAGGGCAGCACCGCGGGGAACAGCACCCGCGTGAACACCTTCCATTCCGACAGGTCCAGCACGCGCGCCACGTTCAGGTAGTCCTGCGGCACGCGCGTGACGCCGACCGCGGTGTTGATCACCATCGGCCAGATCGAGCAGATGAAGATCGCCCAGATCGCGGCCGGGTTGGCGGCCTTGAACAGCAGCAGGCCGATCGGCAGCCACGCCAGCGGCGAGACCGGCCGCAGCAGGCTGATCACCGGCGCGGTCATCGCGTTCAGGAAGGCGAAGCGCCCGATCAGGAAGCCGGCCGGGATGCCGACCAGCGCGGCCAGGCCGAAGCCCGCCGCGACGCGCGCCAGCGATGCCAGCACGTTCCAGCCGATGCCCTGGTCATTGGGCCCGTTGCGGTAGAACGGGTCGGCAAACAGCGGCACCGCGGCGTTCCATGTGGCCTGCGGCGTGGGGATGGCCGGGATCATCGTGGCGATGCCGTGCCAGGCCAGCACGAACAGGGCAAAGCCCAGTGCCGGCGGCACGGCCTTGAGCACCAGCGCGGCGACCGCCTCGCGGCGTTGCGAGCGCCGTGCCTGCGCGGCGATTTCCTGCTCGCGCCGGCGCGCCCGCTCCTTGGTGTCGGGGTCGGCGCTGGCGGCTACGGTTGCACCATCAGGCGTGGGGTGGGCTATGGCATTCACGTCTGGCTCCTTTCGTCAGGGGCACTGCGGATCAGTGGGGGAAGGCTTGCGTCAGGCCTTGATCTTGAAACCGTCGGCGTAGGCCTTGGGGTCCTTGCCGTCCCAGACCACGCCGTCGATCAGCTTGGCGCTGCGCATGTCGCTCTTGGGCAGCGGCACCTGCGCGGCGGCGGCGGCCTGCTTGTAGACGTCGATGCGGTTGACCTGCCTGGCCACGGCGAGATAGTCCGGATGTTCCTTCAGCAGGCCCCAGCGCTTGTGCTGGGTCAGGAACCACATGCCGTCTGACAGGTACGGGTAGTTGGCGCTGCCGTCCTGGTAGAACTTCATCGCGTCGGGGTCGTCCCAGGTCTTGCCCAGGCCGTTGGTGTAGCGGCCCAGCATGCGGTCCAGGATGATGTCCATGTCGGTGTTGACGTAGGACTTGGCGGCAATGGTCTCGGCGGTCTTGCGGCGGTTGGAGGCTGACGCATCGATGAACTTCGATGCCTCCAGCACCGCGGCCACCATCGCGCGCGCGGTGTTGGGGTATTTCTGCACGAACTCCGCGGTGGTGCCCAGGGTCTTCTCGGGGTGGCTCTTCCAGATGGCCTGCGTGGTCTCTGCGGTGAAGCCGATCTTGTCGGCGATGGCGCGCGCGCCCCAGGGCTCGCCCACGCAGAAGCCATCCATATTGCCCACGCGCATATTGGCCACCATCTGCGGCGGCGGCACCGTGATGGCCTTGGCGTCCTGCATCGGGTTGATGCCGTTGGCCGCCAGCCAGTAGTACAGCCACATCGCGTGCGTGCCGGTGGGGAAGGTCTGGGCGAAGGTGTAGTCGCGCTTCTCCTTCATCATCAGCGCCTTCAGGCTGGCGCCGTCCTTGACGCCTTTCTCGGCGAGCTTGGACGACAGCGTGATGGCCTGGCCGTTGTGGTTCAGGTTCATCAGCACGGCCATGTCCTTCTTCGGGCCGCCGATGCCCAGCTGCACGCCGTAGATCAGGCCGTACAGCACGTGCGCCGCGTCCAGCTCGCCGTTGACCAGCTTGTCGCGCACGCCGGCCCATGAGGCTTCCTTGGTCGGCGTGATCTTGATGCCGTATTTCTTGTCCAGCCCGAGCGTGGCGGCCATCACCACCGAGGCGCAGTCGGTCAGCGGGATAAAGCCGATGCGCACGTCGGCCTTCTCGGGCGCGTCCGAGCCCGCTGCCCACGCACCGGCGCGCACCAGCGGATCGACCAGCGTCATCACGCTGGCGCCGGCGATGGTGGCCAGCGCGCGGCGGCGGCCGCTGCTGGCCGGCACGGCGTCGGCAGCCGCGTCGGGAACGTGGACGGCTGCGTGCAGCGGCTTGGCAATCCTGAGGCGAGAGGGCATTGCATGGCTCCAAGAAAAAAGCGTCCCCTCCGCGACCGGCTTCGCCAGAAGACCGGTGCGGCGCAGGGACGCCGTTGTCCGTGGCGTGACGCAGCCCGCGTTGGCCGTGTCCGCCGAAATTGTTGGTCGGCCGCCGTTGGCCGATACCTGCATAACGCAAGGCGTGTGCCAGCCTGTGCAGTGCAGCATTCGAGGGCGGATTTGTGACGGATCGGGAGGTAATGATCGGATGCGGTGCGCGCGCGCTGGCCGCCGCCACATTCGGGGGAGCATAGGAGGGAGGTGGAGCAGCGCGGCAGCGCCAGGAGCGTGCATTGCACCAGTCGCGTGCGGCAGCGCACCACGGCTGGCAGGCGGGAGCGGCTCAGCCCATCACGTCGATCACGCGCTGGGCCGCGTCCACCAGCTTCAGGCCGCGCTCCATCGCCATGCTGCGCAGGCGCTTGTAGGCCTCGTCCTCGCTGAGGCCGCGCGCCTGCATCAGCAGCCCCTTGGCGCGCTCGACCACTTTGCGCTCGGCCAGCTTGAGCCGGGTGGCATCGAGCTCGGCGCGCAGCTGCTGGTCCAGTTCGAAGCGCGCGTAGGCCACGTCGAGCACGGTCTTGACGCGCTCGGCGCGCAGGCCGTCGACGATATAGGCGGTGATCCCCGCCGTCAGCGCTGCCTTGATGCGCTGGCTGTCGTCGTTGTCGGTGAACAGCACGATCGGACGCGGCGCATGCTGGGTCGAGACGCAGACATGCTCGATGGTGTCGCGCGCGGCGGATTCGGACGCGATGATCAGCATGTCGGGCTGGGTGGCCGTGATCACATCCGGCAGGCGCAGGTCGGCGTCGACGATCTGGATCTCGGTAAAGCCCGCGCTGACCAGCCCGCCGCGGATGGTTTCGACGTTCAGCGGGTCGGCGTCATGCGGGTCGCGCACGAGCAGGATCCGCAACACCCGGCCGCCGGCAGTGGGCGGGGCAGGTGCAGCAGCGGTGGGCGATGGGGGCGGGTGGCGTCGTGTCATGGCTAGGCTCTGTTGCAGTGCGCCATGCAAGATTCGCGCCGGGCAAGTATCCGGTACCTGCGCCAGTCCGGTGCGCTGGCGCTGCGAGGATGCCTGGATTCATTGTATGCGGTCGTACGCAGAGCCAACTCTCGCGGTGTATCCTGTTGCCCTGCTGCGCCGGGGCGTCTGCTGGCGACGCCGCGCATGGCTGCATCCTGCAATCCTGCCCACCCGCGCCGCAGCACCGATCAGAACAATCTGGAGAGATGCATGACCGAATTCGTGTTCGCCCCGGCCGCGCCCGTTGGCGTGCCGGTGCGCGGCAGCAATGCTAGTTTCCCGGTCCGGCGCGTGTACTGCGTCGGCCGCAACTATGCTGCCCACGCCCGTGAAATGGGCTCGGACCCCGACCGCGAGCCGCCGTTCTTCTTCTGCAAGCCGTCCGACGCGGTCAGCTACGTCGCCGACGGCACCGAAGGTGCCTTCCCGTACCCGCCGGGCACCAGCAACTGCCACTATGAAGTGGAGCTGGTGGTGGCGATCGGCAAGGGCGGACGGGACATCCCGGTCGACCAGGCAGCCGGCCACGTGTTCGGCTACGCCGTGGGCCTGGACATGACCCGCCGCGACCTGCAGAACGAATCGAAGAAGACTGGCCGTCCCTGGGAGACCGGCAAGGCCTTCGACCAGTCCGCGCCGATCGGCCCGATCGTGCCGGTCTCGGCCATCGGCCATCCGGAGAAGGGCGCGGTGACGCTGGCGGTCAACGGCGTGGAGAAGCAGCGCGGCGACCTGTCCGACCTGATCTGGTCGGTGCCGGAGATGGTGTCGTACCTGTCGAAGCTGTTCGAGCTGCAGCCGGGCGACCTGATCTTCAGCGGCACGCCCGAAGGCGTGGGCCCGGTGGTCAAGGGCGATGTCATGCAGTGCCACGTCGGCGGCGTGGGCGATCTCACCATCAAGGTAGTCTGATCCGATGCTAAAGCTTTACAGCTATTTCCGCAGTTCGGCCTCATTCCGCGTGCGCATTGCGCTGGAACTCAAGGGGCTGTCGTATGACTATGTGCCGGTGCACCTGCTGAAGGAAGGCGGCCAGCAGCTCAAGCCGGAGTTTCGCGCCGTGAATCCCGACGGCCTGGTGCCGGCGCTCGCCGACGGCGAGCACGTGCTGCAGCAATCGCTGGCCATCGTCGAATACCTGGACGAGGTCCATCCCGAGCCGAAGCTGCTGCCCGGCACGGCGCTGGACCGCGCCTATGTGCGCGGACTGGCCCAGGAGATCGCGTGCGAGATCCACCCGCTGAACAACCTGCGCGTGCTGAAGTACCTGAAGCACACCGTGGGCGTGACCGACGAGGTCAAGGACGCGTGGTACCACCACTGGATCGAGCTGGGCTTTGCGTCGCTGCAGGCCAACCTGGAGCGCGGCGGCAAGGCCGGGCGCTTCTGCTTTGGCGATACGCCCACGCTGGCCGATATCTGCCTGGTGCCGCAGGTATTCAACGCGCAGCGCTTCAATATCGACCTGGCCCGCTACCCGGCGATCGCCAGGATCTATGAAACCTGCATGGAGCTGCCTGCTTTCCAGAAGGCGGAGCCGAAGGCGCAGCCTGACGCGGAATAAGCGTTCGCAGGCCTGCAAGGCAAAACGCCCCGGCACTGCCGGGGCGTTTTTGCTTTGCACGGGTTGCCGGGCCTTACCCCAGCAGCGCTTCGGCGAACTCATCCGCCTTGAACGGCTGCAGGTCCTCCACCTTCTCGCCCACGCCAATGAAATAAACCGGCACCGGGCGCTGGCGCGCGATCGCCGCCAGGATGCCGCCCTTGGCGGTGCCGTCGAGCTTGGTCACGATCAGGCCGGTCAGGCCCAGCGCGTCGTCGAAGGCGCGGGTTTGCTGCAGGGCGTTCTGGCCGGTATTGGCGTCGATCACCAGCAGCACCTCGTGCGGCGCGCTCGGCATGGCCTTGCTGATCACGCGCTTGACCTTCCTGAGCTCTTCCATCAGGTGCAGCTGCGTCGGCAGGCGGCCGGCGGTGTCGGCCATGACGATGTCGATGCCGCGCGCCTTGGCCGCATTGACGGCGTCGAAGATCACCGCCGCCGGGTCGCCGCTTTCCTGCGCCACCACGGTGACGTTGTTGCGTTCGCCCCAGATCGTCAGTTGCTCGCGCGCGGCGGCGCGGAAGGTATCGCCGGCGGCCAGCAGCACCTTCTGGTCATAGCGCTGGAAGTGCTTGCACAGCTTGCCGATGCTGGTGGTCTTGCCGGCGCCGTTGACGCCCGCGATCATCATCACCAGCGGCTGCTCGCGGCCCAGCGCCATGGTTTTTTCCAGCGGGCGCAGCAGCTGCGTCAGCAGCTCGCGCAGCGCCGCCTTGACGCCTTCGGCGGTCTCGATGCGCTCGGCCTTGACGCGCTTGCGCAACTCGCCCAGCAGGTACTCGGTGGCTTCCACGCCGGCATCGGCCATCAGCAGCGCGGTTTCCAGTTCTTCGAACAGGGCCTCGTCGACCTTGACGCCGACGAACAGCGTGCCGATGTTGCGGCTGGTCTTGGACAGCCCGGTACGCAGCCGATGCATCCAGCCCAGCTTCGCTTCAGCAGTCTGGGCGGGCGGCGGGACCAGTTCGAGCGCTTCGGCCGGTGCGGGCGCCGGCACGGGGATCGGGGCCGCCACGGGCGCTGGGGCAGGGGGTGGCACTTGCGCCGGGACCGGTGCCGGTGCGGGCGCAGGGACTGGCGCAGGCGTGGGGGCCGGTGCCGGTACGGGGGCGGGAACCTCGACCGGAGCGGGGGCCGGGGCTGGCGCCTCGGCGGGCGCGGGCTCGGCCTTGCGCTTCTTCCAGAAACTAAACATTGGGGAATGGGGTCAATACCGGGGCCGATACCCTGGCGGCAGCCAATGCCAGCAGGCAACCGGTTATAAATCAATGGGTTACGCAGGCGTCGCGATGGCTGGGGAGAAACCGTTGTGGTCCCGGCCGGCGATTGCGTATAGTTCGCTACATGGCAGATTCATGCGCGCAGTCTTGCGCACGTGAGTCGATCGGCAAAATTCTAGCAGACGGGGTCGCATGAACCATTGCGCTGTCCTGACCGCTGCGGGCGCACAAGGCACCAAAGCCTGCGTCCCAACGCGCTTCCAACGCCTTTCATCCTCCTCCGAACCGCTTCCCGCCCGCGCCGCGCGTCTCGCGCGGCGAGTCATTCCCACGCTGCTGCTGGCCTTGCTGCCGTGGTCGATGCCGGCAGGGGCGCAGGGCGTGGTGGCCTCGCCGATGCCCGGCACGCAGACCGCCCCGGCCGGCGCGACCGCGCATGGCACGACCGAATACCGCCTGTCCAACGGGCTGCGGCTGATCGTCAAGGAAGACCACCGCGCGCCCACGGTGGCGCACCAGATCTGGTACCGCGTGGGCGGCATCGACGAGGTCAGCGGCACCACCGGCGTGGCGCACATGCTCGAGCACATGATGTTCAAGGGCACGCCCAAGGTCGGCGTGGGCGAGTTCTCCAAGCAGGTGGCCGCGCTGGGCGGGCGTGAGAACGCCATGACCAACCGCGACTTCACCATGTACTACCAGCAGATCGGCAAGCAGTACCTGCCGAGGATGATGGAGCTGGAGGCCGACCGCATGGCCAACCTCGTCATCACCAAGGACGAGTTCGAACGCGAGATGAAGGTGGTGATGGAAGAACGCCGCCTGCGCACCGACGACTCCGCGCGCGGCACCGTCTACGAGCAATTGCTGGCCACGGTCTACACCGCCGCCGCGTACCGCCACCCGGTGATCGGCTGGATGGACGACCTGGTCAATATGCGCGTGGACGACGTCAAGGAGTGGTACCGCCACTGGTACGTGCCCAACAACGCCATGGTGATTGTCACCGGCGACGTCAAGGCCGAGGAAGTGCGCGCCCTGGCCGAGCGCTATTACGGCAAGCTCAAGCCGCGCACGCTGCCGCTGCGCAAGGACCAGGAAGAGCCGGCGCAAAAGGGCATCAAGCGCATCTGGGTCAAGGCGCCGGCCGAGAACCAGTACATGGTGATGGCCTACAAGGTGCCGCGCCTGCGCGATATCGAGAAGGACGTCGACCCCTACGCGCTGGAGGTGCTGGCCGCCGTGCTCAACGGCTACGACAACGCACGACTGACGCGCGAACTGGTGCGCGAGCAGCGCCTGGCCGACGACGTCAACGTCGGCTATGACAGCATCAACCGCGGCGAGTCGCTGTTCGTGCTCGACGGCACGCCCGCCACGGGCCACAACACCGACGAGATCGAGCGCGCGCTGCGCGCCGAGGTCCAGCGTATCGCCAAGGAGGGCGTGTCGCCGGAGGAGCTCAAGCGCGTCAAGGCGCAGGTGGTGGCCGGCCAGATCTACAAGCGTGATTCGGTGTTCGGGCAGGGCATGGAAATCGGCGTGTCCGAGATCTCGGATATCTCCTGGCGCCAGATCGACCGCATGCTCGACAAGATCAAGGCCGTCACGCCGGCGCAGGTGCAGGCCGTCGCCGCGAAGTATTTCAACGACGACAACCTGACCGTGGCCACGCTGGTGCCGCAGCCGATCGATCCGAACAAGCCCAAGCCCCAGGCCCCGTCGGGCCTGCGCCACTGAGGAAAGGCGATGACTCAGTACGTCACCATCCCGCAGCGTGCGCTGCGCAAACTGGCCGGCGCCGCATTGGGCGCCATGGTCCTGCTGGCTGCGCAACTGGCGCAGGCCGCGATCCCGATCGAGCACTGGACCGCGTCAACCGGCGCCAGGGTGTTCTTCGTGCACAGCCCGTCGATCCCGATGCTCGACGTCAATATCGACTTCGACGCCGGCAGCCGCTATGACCCGCCGGGCAAGGCCGGGTTGGCCACGCTGACCGCCGCGCTGCTGGACAAGGGCGCCGCGGCGCTGGAGGGCCAGCCGGCGCGCGATGAAGCGAAGATCGCCGATGGCTTTGCCGATACCGGTGCCGCCTTTGGCGGCGCCGCCGGCGGCGACCGCGGCGGCATCGGGCTGCGCACGCTGACCGCCCAGCCGGAGCTGGACCAGTCGGTCGCGCTGGCCGCGCAACTGATCAAGGCGCCGACCTACCCGGACGCCGTGGTCGGGCGCGAGAAGCAGCGCCTGATCACCGCCATCCGCGAAGCCGACGCCAAGCCCGGCGTGATCGCCGACAAGGCGCTGGCCAAGGCCATGTACCCCGACCATCCCTACGGCGTGGCCGCGACCCCGGACAGCGTGGCGTCGATCACGCGCGACGACATCGTCAGGTTCTGGCGCGACAACTACGGCGCGCAGCGCGCGGTGGTGACGCTGATCGGCGCGGTCGACCGCAAGCAGGCCGAAGCCATTGCCGAGCAGCTCACGCGCGGGCTGCCGCCCGGCAGCGCGGCGCCGGCCATGCCGCAGGTGCGCCTGAACATCGCCCCGAGCGAGCAGCGCATGCCGCATCCGGCACAGCAGTCCAGCGTGGCCATCGGCCAGCCGGCGATTGCCCGCGGCGACCCTGATTATTTCGCGCTGCTGGTGGGCAACTACGTGCTGGGCGGCGGCGGCTTCAGCTCGCGCCTGACTGACGAGGTGCGCGAGAAGCGCGGCCTGACCTACGGCGTGGACAGCTACTTCGCGCCGTCCAAGCAGCCGGGTCCGTTCGGCATCAGCCTGCAGACCAAGAAGGCGCAGACCGACGAAGCGCTGGCGCTGGTGCGCCAGGTGCTGGCGCGCTTTGTCGCCGAGGGCCCGACCGAGAAAGAGCTGCGCGCGGCCAAGGACAACCTCATCAACGGTTTCCCGCTGCGCATCGACAACAACCGCAAGCTGCTGACCAACGTCGCCAATATCGGCTGGTACGGGCTGCCGCTGGATTACCTGGACACCTGGACCGCCCAGATTGGCAAGGTCACGCGCGAGCAGGTCAGGGCCGCTTTCCAGCGCCATGTGCGCCCGGACAATATGGCGACGGTGATCGTCGGCGGCCCGGTCGCGGCGCCTGCGACCGCCGCCAGGCAGTGATGCCGGCACCGCTTGGGCCCGTCATGCGCGCCGGGGCTCCGGTGCGTGCGGCGAACCGGCCCGCAGGCTCTACAATCACGGGATGAATTCGCGTTCCCGATTGCCGTCGCCCGCCACCGGCGGGCGACCCGCCTCTCCTGCCGCTGCCAGCGGCGGGCGTTCCCCCGTTTCCGCGGCGCCACGCCAGGCACCGCGCCAGGAGCCGTCCCAGGTCCGCATCATCGGCGGCCGCTGGAAGCGCACCTTGCTGCCCGTTCCCGATGCCCAGGGCCTGCGCCCCACGCCCGACCGCGTGCGCGAGACGCTCTTCAACTGGCTCGGCCAGGACCTGTCCGGGCTGGAATGCCTGGACCTGTTCGCCGGCTCCGGCGCGCTCGGCTTCGAGGCCGCCTCGCGCGGCGCCGCCGCGGTCACGCTGGTCGAGTCCAATGCGCGTGTGGCCAAGCAGCTGCGCGACAACCAGTACCGGCTCGATGCGGCCCAGGTGCGCGTGATGCAGGGCGATGCCTTTGCCATTGCCGCGCAACTGCCCGATGCCAGCTTCGACGTGGTCTTCCTGGATCCGCCCTTCGCCGAGGACTGGATCGGGCCGGCGCTGGAGCACGCGGCGCGGCTGTCGCGGCCCGGCGGCGCGGTCTATGTCGAGACCGACCATGCGCTGACCGGTGCCGACGCGCCGGTGCCGGCGTCGCTTGAAATCGTGCGCCACGCGCGCGCCGGCGCGGTGCATTTCCACCTGCTGCAGCATCGCGTGCCGGGCAACGGCGCTGCCTGATGCACCAGTCCGGGGCGATGGTCCGGGTAGGCCTGTTCCGCAATGAGGAAGGTCCCCTTCCTCAATGGGAAACGGTTTCATAGCTGCGCTGCGGCAAAACGGTGTGCCGGGCGGCTTCCAAGTGGCGCATTTGGGGTTACACTACGCCGCTGTTACAACGCTCGCGACGCAGCACCCACGCCGGTCCGGCCGGCGCAAGAGGCGGCCCAAGGCCGGCAGCGGGCAGATCAAGGAGGAAGTATGGTCATCGCGGTCTATCCCGGCACGTTCGATCCAATGACCCGGGGACACGAGGATCTGGTCCGCCGTGCGTCGAACATCTTCGACGAACTGGTGGTCGGCGTGGCGCACAGCCCCAACAAGCGCCCGTTCTTTTCGCTCGAAGAGCGCATCGGCATTGCCCGTGAAGTGCTCGGGCATTATCCCAATGTGCGCGTCGAAGGCTTTTCCGGCCTGCTCAAGGACTTTGTGCGCAACAACAATGCGCGCGTGATCGTGCGCGGCCTGCGCGCGGTGTCCGACTTCGAGTACGAATTCCAGATGGCAGGCATGAACCGCTACCTGCTGCCCGACGTGGAAACCATGTTCCTGACGCCGTCGGACCAGTACCAGTTCATCTCCGGCACCTTCGTGCGCGAAATCGCGGTGCTGGGCGGCGATGTCAGCAAGTTCGTGTTCCCGTCGGTGGAACGCTGGCTGCAAGAGAAAATCGGCAAACCGGAATAAAATAGCAGACTCAGATACGTCGAGTCGCGGCCAGTCGGGCGCGGGCGTGTCCGCAGGAAGGAAACACCATGGCGCTGATGATCACTGACGACTGCATCAACTGCGACGTTTGTGAACCCGAGTGCCCGAACGAAGCCATTTCGATGGGGCCCGAGATCTATGAAATCGACCCCAACAAGTGCACCGAGTGTGTCGGGCACTTCGACGAGCCGCAATGCCAGCAGGTCTGCCCGGTCGCCTGTATCCCCAAGGATCCGAACCGCGTCGAAACGCATGAGATCCTGATGCAGCGCTACCGGCTGCTGACGGCCGCCAAGCACGCGGCCTGACCCGCAGCTTCAGCAAGGCAAAAAAAGCCCCCGGCACCGCAAGGTGACGGGGGTTTAACTTTTCCCCAGTTACTGCTGGTACTACCTACTACACTGCGCGGTCACGCCCCCATCGGCTTGCCGTCACTACGGCGCACCACGATGGTGGACGAGCGCGGCGGCTTGGCCGCGTCCGGCCACGCGCCGGTGGGGTGCTGGATGTTAATGAAGCAGGTGGTCAGGTCCGGCGTGTAGGCGATGCCGGTGATCTCGCAGCCGGTCGGGCCGACCAGGAAGCGCCTGGACTGACCCGTCGGCGAGATGTAGTACATGCTGTTGTTGCCGAACGTGCTGGTGTAGGTGGCGCTGGTGCTGGAGTCGGTCTGCACCCACAGCCGGCCCTGCGGGTCGACGCGCAGGCCGTCGGGGCTCGAGAACGTGTCGCCGTTGATGTTGCCCTTCAGGTTGTCGGTGGCCAGCGACGGGTCGCCGGCCTGCAGCAGGATGCTCCACGTGAAGGTGGTCGCCAGCGGCGAATTACCGGCTTCGTTCCACTTGACGATATGGCCGTGCAGGTTGTTCTTGCGCGGGTTGGCGGCGTCGGTCTGCTGGCGGCCGCTGTTGTTGGTCAGCGTGCAGTACAGGGTCTTGTCCGGTGCGGCCGTGATCCACTCGGGGCGGTCCATCAGCGTGCCGCCGGCCACGCGCGCGGCCGACTTGGTGTTGATCAGCACGTCGGCCTGGCTGGCGAAGTCGACGGTGGTCGGCGCCGGCGAGACTGCCGACTGGGTCCAGTTGCCCGGATCCGAAGCGCCCACGGTCAGACCGTTCTTGCCCTGCGACAGCTCGATCCACTGGCCGCTGCCGTCGGCATTGAACCTGGCCACGTACAGCGTGCCGGTGTCCAGGATGTTGGCGTTGGCGGCGCGGTTGTTAGGGTCGAACGCCTTGCTCGGCACGAACTTGTAGATGCAGCCCGGCGTGCCGTCGTCGCCCATGTAGAACGCGACGTTGTTGTTGGCGTCGGTCAGGAAGGCGACGTTCTCATGGTCGAAGCGGCCCATTGCGGTGCGCTTGGCCGGCGCGCCCAGCGTGCCGTACGGATCGACTTCCACCACCCAGCCGTAGCCGTTGTCGGCCTGGGTCGGGTCGATGTAGTTGTCGGTGCTTTCCTCGCAGGTCAGGTAGGTGCCCCACGGGGTATGGCCACTCGAGCAGTTGTTGAGCATGCCGACCACGGTCGAACCCACTACCGATGCCGCCGGACCGCCCACGCGGTACAGCGTGTTACCGGTGTAGCGCTTGTTGTAGATCGAGTCGCGCTTGACCTGCCATTTGCCGCTGGCGGCCAGTTCCACTTCGATCACCGAGATGCCGACGGCCGACAGCGCGATGCGCTTCTGTTCGGAGCTGGCCGTGCCGGCGTCATAGGTGCCGCCCGCGAACAGGATCTTGTAATCCGGCAGCTCGTGGTTGATGGCGAGCAGGCCGCCCTTCTGCGGATCGACGCCCGGCAGCGCGAAGTAGTGCATGCCGTCGTGGTTGCCGCCGGCCTGGCGCTCGGTTTCGGCCGAGGACTGGAAGGCGCCGGCATAGCCGGTGGCGCCGGCTTCGACCGGGTCGCCGGCGGAGAACAGCACGTCGACGCTGTAGCCGTTGGGCACGACCACGGCATCGGCGGTCGACTTGGCGACCGGCTCGAAGGTGACTTCGTAGCTCGGGCTGACCGGGCCGGGCGCGGGGGCAGGAGCGGGGGCCGGTGCCGGTGCCGGTGCGGGATCGTCATCGCCGCCACAGGCGGCCAGCAGGCCGCTGCCGAACGCCGAGGCCAGCGACAGGCCCAGGCCGCCGCGCAGCACCCGGCGGCGGGCCGGGTTGGCGGCTACGATGTCTTCGAGCATCTGGCCGGGCACGTCAACGTCGGGCTTGGCAGCGCGACTGGCGGCCCGCGCTTCATCGGTCAGGTACGACATGGGCTTTCCTCCTGTGGGTTGTCATGCGCATCGGCCACCATGCGATACCGACGCGATTGGAAACCACGGAATCTATGTGCCGCCCATGGCACTTTGATGACATATTGTCTGCAACAGCAGTCTTGGGCCGCCAAACCACGACGGGCCGCAGATGCGGCCCGTTTTCATACTCTTGTCGCAGGAATATGCGTATTTGTCAGCGCGTGGTATGCAGCTGCGCCATGGCGCGTTCGGCGTCGCCGCGTGCCAGCAGGCCGAGCGGCTCGATGCAGCGGTCGATGGCGGCATCGATGGCTTCCTGCTCCTCGCGCCGCGGTGGCTTGAGCACGAAGTTGACCACGTCCTCGCGGCCCGTGCCGGCGCCGCCGGGCGCGTTGCGCGGATGGCCCACGCCCAGGCGCAGGCGCCAGTAGTCCTGCGTGGACAGGTGGGCCGAGATGTCCTTGAGCCCGTTGTGGCCGCCCGCGCCGCCGCCGCGCTTGAGCTTGGCCGCGCCCGCCGGCAGGTCCATCTCGTCGTGCGCGACCACGATCTCGTCGGGAAGGACCTTGTAGAAGCGCGCGAGCGAGACCACGGCCAGGCCGGAGCGGTTCATGAAGGTCGACGGCTTGAGCAGCCAGATGTCCTGGTCCCACAGCCGCGCACGCGCGGCCAGGCCGTGGAAGCGGCCTTCCACGCGCATCGTGGCGCCGCCCATGCGGGCCAGCTGGTCCACCAGCCAGAAGCCGGCGTTGTGTCGGGTGGCCTCGTACTCCGCACCGGGATTGCCGAGGCCGACGATGAGCTTGATCATGCGTTTGACTGGGTCGTTGGCGCGCAAGGCTGTGCCACAAGCGCCAAGGATACCGAAAAACCGGCAGACGGCTGCCGGGCGAAAAAAAACCGCCGCAAGAAGCGGCGGTTTCTTCCTGGCGCGGCCGGCAGGCCGCGACCGCTGCTGCAGCTTAGGCAGCCGGCGTTTCGCCAGCGGCTTCGCCGCCTTCGGCAGCTTCCGACACGGCACCAGCCGGTTGCGAGATGCTGGCGATGGCCGGGTTGTCGTCACCGTGGGTGATCACGGTCACGCCCTTCGGCAGCTTGATGTCCGACAGGTGGACGGTCTGGTTCAGCTCGACGGCGGCCAGGTCCACTTCGATGAACTCGGGCAGGTCGGCCGGCAGGCACGACACTTCCAGGTCGTTCAGGATGTGGTTGACGATGCCGTGGCCCAGCTTCACGCCAGGAGCGGTTTCCTGGTTCATGAAGTGCAGCGGCACCTTGACGTGGATCTTGTCGTTGGCCGACACGCGCTGGAAATCGACGTGCAGCACCAGCGGCTTGAACGGGTGCATCTGGAATGCGCGCAGCAGGGCCTGTTCCGACTTGCCAGCGACTTCCAGTTCCAGGATCGACGAGTGGAACGCTTCCTTCTTCAGGGCGTGCCACAGCGCGTTGTGATCCAGTTCGATCATCTTCGGTTCGGCGGCGCCGCCGTAGATGATGCCGGGGGTCTTGCCCGAATTGCGCAGGCGGCGGCTCGCACCCGTTCCCTGTACGCTACGCTCGAAAGCGACAACTTTCATGATGACTCCAAAAGTAAGAAGGCCGTCCGCGACCAGACAGCCTCGTTGCGGCGCAAACAGAAAATGATGCGCCGATCAAGCCACGTTGATCGCCGAAAAACGGCGATCAACGCAGTAAAGCCTTAAATTCTATCAGGAACCCGCAAACAGCGACATGATCGAGTCGCCCTTGACGATGCGGGTGAAGGTCTCGGCCAGCAGCGGGGCGGTCGAGAGCTGGCGGATCTTGGTGCACTTGGCGGCTTCTTCGGACAGCGGGATGGTGTCGCACACCACCACTTCGTCCAGCGCCGAGTCCGCGATGCGGGCGGCCGCGCCACCCGACAGCACCGGGTGCGTGCAGTAGGCGAAAACCTTCAGCGCGCCGCGCTCCTTCAGCACCTGGGCGGCCTTGCACAGCGTGCCGCCGGTGTCGATCATGTCATCCATGATGACGCAGTTGCGGCCGTCGACTTCACCGATGATGTTCATCACCTCGGCCACGTTGGCCTTGGGACGACGCTTGTCGATGATCGCCAGGTCGCAGTTCAGTTCCTTGGCCAGTGCGCGGGCACGGACCACGCCGCCGACGTCCGGCGACACCACCAGCAGGTCGCCGTAGTTCTTCTCGCGCAGGTCGCCCAGCAGTACCGGCGAAGCGTAGATGTTGTCGACGGGAATATCGAAGAAGCCCTGGATCTGGTCAGCGTGCAGGTCCATCGTCAGCACGCGCTCGACACCGGCGACTTCGAGCATGTTGGCCACGACCTTGGCCGAGATCGCGACGCGCGCCGAACGCGGGCGGCGGTCCTGGCGGGCATAGCCGAAGTAGGGCATGGCGGCGGTGATGCTGCGTGCCGAGGCGCGCTTGAGCGCGTCGACCATCACCATCAGCTCCATCAGGTTGTCGTTGGTCGGCGCGCAGGTGGACTGCAGCACGATGACGTGCTTGCCGCGAACGTTTTCCTGGATATCAACTTGAACTTCGCCGTCGGAGAAACGGCCAACTAACGCCTTGCCCAGGGGAATGCCGAGGTGCTGTACGACAGCCTCCGCGAGTTTGGGGTTGGCGTTGCCGGTAAATACCATCAAGCCTTCGCTGCTCATTCGGGGCACCTGTCTTGCTGCTGGGGGAGCTTGGCGTCACCGGCAAAGCCGGTGACTGATACAGAGAGTCCGTAAGGACACTATAGGAATGTAATGGCAGGGGAAGAAGGATTCGAACCTTCGAATGCCGGAATCAAAATCCGGTGCCTTGACCAACTTGGCGACTCCCCTACACAACCGGGCCGTTCTTCGTGGTACCAGACTGCCGTACCGCGCCGAACGAAAACTTGCTACGCGAGCGCTGCGAGCGGATGACGTGCCAGACTGCGCACACACCTGCCGTCCCATTCGGGAGGCAACCTTTCCAAAACCTGCTGCGCTGTTGCTGCGTCGGGAAAACGCGCAAACACGCAGGCTCCGGAACCGGTCATCCTGGCATGCTGATTGTGTTGCTTCAGCCATGCCAGGGCTCGGGCGACTTCGCCGAACTTCGCTGTTGCTATCGGTTCCAGGTCGTTGCGACCGAAATCGAATTTGTTTGTGCGAGCAGCGAAGACCGCAATTATGGAGAGCGGCGTATCCCTTGTCAAGCACTCGTCCGAAAAAATTTCAGCAGTGGGGACATGCTGTTTCGGGTGGATGACCACGAACCAGCTCTCGGGCAACTCGACTGGCGTCAGGTCCTCGCCGATGCCCTGTGCAAAGGCGTTCTGGCCCAACACGAATACTGGCACGTCGGCGCCCAGCGCCAGCCCGATGCGCATCAGTTCGGCACGCGCAAGGCCCAGTCCCCACAGGTGATTCAGCGCCAGCAGCGTGGTGGCGGCATCGGACGAGCCGCCACCGATGCCGCCGCCCATCGGCAGCGCCTTGTCGATGGCTATGTCGGCCCCGAACGTGGTACCGGTGGCCGCCTGTAACGCGCGCGCGGCGCGTACCACCAGGTCGGTCTCGGCCGGCACGCCGGGCACGTCGGTGACGCGTGCGACCACGCCGTCGTCGCGCCGGCGGAAATGCAGCGTGTCGCACCAGTCGACCAGCTGGAACACGGTCTGCAGCGTGTGGTAGCCGTCGGCGCGGCGGCCGGTCACGTGCAGGAACAGGTTGAGCTTGGCCGGCGCGGGGCAGTCGCGCAGTTCGGGCGGGGGCAGGGGCTGGCTGCGATGCATGGCGTGGTTCACGGCGTCCGGGGATCGATCACGAGGCGCACCGACAGCGGATTGCTGCCGGCGTCGCGCGCCAGGTCGATGCGGCGCGGCAGCTGGGCGGCTGCGTCCTGCCAGGCGACGTAGCGTACGGTCCAGCCGTTCTGCGCCAGCGTGGCCAGCCGGCCCTGCTCGTCGCGCGTGGTGCGCGCGGGCGCGCCCTGCGTGGCGCGGCCGTGCAGCCAGTCGCGCATGCCGGCCACCGGCAGCGCAAAGCCGAGCGCCTCCTCCATCAGGGTGTCGACCTCAGGCGCGTTGCGCGGCGGCTGGTTGGGCAGGTCGAGCGTGGCGCCGGACGGCGTGGCGGTGACCACGGCCAGGGTCTGGCCGAGCGGGGACACCAGGTCCAGCCGCACGTTGCGGCCCTGTTCTTCCCAGCGGAAGCTCCCCTGCACGCCTTCGTCGCGCCCGTAGCGCACGTAGTTGGCGGAGAAGCGGCCGGTGTATTGCTGGCTGGCGGCGGCCTGGTCGCCATCAAAGCTGCGCGACGGTGCCACGCTGGCACACGCCTGCAGCAGCAGCGGGGCGCCAAGGCAGAAGAGCGCCAGGCGTCGGGATCGGTTCATAGGCTTGGTCGTGAGAACGGCGGCGCGGCGGCGTCCGCCGGCTGACGGAAATCCGGCGCCGCGGACCCGGGCTGCGGGCCGCGGCGGGCGGGGTTACTTGGACACTTGCACGTTGACCTTGTAGCGGCGCAGCGTGTCGACCAGGGTCTCGTTCTCGGGATCGATGCGGACGGCCTCGGTCCAGGTCTTGCGCGCTTCGTCATGCTCGCCGAGCTGCCACAGCACCTCGCCCAGGTGCGCGCCGATCTCGGCCTCGGGCGCCTTGGAATAGGCGTTGCGCAGCAGGTCGGCCGCCGGGCGCAGGTCGCCCATGCGGAATTTGACCCAGGCCAGGCTGTCCATGATGTACGGATCGTCCGGCCCCAGCTCGGAGGCGCGCTCCAGCAGCTTGAGCGCCTCCGGCAGCCGCTCGTTGCGGTCCGCCAGCGAGTAGCCCAGCGCGTTGTAGCCCTGCTTCTGCTGCGGCTGCAGCGCAATCACCTTGCGCAGGCCCTTCTCCATGCTGTCGTAACGCTTCTGGCGCTCGTCGAGCATGGCCAGTTCGTAGATCCAGTCGGCGTTGTCGGGCTCGGCCGTAATGCGGTCGTTGAGCAGCTTGCGGGCGCGGTCATAGGCTTTGCTTTCCATCAGCGTGGCCACCTCGGCCTGGCGGATGGCGGTCATGCGCTGCGCGCGCTGGCCAGGATCGGAGATGTCCTCGGCGTCGGTGAGCATCTCGCCGAAGAGCGCCTGGGCGTCGTCGAGCTTGCCCATGCGCGCCAGCAGCTGTGCGCGCTTGGCGGTCGCCGCGGGCGCCAGCCGGATGTCCTCGATGCGGTCCAGCCACCGGATGGCGCCGGCGTAGTCCTTGCGCTCCTCGGCGATCTGCGCCAGGTACTGGTAGGCAATGTCGGGGTTGGCGGTGGGCTGCTTCTCGACCAGCTGCAGGTATTCCTTCAGGTACTGCTCGGCCTCGCCGTAGCTCTTGGCCTGCAGGCTGGTCAGGCCCAATGCCAGCGGCACGCGCGGGTCGCCCGGGGCTACCTTGCGCAGGGTCTCGAACTCCTGCCGGGCCGACTGCATGTCGTTGCGCAGCAGGTACAGCCGCGCCAGCGTGATATGGCCGTTGACCGAATCGGGCGACTTGTCGAGGAAGCGCTTCAGGATCGCGACGGCTTCGTCCGGCTGCTTCTCGGCGCGCAGCTCGGCCGCCATCAGCGCGGCCGCTTCATAGCCCGGGCGCAGCCGCAATGCCTGGTCGAGCGCGGCGAGCGCGCCCGGCTCGTCGCCGGCGACTTCCCTGGCGCGCGCCAGGGCCAGCTGCGTTTCCGGCAGCTTGGTGTCATTCTTGGTCAGGTCCTGCAGCAGTGTGGCCGCGCCGGCCGCATCGCTGGTGCGCGACAGCTGCTGCTGCAGCTGCAGGATGGCCTCGCCGCGATGGCTGGCCGGCACCGCCGCCAGCTGTTGCTGCAGCAGGGGCCGGGCATCGTCCCAGCGCCCGTTGAGCACCAGCAGCGTCGACAGCACCTGCGCTGCCGCGGGCGAAGTCGGAGAAATCTCCTTCCACAGGCGCGCGGAGTCCAGTGCCTGCTGCGGGATGCGCGCATTGAAGGCGATCTCGGTGGCGCGCTGCGCGAAGCGCGGGTCGCGGGTCTGCCGGGCCAGTTCCATGTAGGTCCGGTAGGCCGGGCCGACCAGGCCGCGCTGCATGGAAATCTCCGCGGCCAGCACCATATAGACGATGTCGTCGGTCAGCTCCAGCGACGGCAGCGCGCTGCGTGCGGGCTTGGCGGCGGCGGGGCGCTCGCTTTCGGCCGCGGCCAGCTGCAGTGCCGATGGCAATGGCATGGCGCCCGCAGGCGGCGCGGCGTGGCTGGTGCCGGCGGCCAGGGCCAGCAATGCCGAGGCGGCCAGCGCACGCGCATGGCGGCGGGGCGCCTGGAAAAACCGGGCCAGGGCGCCAGCCGTGCGCGCTGTGCGGGAAACGGCGCCTGGAAAGGCGATCGGGAGGCCGCCCGCGGTGGCTTGCAATGTGGAGTCCGGCATCAGGTCCGGCATGAGGTCCGACATGTAGTGATTGCTCCGGCGCGCGCTGGCGAGGGATGGGAGAAAGCGCATTGATAAGGGCATTGTAGCCTGCCGCTACAATGCGCTGCTTGGCGCCGCAGGCCGGTGCCCGCAGGCGCCGCTGGAGTTTTGAGCGGTAACCAACGGAGAGGTTCGATGCCAGAATTGCCCGAGGTCGAGGTGACCCGGCGCGGCTTGCTGCCGCATGTGGTGGGACGGCGCATCGCCGCGGTCACGGTGCGCCACCGCGGCCTGCGCTGGCCGGTCGATCCGGAACTGGAAATGCGGCTGGCCCAGCGCGTGGTGCGCCGGATCGAGCGCCGCGGCAAATACCTGCTGCTGGAATGCGTGAGCGAGGCGGCGGGCGAGCCGGCCGGCTGGCTGCTGGTCCACCTGGGCATGACCGGCACGCTGCGGGTGCTGCCCGAGGCGCCGCCGCCTGGCGCGCACGACCACCTTGACCTGGTGCTGGCGCCGGCGTCCGGCGCCGCGGTGGATACCAAAGCGGGCACCATCGTGCTGCGCTTCCGCGATCCGCGCCGCTTCGGCGCCATCCTGTGGAGCACGCTGCCCGAGGCCGAACTGCCGTCGCACCCGCTGCTGCGCACGCTCGGCATCGAGCCCTTCGATCCTGCCTTCGACGGCGCCTGGCTGCACCGCCACACGCGCGGGCGCAGCGCCGCCATCAAGACCGTGCTGCTGGCCGGCGCCATCGTGGTGGGCGTGGGCAACATCTATGCGTCCGAAAGCCTGTTCCGCGCCGGCATCCGCCCGACCACCCCGGCCGGGCGCCTGAGCCGCGCGCGCTGCGACCGCCTGGCGCAGGCGGTGCGCGAGACCCTGGCGCAGGCGATCGAGCGCGGCGGCAGCACGCTGCGCGACTTTGTCGGCAGCGACGGCGCCAGCGGCTATTTCCAGCTTGATTGCCTGGTCTACGACCGCGCCGGCCAGCCGTGCCGGGTCTGCGCCACGCCGGTGCGCCAGATCGTGCAGGGCCAGCGCTCCACCTTCTACTGCCCGAACTGCCAGCACTGAGCCTTGGCGGCCACCCCGGGCAGGCGCCGTGTGGCGCACAATGCGCGCCGCCGGCGATTGTCGATGGGTCGGCGCAACACTCCTTGTGCAAGCCATTACGGAGGGGCGTGAATTCCACAAAACCGCCGTGGAAACCTGTATCGTGTGCGCAGTCATAAAAAGTTACAAAACGGCCCAACCGCTTGCCGGGTAGGCAGTGGTCAGGCCGGCATTGTGCGAACACGGGCGCAGCGCGCAAGCGGCGTGCCCCGAGGTAAAACCAAGTCAGCCGAACAGCTCCATGACAACGCTCGCCCACCAATTCGAACAATACGGCGCCTGGAGAACCGGGGTCCTCCAGTCACTGGCCGAATTCCAGTCCTGGCTGCAGCAGCACGACCTGTACGACGCCCAGGCCGATGACCGCGTGCAGCGCATCCAGAGCGTGCTGCGCAGCGACCGGCTCAAGGTCGCGTTCATTGCCGAGTTCTCGCGCGGCAAGAGCGAGCTGATCAACGCCATCTTCTTTGCCGACTACGGGCGCCGCATCCTGCCGTCGTCGGCGGGGCGCACCACGATGTGCCCGACCGAGCTGCGCTATGACGAGGCCGAGCCGCCGTGCATCCGGTTGCTGCCGATCGAGACACGCCTGCAGGAGGCCTCTACCGCCGACTTCCTGGAGGCCGGCACCTCGGCTTCGCACTGGCATTCGGTGCCGCTGGACCCGTCTTCGCCCGAGGGCATGCTGGCTGCGTTCCAGCACGTGGTGCAGACCGTGCGCGTGCCTCCCGCGCAGGCCGAGGCGCTGGGCCTGTACCACGAGAACGATCCCGATGCCGCCTACGCGGTCGATGCCGAGGGCATGGTCGAGATCTCGCGCTGGCGCCACGCCGTCATCAATTTCCCGCACCCGCTGCTGCGCCAGGGCCTGGTGATCCTGGACACGCCCGGCCTGAACGCGATCGGCACCGAGCCCGAGCTGACGCTGCGGCTGATCCCCGACGCCCATGTGGTGGTGTTCGTGCTGGCCGCCGATGCGGGTGTCACCAAGAGCGACCTGGAGCTGTGGCGCAGCCATGTCGGCGCCGGCCACCGGCGCGGCTGCCTGGCGGTGCTCAACAAGATCGACGGGCTGTGGGATCCGCTGCGCGAGCCGGGCGAGATCGCGCAGGAGATCGCGCGGCAGGTGTCCACCACCGCGCAGGTGCTGGGCATCGAACAGTCGCGCGTCTATCCGGTATCGGCGCAGAAGGGCCTGGTGGCCAAGGTCACGCACGACGACGAGCTGCTGGCGCGCAGCGGCCTGCCCGAGTTCGAGCACGTGCTGTCCGACCAGCTGATCCCGCGCCGGCGCGAGATCGTCTCGGACCAGGCGCACCGGCTGGTGCAGGATATGGCGCGCGCCGCGCAGCAGCTGCTGCAGAGCCGCCGCCGCGATATCGTCGAGCAGCTGTTCGAGCTGCGCGGCCTGCGCGGCAAGAACCACGCGATGGTCAAGCACATGCTGATGCGGGTGCAGGGCGAGAAGGAAGAGTTCGAGCAGAGCATCAGCAAGTTCCAGGCGCTGCGCCTGGTCTTCGGCCGCCACAGTGCCGACATCATCAAGAGCCTGCAACTGCGCGACGTGCGCCTGACCATGCGCAGCGCGCGCGAGCAGATGAAAGAGCGCTTCTTCTCGCGCGGACTGCGCGAAGACATGGACGCGCTGTTTGCGCAGCTGACCAGGCTGGTGACCGATGCCGACAACAAGATCGGCCAGCTGCACCAGCTGATCGAAAGCATGTACCGGCGCTTCAACGCCGAGCACGGCTTCACGCTGCCCGCACCGATGCAGTTCACTGCCGAGCGCTACGTGGCCGAGCTTGAGGAAACGCTGCGCCTGGTGCATGCGCACTTCGGCACGGTCAGCATGCTGACGCGCTCGCGCCCGCAGCTGGTCCAGAGCGCCTTCAGCACCATGGCCAGCCGCGTGCTGGAGAACTTCCGCGACCTGAACCGCGATATCGAGGTCTGGCTAAAGTCGGTAATGACGCCGCTGGAAGCGCAGGTGCGCGAGCACCAGAAGCAGCTGCGCCGGCGCGTCGATTCGATCGAGCGCATCCACGAGGCCACCGACACGCTGGAAAGCCGCATTGCCGAGCTCGAGGAAGTGCTCAACGGCCTGGACGAGCGCAGCGGCCGTATCGAGGGCTACGCGCAGCGGCTGCTGCGGCCGACGGCTGCAGCCGACAGCGCGAGCCTTGCGGTGGCCTGATCCTGAAGCCGGTATATCATGTGGCGCCGCACTTAGCGGCGCCTTTTTCTTTGGTGCGCCGCGCGCCCCCGCGCTTCAGAACGTTTTACCCAGATGCCCCGCAAACCAGCCCCCCGCGCCGTTCCCGCCATCCCCGACGATATCTGCGTGCCGCCCGACTTCGGCGCCAGCGTGGTCGACTGGCAGCGCCAGCATGGCCGGCACGACCTGCCGTGGCAGAACACGCGCGACCCGTACCGCATCTGGCTGTCGGAGATCATGCTGCAGCAGACCCAGGTGAGCGCGGTGATCGACTACTTCCAGCGCTTTGTCTCGCAGCTGCCCACGGTGCAGGCGCTGGCGGCGGCGCCTGCCGACCAGGTCATGGCGCTGTGGGCGGGGCTGGGCTATTACTCGCGCGCACGCAACCTGCACCGCTGCGCCATGCAGGTGGTGAGCGAGCATGGTGGCCGTTTCCCGACCGATCCCGCGGTGCTGGCCACATTGCCCGGCATCGGCCGCTCCACCGCCGCGGCGATCGCCGCGTTCAGCGCCGGCGTGCGTTCTCCTATCCTGGATGGCAACGTCAAGCGCGTGTTCGCGCGCTGCTTCGGCATCCACGGCCATCCGGGCGAGCGCGTGGTGGAAACGCGCATGTGGCAGCTGGCCGAGCTGGCCTTGCCGGCCGCAGGCCCGCGCCAGGCCGAGGACATGATCGCCTATACGCAAGGGCTGATGGACCTGGGCGCCACGGTGTGCTCGCGCGGCAAGCCGGCCTGCCTGGCCGATGCCGGTGCGTGCCCGCTGTCGGCCGACTGCGTGGCGCGCCGCGACGGGCTCACCGGCGTGCTGCCCACGCCCAAGCCGCGCGCGGCCATCCCCGAGCGCAGCACGGTAATGCTGCTGGTGCGGCGCCAGCGCGAAGTGCTGCTGCGCCTGCGCCCGGGCAGCGGCATCTGGGGCGGCTTGTGGAGCCTGCCGGAGATGCCGGTCGACAGCGTGCCCTTCGACGCGGAAGCCGCCGAGGCGGCGGCGCTCGACTATGCCCGCGCCTTCGGCAAGCCCGCGCGCGCCGCGCTGACCGGCGAGCTGACCCACGTGTTCACGCACTTCCGCCTGCTGATCCGTGCCATCCGGGTCGATGTGAGCGCGGACGGCGCAAGCCTGATGGCGCAGGGCGGCGCCGCGGAAGCCGCGCAGCGCTGGATCTCGCTTGACGATCTCGATGTGGTGGGGACGCCCGCGCCGGTGCGCAGGCTGCTGGAGGACCAGGCGCGCGGCGGGCTGTTCTGAAGCCTGGCAGGCGCATCTGCGGGATCCGCGCCTAGAGCATGTGGTTCTGGCGCATGTAGCGGTGCACGATCTCGATGCGCATGCCGGCATCGGGCAGCGCCATCAGCATCTGCTTGGCCTTGAGCGGCACCGGCAGCAACTCGCACAGCCGGTTGGCGACCCAGCTCGGGTCGTCCCACAGGTAGGGCTCGTCGAACGGCAGCCGGTCGGGTTGCTCGGCATGCAGCCGCGTGACAATGCGCCGCAGCGCATCCAGGCATTCGCCCAGCAGCTCCAGCTTGCAGTCGATGATGTCGGGGGGAAGCACCTCGGCGCGGGCGACCAGCAGGCCGTCGTCGCGGGTGTCGTGGCTGACGATATGGAAGCGCTCGCGGCCGCGCGCGCGGATCAAGAGCACGCCCAGCTGTTCCATGTTGCAGTCGACGATCTCCGCCAGGCAGCCGACCGGTTCCGGCACGGTGGGCTGGTCCGGCCGGGCCACTTCCTCGCCGCTTTCGATCAGGCAAACGCCAAAGGGCGTGTTGTCGCGCAGGCAGTTGCGCACCATGTCGACATAGCGCGCCTCGAACACGCGCAATGGCAGCCGTCCACCGGGAAACAGCACGGTGTGCAACGGGAACAGCGGCAGGTTGTCGAGCGTCCGCGGCGGATCTTCTGATCCCGTGGGACGGTAGAGGTCGGTCGAGGACATGCAGTGCCAGCTTGGGTATCGCGCAGCAATGGGCCAGCCGGCCAACGCGGCGCGCAGATGCCAGTTGGCAGTCCCGCCTGCGTCAGCCCGCCGGTGCGAGCTCTCGGTGTCTTACCAGCACATTACCATGCGCCCGGAAGTAGTTGGCAAGCCTTTCCGCAATATAGACCGAGCGATGCTGGCCGCCGGTGCAGCCGATCGCGACGGTCAGGTAGCTGCGGTTGTCGGCAATGAAGCTTGGCAGCCACTTTTCCACGTAGGCGCGGATATCCTCGGCCATTGCCAGCACCATCGGCTGGGCCTGCAGGAAGTCGATCACCGGCGTGTCGCGCCCCGTCAGCGGGCGCAAGGCCAGGTCGTAATAGGGGTTGGGCAGCGAGCGCACGTCGAACACCATGTCCGCATCGCTGGGCACGCCGTGCTTGAAGCCGAACGACTCGAACAGCAGCGTCAGCCGCTGGCTGTCGTCGCGGATCAGCTCCTTGATCCAGCTGCGCAGCGTATTGGTGCGCACATTGCTGGTGTCGATGCGGTGCGCGGCCTCGGCCAGCGGGCTCAGCAGCGCGCGCTCCATCTCGATCGCTTCCATCAGCGCGGTGTCGTTGAAGGCGGGTTCACCACCCGGGCCCGGCACGCCGTCGGTACGGACCGAGAGCGGGTGGCGGCGGCGCGTCTCGGAGTAGCGCTGCACCAGTGCATCGGTGCTGGCGGTCAGGAACACCACCTCGACCTGGTGCTCCGCGGCCAGCGCGCGCACGGTGTCGGGCAACTGGTCGAGCGACTCGCGGCTGCGGATGTCAGTGGCGACGCCCAGGTGCGTATAGCCCTGGCTGTCGAGATAGCGGGTCAGTTCCGGGATGAACTGAGCCGGCAGGTTGTCCACGCAGTAGTAGCCTGCGTCTTCGAGCACGTTCAGTGCGACGGACTTGCCGGAACCGGATATGCCGGTGATGAGGATGATGCGCATAGCACCTGAAGCATAGCATCACGTGATGAAGGCGTCATGACACCACGCGCAAAAGCAAGCATGGCGAACCTCGCGGTTCGCCATGCTTTTGGCGTCAGCTTGCGGAGCTGGTTGCGGCTCAGGCTGCCTTGGACAGGCATTCCTTCATGTAGGCCTTGTATTCGTCGCCCTTCTTGCCCTTGCCCGACTTGCTGCAGGAGGCCATTTTCTCCTGCTGGGTCTTGGATGCGCCCTTGGACAGGCATTCCTTCATGAACGCCTTGCGTTCGTCGCCCTTCTTGCCGGCGGCTTGCGTATTGCAGGCCTTCATCTTGTCCTGCTGGGAATTGGCTGCGGGTTTGTCCGGGTTAGCCGGGGTGGCAGGCGTGGCAGGCATGGCCGGTGTTGCCGGGGCGGTGGCCGCTGGCTTGGCTGGCGTGGCTGGCGTGGCGGGGGTTGCCGGCGTGGCAGTGGTCTGCGCAAATGCGCTGGCGGCGATCATCGGGGTGACCAGCGCGCACATCGCGATCAGTTTCTTCATGCTTGCTCTCCTGGGTGTGGAAAACTTCATGGCCGCTCGCCATTGCCGGCGTTGCAGCTTCCGTAACGGGCGCGATGCCCATTACAGCACAAAACGGAGCATGCCTGAAGAACGTTGACGTTCTGCGTCAACGTCGTTGTAAGCAAATGAAAACGCTGGCGCTCAGAGCAGGCGGCCCTGGCCGCGCGAAACCGCATCGGCCTGCATCGCGGCGCGCTGCCGGTCCATGAAGTCGCGCAGCGTATCGATGCCGCGCAGGCGCAGGATGGTGTTGCGCACCGCTGCCTCGACCAGCACGGCCAGGTTGCGCCCGGCCGCCACCTGGATCTTGACCATGTGGATGGGCAGGCCCAGCACATCGAGATATTGCGAATCGAGCGGCAGCCGCTCGAACTCGCCGTCATTGCGGCGCACCAACTGCACCACCAGCTTGATCTTCATCTTCCGGCGCACCGCGGTCTCACCGAAGATAGTCTTGATGTCGAGCAGGCCCAGGCCGCGTACTTCAAGCAGGTTCTGCAGCAGCGGCGGGCAGCGGCCTTCGATGAAATCCGGCCCCAGGCGCACGAAGTCTACGGCATCGTCGGCTACCAGCCCGTGGCCGCGCGAGATCAGTTCCAGGCCCAGTTCGCTCTTGCCCAGGCCCGATTCGCCCATGATCAGCACGCCCATGCCCAGGATGTCGAGGAATACCCCGTGCATGGTCACGCGCGGTGCGGAGATACGCGACAGGTACAGGCGCAGGTGGTCGATCACCGCGGCCGACGACACCGGCGTGGTGAACAGCGGCGTGGACGAGCGCGTGCAGCGCAGTTCCAGGTCGGGCGGCGGCTCCATGCCGTCGGCGATCACCAGGAAGGGCGGCTCCAGCAGGATCAGCTCGCCCATCTGGCGCTTGCGGGTCTCGTCGTCGAGCCGCTGGTAATAAGTGATCTCGGGCTTGCCGAGCACCTGGATGCGGTTGGGGTGGATCAGGTTCAGGTGGCCCACCAGGTCGGCGGCGGAGGTGGCTTCGCGGGCGAACTCCACGTCGAAGGCGCGGTCTGCACCTTCCAGGCCGGCCACCCACGAGAGTTTGATGTCGGCTGCGTTGTCGTCGAAGATGGACTGGGAGGTGACGCCGGTGAGTTCCATGCGGTATGACTGGTGGGGCGGTTTTGCGAAGCGCCTTGGCGCCTGCCCGGTCTGGTGCCGGCCCGCTTGGGGGATCAGGGGATCAGGGATGCCATGCGATCAGCAACTGATGGACGGCATCGGGCGTGGGCAGCGTGGCCAGCCCTTCACGCATGTCGCGGTCGGAAAGCAGTTGCGCGATTTCGGATAGGATTTCCAGGTGCTGCTGCGTAGCCTGTTCGGGCACCAGCAGGAAGATCAGCAGCGATACCGGCTTGCCATCGGGCGATTCGAACGGAATTGGTTCGGCCAGGCGCATGAACGCGGCCAGCGGCTGCTTCAGGCCCTTGATGCGGCCGTGCGGGATTGCCACGCCGGCGCCCAGGCCGGTGGATCCAAGCGACTCGCGCGCGAACAGGTTGTCCGTCACGATGGCGCGCGCCACACCATGGTTGTTCTCGAAGAGGAGCCCGGCCTGCTCGAACACACGCTTCTTGCTGGTGACGCTGACGTCGAGGGTGATGTTGCCGGGTGGCAGCAATTTGGCCAAACGATTCATGGGCGATGCGCAGGATTTCAGTTAGCGGGCGGACCGCCCCGCCGGGCAGTGGGCTGGCTCCGGCCTGCCGTTGGCCTGGCCGGAGGCGTCCGGCCCATTATAGAGCAGCGACTACTCCCGCATTGTGCAGCGCAACGGGGCAAGCCGGTGCAGAACGATACATGGTGATGCAATCGTGCCTCCGCGGCGGGGAGCCGGTGCACCGGTGCGGGGCACGGCCAGGATTCCCTCTCTTTGTATGGCGCAGCATACACCTTGGCGCTGCGCTTGCGAACACCCTTGCTCATTCGGGTGAAAAGCATTGGCTCCGGCGCCACAGCCGGGCCGCGCCGCCAGTGCGGGCGCGGCATGCCGGCGGCAACCGGGAACGCGAGGGCGCAAAAAAGCCGCGCTTCGTGGCGCGGCTTGCCTGTTCAATCCTGATTCAGCAGCCCGCTGCGGGGCTGCCGGGCACGGTCATTGCTGCATTTGCGCTGCGGCCATCTGGTACTTGACCGCTTCGCGGTCGTGGCCTTGCACGCGATCCTTGTAGCGGATCACCTGACGGTCCAGCTTGTCGACGAGTGCGTCGATCGCTGCATACAGGTCTTCGTGATGCGCTTCGACAAAGATGTCCTTGCCCTTGAGATGTAGATTGATTTCCGCGTACTGACGCCGGTCCTTTTCCTTATGGTTGTCGACAGAGAGCAGCACACTAACGCCAATGACTTGATCGAAATGCCTGACGATTCGCTCCAGCTTCGTTTCCACGTACTCACGCAGAGGGGGCGTGATGTCCAGGTGGTGTCCACTGATCTTGAAGTTCATAGCGCTTCTCCTTCTGAAAGAGCCTCACCAGGCAGGCGGTGGGCTCGGCTACAAAGACTTGCGGAGATTGACTGCGGGGATCTTCAGGGCTTCGCGATACTTGGCAACGGTGCGGCGTGCGACAACGAAGCCTTGTTCGCCCAGCAGTTCGGCAATGCGACTGTCGGAAAGGGGATTCCTCGGGTCTTCGGCTCCTATCAGTTGCTTGATCAAGGCGCGGATGGCCGTTGATGAAGCCGCGCCACCGGTTTCGGTGGACACGTGGCTGCCGAAGAAGTACTTCAGTTCGAAAGTACCCATCGGCGTTGCCATATATTTATTGGTCGTCACCCGGGAGATGGTTGACTCGTGTAAACCCAGTGTATCGGCAATCTCCCGCAAAACCAAGGGGCGCATGGCGATTTCGCCGTGGCTGAAAAAGTTCTTTTGACGCTCGACAATGGCCTGCGAGACACGCAGGATTGTGTCGAACCTCTGCTGGATGTTCTTGATCAGCCAGCGCGCCTCCTGCAGCTTCTGCTGCAGCCCGGCGGTGCCGGACTCACCCTTCGCGCCACGCAGGATTTGTGCATACATGTCATTGATGCGCAGCCTCGGCATCACATCCGGATTGAGCTGCGCGATCCAGCCGCCGCCACCCTTGCGCACGAACACGTCCGGCACCACGAAGTCCGCCTCCGGGCGGCTGTATGCATGGCCGGGGTAGGGCGCCAGCGAGCGGATCAGTTCGTGTGCGGACTTCAGCGCCGCTTCATCGACCTGCAGCGCCTTCTTCAGCCGCGTGTAGTCGCGTACTGCGAGCAACTCCAGGTGGTTGGTCACGATGTTCAGGGCCAGTTCGCGCTGCGGGTGCGTCAGGCGCCGCAACTGCAGGGCCAGGCACTCGGCGGCGTTGCGCGCGCCCACGCCGGGCGGGTCGAAGCTCTGCAGCAGCGTGAGGATGGCGTGGACTTCCTCGATCTCGAACTCGAGTTCTTCCGGCAACTCCGTGCAGATCTCCTCAAGCGATGCGCTCAGGTAGCCATCATCGTCGAGTGATTCGATCAGGAAGATGGCCAGGCCCTTGTCGCGCGCGGAGATCTTCAGCGGCGTGAGCTGTTCCATCAGGTACTCGCGCAGCGTGGGCTCGGCTTCGCGCAGCTGCATCGGCGTTTTTTCATCCTCGTCGCCCTGGGGGCGGCGGGCAAAGTCGTCCAGGCTCCAGTCGCCGCTGCCATAGTCGTCGCCGTTGCCGCTGTCGCCATAGCTGTCGTCGTCAGCCGCGCCATCGGCGCGGGCCTCGCCATTGCCCTGCGGCTCTGCCGGCGCGGGCGCCGGTGCGCTCTGCAGGTTGACCGAGCCGTCGGCCGCAACGCGCAGCGGGCTTTCGATCCAGTCGTTCTCACGTTCGAGCAGAGGGTTTTCCGTCAGCGCCTGTTCGACCTCTTGCTGCAGTTCCAGCGTGGAAAGCTGCAGCAGCCGGATCGACTGCTGCAGTTGCGGGGTCAGGGCCAGATGCTGGGAAAGGCGGAGCTGTAGCGACGGTTTCATGCGACCTATTCTATGCGCATCTTTCCGTTGTTGGAACGGAAATTGCTATCGCTTATGCGGTCTGATCGCTGCTGGCTGTGGCAGGCCCACGTGCGCCCGCGAATAGGCCTGCCGCTCCATGGCAGGCCGCTGCATCACATGCGGAAGTTCTCGCCCAGGTAGACGCGCCGCACTGCGTCATTGGCGATGATTTCCTCGGGCTGGCCCGCGGCCAGCACCGTGCCTTCGCTGATGATGTAGGCGTGGTCGCAGATGCCGAGCGTCTCGCGCACGTTGTGGTCGGTGATCAGCACGCCGATATTGCGCGCCTTGAGGAAGCTGACGATGCGCTGGATCTCGCCCACGGCGATCGGGTCCACGCCGGCGAAGGGTTCGTCCAGCAGGATGAAGCGCGGCGACGACGCCAGCGCGCGCGCGATTTCCACGCGGCGGCGCTCGCCGCCCGACAGCGACAGCGCCGGGTTGTTGCGCAGGTGCGCGATCTGCAGGTCGTCGAGCAGCGAATCGAGGCGGCGCTCGATCTCGGCCTTGGCCAGCGGCTTGCCCTTGTCCAGCTGCAGCTCCAGCACCGCGCGGATGTTCTCTTCGACGTTGAGCTTGCGGAATACCGAGGCTTCCTGCGGCAGGTACGACAGCCCCATGCGCGCGCGCTCGTGGATCGGCAGGCCGCTAATGTGGTCGCCGTCGAGCACGATATCGCCTTCGTCCAGCGCCACCAGGCCCACGATCATGTAGAACGACGTGGTCTTGCCCGCGCCGTTGGGCCCGAGCAGGCCGACCACCTCGCCGCTCTTCACGTCGAGCGAGACGTCCTTGACCACCGTGCGCGAGCCATAGCGCTTCTTCAGGTGGCGCACGACCAGGGTGCTGCCGCCGGCAAGGACGGTGGAGGCTTCGACGGAAGGCTTGTCGGCGATGGTTGCGGTATCGGTCATTGGCACAGTCTGGCGTTCAGGCGTTTCCGGCGCCGGCCGCATGCGATGCACGCAGCCGGCGCCAGGCGTCAGGGTTTGTTGGCAGGCGCGGGCGCTGGCTTCAGGTCCAGCGGCGAGCCGCTGCTGCCCGTGGCGCCGGCCTTCTGGTCCTGGCGCGGCGACAGCACCGCGCGTACGCGGCCGGACGGATTGGCGGCCGCGGCGTCGCCGCTGCCGCCGCCGGCAGCCGTGTAGAACTCCTTGCGGCTGTCGTAGGTCAGCACCGCGCCGCGGATCTCGTCGACCTGCTTGGCGCCCTGCAGGCGCGCCATGCGGGCATTGCCGATCAGCTTGGAGTACTCCTGCTTGCCGTCGTACTCGATGCGGTCGCCCCAGCCGTCGATGTATTCGTCGACGCCTTCGCGCTTCTGCCGGATGTAGGCCTGCTTGCCCGGCTTGGCGGTGGCCACCGCGAACTGGTAGCCCTCGGGATCGGTGCGCAGTTCGGCGGCGTCGGACTTCAGGATCATGGTGCCCTTGGTCAGCACCACGTTGCCGGTCAGCGTATAGATCTGCTTGACGTCGTCGTAGCTGGCGTTGTCCGCCTCCAGCACCATCGGCTTGTCGCGGTCCGCGCGCTCGGCCAGGGCGGGCTGGGCCAGCAGGCCGAAGGCCATGGCCAGGGCGAGCAGGGCCGGGGCGGTGCGTCGACGGGACGATGTCGTCAGGGAAGCAGTCATGTTGGCAGGGTTGCTTGAGGGCGTCTGGGTACGTTGGTGCGGGTTGGTGCGGCCCCCGGGCCGGGGCTCAGGACCCCGGCGCGCGGCCCGGGGTCGGCCCGGTGATGATGGTGCCGCGTACATTGCCGAGCAATTGTACTTCGCGCGTGACGTTGTTGAAGATCAGGCCGTTGGCGGTCATCACCGACGGCCCGCGCGTCAGCTTGACCGGCTTGTCGGTCTTGACGATGTCGTCATTGACCAGCAGCTGGAAATAACTGGATGCGGCGGTCAGCTGCGGGTCCTTGGACACGTCCACGCCCTGCTGGCGCATGACGAAGCCGTTGCCGTACAGGTCGATCACCGAGCCCTCGGCGTTCATGCGGCCCATATCGGCGCGGGCGGTGACCGGCGGGCGATCCGGCTCGTACGCGCGCATGGCGGGCCGGGTCACCTCGTAGGTCTGGTCATCTTCGAAATGGATCATGCGCTCGCCGGTGAAGCGGATCTTGGTGCTGCCGTCCGGCGCCAGCTCAGTGGCCGAGAAGCGGTCCATGAAGTAATCGGGCTCATGCTTCTTGGCGCTTTGCGCGGCCGGGTCTTCCTTGGGGGAGTTGATCTGGACCAGCCAGAACGTGCTGCCCGCCACGAAGGCCATCAGCAGCAGCGGCAGCAGCCGCATGAAGATGCCGCTGAGGGAGGCGAGGAGTGCCTGCATGGTGTCCTTGGCGTTGTGCCGGTTGTGCCGGGCCGCGCCCGCTCAGATGACCTTGGCGCGGGTCAGGTCGTGGATATGCAGCGCGCCGGTCAGGCGGCCGTCGTCATCCACCACCAGCAGCTGGTTGATGCGGTTGGCCTCCATCACCTGCACCGCTTCGACGGCGAGCTGGTTCTCGTTGACCACGTGCGGGTTGCGGTGCATGACGTCGCCGATGGGCACGGTCTTCCAGTCGCGCGGGGTTTCCAGCAGGCGGCGCAGGTCGCCGTCGGTGAAGACGCCGATGGCGTGTCCGTCCGGGTCCACCACGGCGGTCATGGCCATGCCCTTGCGGGTGATTTCCATCAGCGCCTGGGCCAGCGGGGTGTTTTCACGCACCTCGGGCACGGCGTTGCCGGTGCGCATCACGTCGCGCACATGGGTCAGCAGCTTGCGCCCGAGCGCGCCGCCCGGGTGCGAGCGGGCGAAGTCTTCCTCGCCAAAGCCGCGCGCATCGAGAACCGCCACCGCCAGCGCATCGCCCAGCGCCAGCGCCGCGGTGGTGCTGGCCGTCGGCGCCAGGTTCAGCGGGCAGGCTTCCTTCTCGACCGCCGCGTCCAGGTGGACGTCGGCCAGCTTGGCCAGGTTGGAGTCGGGGTTGCCGGTGACCGAGATCAGCCGCGCGCCGATGCGCTTGACGATCGGGATGATCGACAGCAGCTCGCCGGTCTCGCCAGAATTGGAGAAGGCGATCAGCACGTCGTCGCGCGTGACCATGCCCAGGTCGCCGTGGCTGGCTTCGGCCGGGTGCACGAAGAACGCCGGCGTGCCGGTAGAGGCCAGCGTGGCCGCGACCTTGCGCCCGATATGGCCGGACTTGCCGATGCCCGAGACGACCACGCGCCCGGTGCATTGCAGGATCAGCAGCACGGCACGGGCAAAGTCGCCGTTCAGGCGTCCGGAAAGTGCGGAAACCGCATCGGCTTCGGTCTGGAGAGTGTCGCGGGCGAGCCTGAGTGCTCGATCCGCATCGAAATTGGCTATCATGGCGACGAAGTATACCAACGAATGCGATGGCGCCTGGCCCGACCCATGGCGCACGTCGTGCTTGCCGTGCTCGCCGTATTTTGCCGGCAGGGTGCCCGTGCCGGGTCGGACGCGCGCCTGGCCGGTCACCCAGACCGCCTGATGCATTCTCCGCTGGAACTGACCCTGGTGCTGCTGGCCGCCGCCGTCTTCGGCGTGGTCGCATTCCGCATGCTGCAGCTGCCGCCGATGCTCGGCTACCTGGCCGTCGGCATCCTGATCGGCCCCCATGCGCTGGGGCTGGCCAGCGACACCGCGCAGACCAAGTACCTGGCCGAATTCGGCGTGGTCTTCCTGATGTTCTCGATCGGGCTGGAGTTCAACCTGACCAAGCTGCGCTCGATGAAGCGGCTGGTGTTCGGCCTGGGCGGCTCGCAGGTGGTGCTGTCGATGCTGGCGGTGGTGCCGGCCAGCTGGGCTTTCAACTGGCTGTTCCCGCTGTCCTGGCAGGCGTCGGTGGCGCTGGGCGGGGCGCTGGCGATGTCTTCCACCGCGATCGTCTCCAAGATGCTGTCCGAGCGCATGGAGCTTGAGAGCGAGCAGGGCCGCAATATCATCAGCATCCTGCTGTTCCAGGATCTGGCGGTGGTGCCGCTGCTGATCGTGATCCCGGCGCTGTCGCGCGATCCGGGCGACCTGATGGTGGCGCTGGGCCTGGCCACGGTCAAGATCGTGGTGGCCCTGGGCGTCATCTTCTTCCTGGGCCAGCGTTTGATGAGCCGCTGGTTCCACGTGGTGGCGGCGCGCCGCTCGCAGGAACTGTTCATGCTGAACCTGCTGCTGGTGACGCTGGGCATGGCGGCGCTGACCGAGCGGCTGGGCCTGTCGATGGCGCTGGGCGCCTTCATGGCGGGCATGCTGATCTCCGAGACGCCCTACCGCCACCAGGTGGAAGAGGACATCAAGCCGTTCCGCGACGTGCTGCTGGGGCTGTTCTTCGTCACCATCGGCATGCTGCTCAATATCCGCGTGGTGCTCGACCACGTATGGCTGGTGCTGGCGCTGCTGGTGGTGCCGGTGCTGTTCAAGCTGGTGCTGATCGCGATGCTGGCGCGGGTCTTCGGCTCGCGCCAGGGGGTGGCGATCCGCACCGGGCTGGGGCTGGCGCAGGCCGGCGAATTCGGTTTCGTGCTGCTGAACCAGATCGACGGCCTGAACCTGGTCGACCCGGTGCTGATCCAGGTGATCCTGGCGTCGATGCTGCTGTCGATGCTGGCCGCGCCATTCCTGATCCAGTACAGCGACGCCATCGTGCTGCGCTTTGCCGCCAACGAATGGCTGATGCAGTCCCTGAACATGACCCGCATCGCCGCGCAGAGCCTGCAGACCGAGAAGCACGCGATCATCTGCGGCTTCGGCCGCAGCGGGCAGAACCTGGCGCACATGCTGGAGCGCGAGGGCATCAACTACGTGGCGCTGGACCTGGACCCCGACCGCGTGCGCGAGGCCGCCGCGGCCGGCGATACCGTGGTCTATGGCGACGCGGGCCGGCGCGAGGCGCTGATCGCCGCCGGCATCCACCGCGCCGCCGCCCTGATCGTCACCTATGCCAACACCCCATCGGCGCTCAAGGTGCTGCACCACGTGCAGGAACTGGCGCCGGCGCTGCCGGTGATCGTGCGCACGGTGGACGATTCAGAGCTCGACACGCTGCAGAAGGCCGGCGCCACCGAGGTGGTGCCCGAGATCATCGAGGGCAGCCTGATGCTGGCTTCGCACGCGCTGGTGCTGCTTGGCGTGCCGATGCGGCATGTGCTGCGCGGTGTGCAGGAGGCGCGCGACGCGCGCTACAGCCTGCTGCGCGGCTATTTCCACGGCCGCGACGATGATGAGGACATGGTCGAGCGCGATTCGGTGCGGCTGCACTCCGTGTCGCTCGGGCCGCAATCCACGGCGGTGGGGCGGCGCCTTGGCGTGCTGGGGCTGGAGCGGATCGGCGTGGAAGTGACCGCGGTGCGCCGGCGCGGCATCCGCGCCTTTGACCCGGAGCCCGAGACCGTGCTGGAACCGGGCGACATCGTGGTGCTGCGCGGCCCGCCCGAGGCGCTGGAAGCGGCAGAGACGCGCATCCTGAACGGCTGAGCAGGGCCGCCGGATGCGTCAGTGCGAACGCGCCTCGACCCAGGATTCCGGCAGGTTGTCGAGCACGGCGCGCGCGTCCAGCGAGCGGATCGGCACGCTGGCGTCGGCCGGGATGCGGCCCTCGCCCTGCAGCATCAGGTAGCGCAGGCAGCACACGCGCAGGAAGGACGAGAAATTGCCGGCCACTGCCTCGCCGCCGCGATGTTCGGTCAGTTCATCGTGCAGGCGCGTGATCAGCTGGTTGACCGTCATGTCGTCACGCCGCGCCAGTTCTTCCAGCACTTCCCAGAACAGGCTCTCCAGCCGGATGCTGGTGGCCACGCCATGCAGGCGCAGCGAGCGCGACTGGCTTTGGTACGACGCCGGATTGGCGCGGATAAAGATTTCACACATGGATGCTCCCGTGCGGGCGGCGCAGCCGGCGTGCATGTGCACGGCTCGCGCTATGGGGCGGACCGTGCCTTCACGCGTGGGGGCGCCGCGTGCGGAAAGCTCTAATGTACGATCCGCGTGCCCAGCACGGCAAGGAACTGCGCCAGCCAGGCCGGATGCGCGGGCCAGGCCGGGGCCGTGACGAGGTTGCCATCGGTATGGGCCTGGTCGACGGGAATATCGGCATAGGTGCCGCCGGCCAGCGTCACCTCGGGCGCACAGGCCGGGTAGGCGGAGCAGGTCTTGCCTTCGAGCACGCCAGCCGCGGCCAGCAGTTGGGCGCCGTGGCAGACCGCGGCGATCGGCTTGTCCGCCTGGGCGAAGTGGCGCACGATCTCCAGCACGCGCGCGTTCAGGCGCAGGTATTCCGGCGCGCGGCCGCCGGGGATGACCAGTGCGTCGTAACCGGCGGGGTCGATCTCGGCAAAGCTCGCGTTGAGGGTGAAGTTGTGGCCTCGCTTCTCGGTGTAGGTCTGGTCGCCCTCGAAGTCATGGATGGCGGTGGCGCAGGCGTCGCCCGCCTGCTTGTCCGGGCAGGCCGCATGCACGGTGTGGCCGACCATCTGCAGTGCCTGGAACGGCACCATGGTTTCGTAGTCTTCGGCGTAGTCGCCCACCAGCATCAGAATCTTTTTTGCCATCGCGGTCTCCTGTATGGTTACGGGTGTCCGGCGGGTGCCGGACGCGGCAGCCCGGCCCCTGGCTAGCCAAGCGGGCCGGCAGGGCCATTGTGCTGGCCGCCCCGATGGCGCGGGTGGTAACTGGTTACCGCGCCGGCGGCCATCCTGCCGCGACCCGCTGCGACCCCTCTTTCTGATTGGCGCGCCACGCTGCGCGCCTACCGTTTCCAGACCCCTATGGCAGACTCCATCATCCAGTCCCCCGAGCTCGGCGACGTCACCGGCTACCTGCGCGAGCGCATCCGTACGGTGCCGGACTGGCCCATGCCGGGCGTGATGTTCCGCGACATCACCCCGCTGCTGCAGAACCCCAAGACGCTGCGCGTGCTGATCGATGTCTTTGTGCACCGCTACATGGATGCGCAGCTCGACCTGGTGGCGGGCATCGACGCGCGCGGCTTTATCCTGGGCGCGATCGTCGCGTATGAGCTGAACCTGGGCTTCGTGCCGATCCGCAAGAAGGGCAAGCTGCCGTTCCAGACCGTGGCCGAGGAGTACGAGCTGGAATACGGCAGCGCCACTGTCGAGATCCATGCCGACGCCTGCAAGTCCGGCGACCGCGTGCTGCTGGTCGACGACCTGATCGCCACCGGCGGCACCATGATGGCCGGGCGCAAGCTGCTGGAGCGCCTGGGCGCGACGGTGGTGGAGGGCGCCGCCATCGTCGACCTGCCCGAACTGGGCGGCTCGAAGCTGCTGCAGGACGGCGGGCTGCCGCTGTTCACCGTGTGCAAGTTCGAAGGTCACTGAGCCACGCTGACCGGCCCGCAAGATTTCCACGCAAGGAGACCCCATGCCTGACCTGTTGCTGTTCCTGCTGACTTCGATTGCCGTGACTGTGGCCCCGGGGCCCGACAACCTGCAGGTGCTGGCGCGCGGCATGGCACAGGGCCGGCGCGCGGGGCTGGTCGCGGCACTGGGCTTTTCGGTCGGGTGCCTGTTCCACACCGTGATTGCGGCGGTGGGGCTGGCCGCGGTGCTGCGCTCGTCGCCGCTGGCGTTCCAGCTGATCAAGTATGCGGGCGCGGCCTACCTGATCTGGATCGGCATCCAGGCGCTGCGAGCCAGGGGCGGGCTGGCGCAGGGCGGTGACGTCGATGCGGTGCCGCTGGGGCGCGTGTTCCGCCAGAGCGTGCTCGGCAACATCATGAATCCCAAGGTGACGCTGTTCTTCCTGGTGTTCCTGCCGCAGTTCGTGCGCGCCGATGCCGCGCACCCGGGGCTGCAGTTCCTGCTGCTGGGCGTGGTCTTCATGCTGCAGACGGCGGTGGTGTTCTCGCTGTTCGGGCTGTGCGCGGGCTGGCTGGGCGCCTGGCTGCGCCGCCGCCCGGCCACCGGCCGCTGGCTGGACCGCGCCGCCGGGGCGATCTTCGTCGGGCTGGGGATCAAGGTCGCGCTGCCCTGATCCCGGCCCGCCCAAACGCTGCGCAGCCACATGCGCGGCGTGGCTTTCCAGGGTGTTGTTCCTGTGCTGCCTGCGGCCCGCATCGCGGGCCCATGCCGTTGCCGGTGCCAGGTGTCGGGCGCATAATGCCCTCTTGACAACGACACGATGACCGGGCGGAGCCTCCAGTCAGTATTCGGCACCGGTCACACAAAGGCGCACCATGGGCGTACTCCTTCACCTGCTATCAGGCGTTGCCCTGCTCGTCTGGGGCACCAACATCGTCAAGGTCGGCATCCTGCGCGTCTACGGCGCGAACCTGCGCCATGTCCTGTCGACCAGCGTCTCCAACCGCTTCACCGCCTTCCTTGCCGGGCTCGGCGTCACCGGGCTGGTCCAGAGCAGCAACGCCACCGCGGTCATCGTCAGCTCCTTCGTCGGCCAGGGCCTGATCGCCGTGGCGCCGGCGCTGGCCATCATGCTCGGCGCCAACGTCGGCACCGCGCTGATGGTGCAGGTGTTCTCGCTGGACCTGTCCTGGCTGTCGCCGCTGCTGATCTTTGTCGGCGTGATCTGCCACCTGACCTGGAAGGGCAGCAGGGCCGGCCACGTCGGCCGCGTGCTGATCGGCCTGGGCCTGATCACGCTGGCGCTGGAACTGATCTCCATCGCCACCCGTCCGGTGGTGCAGGCCGCCGGTGTCAAGGTCTTGTTCGCCTCGCTGACCGGCGACGCGGGGCTGGACATGCTGGTCGGCGCCTTCCTGACCATCCTGTGCTATTCCAGCCTGGCCGTGGTGCTGTTCTGCGGCGCGCTGGCCTCGGCCGGCGTGGTGTCGATCCACGTGGCGCTGGCGCTGGTGCTGGGGGCCAACCTGGGTTCGGGCATCTCGGCGCTGCTGACCACCTCGGGCAACAACCAGCCGGGCAAGCGCGTGACGCTGGGCAACCTGCTGTCGCGCCTGCTGGGCTGCCTGGTGGCGCTGCCGCTGCTGGGCCAGGCCGAGGAGCTGCTGGCGCTGCTGGACCATGACCCGCAACGGCTGATCGTCAATTTCCACCTGCTGTTCAATGTCGCGCTGGCGGTGCTGCTGCTGGGCGCCACCGCGCCACTGGCGCGGCTGTGCGAGAAGGTGCTGCCCGGGCGCAATACCGGCGACAGCCAGGTCACGCCGCGCCACCTCGATACGGCCGCGCTGTCCACGCCCACGCTGGCGCTGGCCAACGCCGCGCGCGAAGTGCTGCGCATCGGCGACCGCGTCGAGCAGATGCTGGACAACATGCTGCGCGTGCTGCGCACCAACGACGCCAAGCTGGCCGACGCCACCTGCCGCATCGACAACGAGGTGGACGACCTCTACACCGCGATCAAGCTCTACCTGACGCGCATCAGCCTGGAAGCGCTGGACGAGCGCGACGGCCAGCGCTGGACCGAGATCATCTCGCTCACCATCAACCTGGAACACGCGGGCGACATCATCGAGCGCATCCTGCTCGATACCAAGGACAAGAAGATCGCCCACAACCTGATGTTCTCCGAGGCGGGCATGCAGGAAATCGCAGAGATGCACGCGCGCCTGGTCGCCAACCTGCGGCTGGGCCTGTCGGTGTTTCTCAACGGAGACCTCAAGAGCGCGCAGGCGCTGATGGCCGAGAAAGCGAACTTCCGCGAGCTGGAGCGCAAGTACGCGCGCACCCACCTGCAGCGCGTGGCGGTGCAGACCGCCGAGAGCATCGAGACCAGCTCATTGCACCTGGACGTGATCAGCGAGCTCAAGCGGCTGAATTCGCTGTTCTGTGCGACGGCTTATCCGGTGCTGGAGCAGGCTGGGGTGCTCAACCGCAGCCGGATGAAGGAAGACGACCTGCCGGCGGTGCCGACCGTGCAGGCAGCGCAGCACTGAGCGGCGACGCTAGAGCTTGTAGCCGAACTTCCGCAACAGCGCCTTGCGCTCGGCCACATCGGCATCGGTCTCGATCCCCAGCGGCGAGGCGCCATCGATCACGCCCACCACGCCGCGTCCGGCATCGGTCTGGGCGATGATCACCTCGGTCGGGTTGGCCGTTGCGCAGAAGATGCGGCACACCTCCGGCACTGCCCGCACCGCGGCCAGCACGTTGACCGGAAAGAACCCGTCGCCGAGGAAGATCACGAAGGTATGCCCGGCGCCGATGGCGCGGGCATTCTCGCAGGCCAGGTCGATCAGGTCTTCATCTGTGCCCGACCAGCGCACCAGGCGCTTGCCCGAGGCCTCGCAGAACGCCAGTCCGAAGAGGATGCCTGGCACCGTGCCGACCAGCGCCTCGTGCAGGTCTTCCACAGTCTTGATGAAATGCGAATGGCCGAAGATGAAGTTGGTGGCTTCCGGCTTGGTGACCGGTACGACCGTCAGTTCCATGGCTGGCTCCAGAATGGCGGCGCGGCTTGCCGCCATCCGGTTCATGGTAGGGCGCGGGGTGGTGAATGCAAGCGGGCAGGGATCCTCGCATGGCACGCGTACCTGCTATACCGGATGGACTGGCCCGTCACGGAGACGCCGATGCCGCTTCTTCGCCTCTTCCTCGCATGGCTTGCCATGGCGCCGTGCGTGGCCGCCGCCCAGGTCGTTCCGGCATCACAGGGCGAAATCGCCGTCAGTGAGCTGAAACGCCCCAATGTCGTCGTCGTGCTGCGGCATGCGAGTGCGCCGGGGGGCGGCGATCCGCCGGGCTTCAAGCTGGACGACTGTTCGACCCAGCGCAACCTGGACGCGAACGGCCGGCAGCAGGCGGCGAGGCTCGGTAGCAGCTGGAAGGCGGCGGGCTTCCGGCCGACGCGGGTCTACAGCAGCGCCTGGTGCCGCTGCCAGGACACCGCCCGCCTGATCGACCTGGGTCCGGTGCGGGTCCAGCCATTGCTCAATTCATTTTTTGGCGCGGATGCGCAGCGCCGGGAAGCGCAGACCGCGCAGCTTTCGCGCTTTATCGACGGGCTCGATCCGCGCGGCGGGCCTTACCTGCTGGTCACGCACCAGGTGGTGATCACCGCATTGACCGGCCATGGCGCCGACAGCGGCGGTGGGGCAGCAATCGAATTGCAGCCGAACGGTGCGGCCCGGCGCACGCGCGTGCTGCCGGCCGCCGGGCTGGACTGAACGCTCAGGCCCGCCTGAGCAGCGGTGCCAGATACTTGCCCGTAAAGCTCGCCTTGCTCCTGGCCACATCCTCCGGCGTGCCGCGCGCGATCACCTGGCCGCCGCCGGCGCCGCCTTCCGGCCCCATGTCGATCAGCCAGTCCGCGGTCTTGATGACATCGAGGTTGTGTTCGATGATGACCACGGTATTGCCCTGGTCGCGCAGCTTGTGGATGACCTTGAGCAGCAGCTCGATATCGTGGAAGTGCAGCCCGGTGGTGGGCTCGTCCAGGATGTAGAGCGTGCGCCCCGTATCGCGCTTGGACAGCTCCAGCGACAGCTTGACGCGCTGCGCCTCGCCGCCCGACAGCGTGGTCGCCGACTGGCCCAGGCGGATATAGCCCAGGCCCACGTCCAGCAGCGTCTGCAGCTTGCGCCGCACCACCGGCACCGCGCTGAAGAACTCGTGCGCCTGCTCGACGGTCAGGTCCAGCACCTCGGAGATGTTCTTGCCCTTGTACAGGACTTCCAGCGTCTCGCGGTTGTAGCGCTTGCCGTGGCAGACATCGCACGGCACATAGACGTCGGGCAGGAAATGCATCTCGACCTTGAGCACGCCGTCGCCCTGGCAGGACTCGCAGCGCCCGCCCTTGACGTTGAACGAGAAGCGGCCCGGATCGTAGCCGCGTTCCTTGGCCGAGGGCACACCGGCGAACAGTTCGCGGATGGGCGTGAACAGGCCCGTATAGGTGGCCGGATTGGAACGCGGCGTGCGCCCAATCGGGCTCTGGTCGACGTTGATGACCTTGTCGAAATGCTCGAGCCCCTCGATGCGGTCGTGCGGCGCCGGCTCCGGCGTCGAGCCGTACAGGTGGCGCGCCACCGCATGGTAGAGCGTGTCGTTGATCAGCGTCGACTTGCCCGAGCCGGACACGCCGGTGATGCAGGTCAGCAGGCCCACCGGCACCTCGGCGGTGACGTTGCGCAGGTTGTTGCCGCTGGCGTTGACGATGCGCAGCAGGCGCTCATCGTCGGGTGCGGCGCGTTCCTTCGGCACCTCGATGCGGCGCTGGCCGGACAGGTACTGCCCGGTCAGCGATGCCGGCGAATCCTCGATCTGCCGCGGTGTGCCCTCGGCCACGATCATGCCGCCGTGCACGCCGGCGCCCGGGCCGATGTCGACCACGTAGTCGCAGGCGCGGATCATGTCCTCGTCGTGCTCGACCACCAGCACCGAGTTGCCGATGTCGCGCAGGTGCTTGAGCGTGCCGATCAGGCGGTCGTTGTCGCGCTGGTGCAGGCCGATCGAGGGCTCGTCCAGCACATACATCACGCCGGTCAGGCCCGAGCCGATCTGCGACGCCAGCCGGATGCGCTGGGCCTCGCCGCCTGACAACGTATCGGCGCTGCGCTCCAGTGACAGGTAGTCCAGCCCGACGTTGTTCAGGAAGTTCAGCCGCGCCGAGATCTCCTTGATGATCTTGTCGCCGATCTCGCGCTTGGCGCCATGCATGTCCAGCGTCAGGAAGTAGGTCAGCGCGTCGCGCAGCGGCCAGCCGTTGATCTCGAAGATCGCGCGTGCCTGCTCGCCTTCGCCCAGCTTGACGTGGCGCGCCTCGGTGCGCAGCCGGGTGCCTTGGCAGGCGGGGCAGGGCTGGTTGTTCTGGTACTTGGCCAGTTCCTCGCGCACGGCGACCGAATCGGTCTCGCGGTAGCGGCGCTCCAGGTTGGGGATGATCCCTTCGAACACATGCTCGCGCACGGTGGTGCGGCCGCGTTCGTTGATATAGGTGAACGGGATCTGCTGCTCGCCCGAGCCGTGCAGCACCGACTGCTGCACGTTTTCCGGCAGCTCCTCGAACGGGGTCTCGGTGTCGAAGTCGTAGTACGCTGCCAGGCCTTGCAGCATCTGGAAGTAGAACTGATTGCGGCGGTCCCAGCCCTTGATCGCGCCCGAGGCCAGCGACAGGTTGGGGAAAGCCACCACGCGCTTGGGATCGAAGAAGGTGATCTGGCCCAGCCCGTCGCAGCTAGGGCAGGCGCCCATCGGGTTGTTGAACGAGAACAGCCGCGGCTCCAGCTCCTGCAGCGAATACGAGCAGATCGGGCAGGCAAACTTGGAGCTGAACATATGCTCCTTGCCGCTGTCGAGTTCCAGCGCAAGCGCGCGGCCATCGGCCAGGCGCAACGCGGTCTCGAACGACTCGGCCAGGCGCTGCTTGATGTCGGCGCGCACCTTGACGCGGTCCACCACCACCTCAATGGTGTGCTTCTCGGTCTTCTTCAGTTTCGGCAGCGCATCGACCTCATAGACCTTGGCCTCGGCCTCGTGCGCGGTGCCGCCGCCCGAGCGGATGCGAAAGCGCACGAAGCCCTGCGCCTGCATGCTGTCGAACAGGTCCGAGTGCTCGCCCTTGCGGTCGGCCACCACCGGCGCCAGGATCATCAGCTTGGTGTCGTCCGGCAGGGCCAGCGCGGCGTCCACCATCTGCGACACGCTCTGCGCCTGCAGCGGCAGGTTGTGGTCGGGGCAGTAGGGCGTGCCGGCGCGGGCGTACAGCAGGCGCAGGTAGTCGTGGATCTCGGTGACGGTGCCGACCGTGGAACGCGGGTTGTGGCTGGTGGCCTTCTGCTCGATCGAGATCGCCGGCGACAGGCCTTCGATCAGGTCCACGTCCGGCTTTTCCATCAGCTGCAGGAACTGGCGGGCATAGGCGGACAGCGACTCCACGTAGCGGCGCTGGCCCTCGGCATAGAGCGTGTCGAAGGCAAGCGAGGACTTGCCCGAGCCCGACAGGCCGGTGATCACGATCAGCCGGTTGCGCGGCAGGTCGAGATTGATGTTCTTCAGGTTGTGGGTACGCGCCCCACGGATCTTGATTTCTTCCATATGCCGAAAAGTCGTCGCCAGACAGGCCGCCCTGCCGGGGTTGGCAAGGCTGTCTGAAGGAATCGCAAAACCCAGAAACAAGTACCGTATTTGGCACTTCCGACCGCTGGCGACGGCCGGAATGCGCGCCCGGGCACACGCCCGGGGGCCAACTGGCATGGCCAGGTGACCCGGGAAGCGCGAAGGAGCAAACCTGTTAATATACCCAACTTCGGTTTCCGGGGTGGCCCGCGCCATGCAGGCGCCCGGCGAAGCCGCCGCCGGCCCCGGGTTCCGGGCGGCAACTTCCCCCCCGCGATCCCGATCGAAACTGCCGTTGCGATGCAACGGCAGCCAGCCTGACAGATTCCACGATCCCACGATCGCAATGCCGTCGATCCAGTCTTCTTCCCCGGGTGCGGGTGCCGCTGACGCATCCCAGGCCCCCGCCCGCGAACGCATGACCCGCGCCGAGCTGCGCGCCGCTGTGTCGCTGGCCAGCATCTTCGCGCTGCGCATGCTGGGCCTGTTCCTGATCCTGCCCGTCTTTGCCGAATACGCGCACAGCCTGCCCGACGGGCACGACGCCCAGCGCGTGGGCCTGGCCATGGGCATCTATGGCCTGATGCAGGCATTCCTGCACATCCCGCTGGGCTGGCTGTCCGACCGCATCGGGCGCAAGCCGGTGATGGTGGCCGGGCTGCTGCTGTTCATCGCCGGCGGGCTGGTGGCCGCCTTCTCCGACACGCTCAGCGGCATCATCGCCGGCCGCGCGCTGCAGGGCACGGGCGCGATCTCCGCGGCCATCACCGCCTGCATCGCCGACCTGACGCGCGAACGCCATCGCACCAAGGCGATGGCGATGGTGGGCGGCAGCATCGGCCTGACCTTCGCGTTGTCGCTGGTGATCGCCTCGCCGCTGCTGCACAGCATCGGCATGTCCGGCATCTTCGGGCTGATGTCGGTGCTGGGGCTGGTGGCCATCGGCGTGACGCTGTTCCTGGTGCCGACCCCGCCGCCGCCGCATCCGGTGCGCCTGCCGTTCCGCAAGGTGCTGCTCAACCCCGACCTGGCGCGCCTGAACGTCGGCGTGCTGGCGCTGCACGCTTCCCAGGTGGCCATGTTCATGGTGGTGCCCGCCATGCTGGCCGATGCCGGCATGCCGCTGGACCAGCACTGGAAGGTCTACCTGCCGGTGGTGCTGGTGTCCTTCGTGCTGATGCTGGGCCCGATGATGGCGGCCGAGCGCTACGGCCGCGTGCGCCCGGTGCTGCTGGGCGCGGTCGCGCTGATGACCGCGGTGCAGCTGCTGTTTGCCGCCGTGCACGGGCTGTGGGCCATCGTCGGCGTGCTGCTGCTCTTCTTTGTCGCGTTCAACGTGCTGGAGGCGATGCAGCCTTCGCTGGTGTCGCGCTACGCCGCGGCCGCGCGCGGGGCGGCGCTGGGCGTCTACAACACCACGCAGGCGCTGGGCCTGTTCCTGGGCGGCGCGGCCGGTGGCTGGCTGCTCAAGCACGAGGGGCGCAGCGCCGTGTTCGTCGGTTGCGCGGTGGTGCTGTTGCTCTGGCTTATAATCGCCTGGAGCATGAAGGCGCCGCCGGCGCGCGGGCAGGAAGCTGCACCGGCAACGCCGGCCTGATCCGCATCACATCGTAAAGAATCCGGCCTGGAAAAGGCCTAGCATGATCGCGCCACCCGACGTCTGGCCGGGGGCGCGATGTTCGTTTACGTCACCGCAGTATCGCGTCACACTACATCCGCTTTACCGTCATCGTATTGCCACGCTTTTCAACACAGCGCGTGGCTTTTGGAGAACATTCACATGGCATCGGTCAACAAAGTCATTCTCGTCGGCAACCTCGGCGCAGACCCGGAAACCCGCTACCTGCCCAGCGGCGACGCCGTGACCAATATCCGCCTGGCGACCACCGATCGCTACAAGGACAAGCAGAGCGGCGAGATGAAGGAGGCCACCGAATGGCACCGCGTCTCGTTCTTCGGCAAGATCGCCGAAATCGCCGGCCAGTACCTGCGCAAGGGATCGTCGGTCTATATCGAAGGCCGCATCCGCACCCGCAAGTGGCAGGACCAGTCGGGCCAGGACAAGTACTCCACTGAAATCGTTGCCGACCAGATGCAGATGCTCGGCTCGCGCCAGGGTGGCGGCGGCGGTGGCGGTGACGAAGGCGGCTACGGTGGTGGCGGCGCAGGTGGCGGCGGTGGCTACAGCCGCGAAGCGTCGGGCGGCGGCTACGGCGGTGGCCGCGGTGGTCAGGCGGGCGGCCAGGGTGGCGGCCAGGGTGGCGGCCAGGGTGGCGGCCAGGGCGGTGGCGCTGCGCGCCGGCCGCAGCAGCCGGCCTCGAATGGTTTCGAGGATATGGACGACGATATCCCGTTCTAGGTCCTACCTTACGACCTTTTGTAAAGTTTCACCTTGGAGCCCGCTTAATTGCGGGCTTTTTCATTCCGGGCGTGTGTAGTTTTGCCTGGCATGGTTGTTGGTTTCTTTCCACGATGGGGCAATGACATGTTTTGCGTAGGGCGGTGGTAGCAACCACAAGATCTGATTGGGTCTGTTGGTCTGTTGGTCTGTTGGTCTGTTACGTCGAATCCGTCCGTTTGGAATAAGTCCCTTGAACTGCGATTGTGTTCGCCAATTGTTGCTGAGCGGCAGTGACATTCCGCTTGTTGATCATGGTGAACGACGTTCCTTTAAAAATTCCGTTTGCGTTGGCATGAGATTGTGGAATTTTCTTCCGAACGGGTTAGATTAACTAACGTTGACGTTCTGTTTGTTATTTGTCACCGTATCGCCACGTCTCATTTTTGATGGAGCAGTGGCGCGTGCCAACTCTGGATCAAACCACTTCCATAAGTCGGCCATTCCGTATCCGTGTCGCCAAGTTTGCTGATGGTGAACGAGTGCCGGTGTTGCTGGACGGACATGGCATACCTGTTTACCTGCCTACGCTCTATGTCACCACTCAGGTACGCAATGCAAGCAAGGCGCCTAACACCATCCTCGCTGTGCTCGCCGCTTTGCGAATGCTTCTCCGCTGGGCCGACGACCGAGGGATCAGCCTAGAGGAGCGCTTCAAGGCGAAGGCGTTCCTGAACGATACGGAGATTGAATCTCTTCGTGCGTTCGCACAGACGAAGAGCGCTATTCACGGACACGCTCGCCCAAAGGTCATCGCGTTGCCGCGCCGGACGGAAGGCACGCGCCTATCCCGGACAGCCAGTTCACCGGCGCGCATCAGCACGAACACGCACTATATTCGTCTGAGCTATATCGCCCAATATGTGAATTGGCTCGGCAACTATATTCTGGATCGCTCTCGCGCAGACGAGGCCAATCGAAAGCCGCTAGCGCGAATGGTGACTCGCATCGAGATGAGCCGGCCACGCATGCGTCGCGGCAGCAATTTCGGCGCCCGTCGGTCTTTGGACACCTTGGCGCAACAGCGACTAGCGGAACTGGTACACCCATCATTCTCCGGCAACCCATTCGCTCCGGCGTTACGCACACGCAATGCATTGATCATCGGTTTGCTGAGCGAACTGGGTGTGCGAGCCGGCGAACTGCTCGCGCTCAAGATACAAGACTTTGATCTGCAGGCTAACGAAGTCATCATCGCTCGTCGCCACGACGACCCGCAGGATCCCCGACCAAACCAGCCTGTTGCAAAGACATTGGACCGAAGGCTTCCCGTTTCTCCGGAACTGTCGAAAGCGGTCTACGAGTATGTGTTGCACGATCGTGGCAAGTTGCCGCGCGCAAAGCGCCACGATTTTTTGATCGTGACACAGCAGCGCGGACCGCATGAAGGGTTGCCGATGTCGATCAAAGGGCTGGAGAAAATCTTTGCATTGTTGAGAAGTGCCGAGCCGAAGTTGGCCGCGTTGACGCCTCACGTATTGCGCCACACGTGGAACGAGCGATTTTCCGCGCGGATGGACGCCAGCAATACTTCAGTGGCGGACGAAGAAAAGATGCGCTCCTATTGGATGGGGTGGCGAGAAGCTTCGGGCAGCGCGGCAACTTATTTGCGCCGACGCACGGAACAGCTGGCCAAGCAGGCTTCTTTGCAACTCCAGGCGCTGAGGGCTAGTGGAAAGGATCGCCATGAACCGTAACGTTGCTGTGGAGGACAGGGCTGAGCGCGTCATTTCCAAAGGGGGGGCGGAGTTCTCGCCGCTCGACGATCGCTGGCGCTTGTCACGGGACGTAAACCTTTCGCTTTGTTGGATAGACGAACAGACGGACGAGCCTGTTCGGACCAGCATGCGTAAGGTGTTGGCGCACTATGCGGTAACTGCTTCTGCGGCGCATACGAACAATCTGGCTTGGCGCATGGCGGGATTCGTGCGCTTTATCAACCGTGCATCGCATGGGAAGGTTCGTCAGATCCGCACGCAGGACTTGATCTCCTATCGGGGCACACTCGACCGAGCACACGAATGGTACATGGCTGCCATCTCCGGACTATTGAAAACGTGGTGCAGGTTGAGCTATCCAGGCATAGGGCATGGCGTTCCAGACCTACTGAGTGAATGGCGACTCCGAGGAAACCTCAAAGGCGAAGCAGTTTCTCTGAGTTGCCCCATTCAGGGAGCGCTATCTGATCTTGAGTACGAAGGGTTGATAGCCGGCCTGGATCGAAGTCATGAATCCGGCTTCATATGCCTGCCCGAGTATGTATTTGCAAGGCTAATGATCGCGACTGGCAGACGTCCGTCGCAAGTTGGCGATCTGAAGATGTGCGACTTTGTTTTCGTGACTACTCCGAATGGAGAGCGAGAGTACGTGCTGAAAGTACCCAGACGAAAGCAGCGCGGTGCGGATTGGCGCAGCGAATTTAAACCCTGTGCATTGACCGCAGACATCGGTGAGGCGTTACATCAGCTGTTATGCGAGCATCGCGCATTGTTGGTTCAAAGGATTCCTGCGTTTCGTCAGTGTCCTGACTTGTTCGAGCTCATGCCAATGTTTCCGAAATGGAGCGATATCGAAGGCATCAGGCGCGAGTCGGTAGAGACACTTCGATCGATACTGCAGTCGGAAGCATTGCACATGGAAACGCATGCCATGCGGAAATGCTTGGAAGAAATCGTCGGCACGCTCGCAATTCAATCAGAAAGAACCGGTGCGCCATTGCGCATTTTCCCGATTCGCCTGCGTCGCACATTAGGCACTCGGGCGGCCAGGGAAGGCTACGGCGAGCTGGTAATTGCCGAGCTGTTGGATCATTCTGACACGCAGAATGTCAAGGTCTATGTGGAAAACGTCCCAGAGCACGTGGAGGCTATCAATGCCGCTGTGGCCATGCAACTCGCCCCAATGGCGCAAGCGTTCGCGGGCATCCTGGTTGATCGCGAGAGTGAAGCGGTGCGCGGTGACGACCGGTCTAGTCGTGTGAGAACAAATGATGGGAATGGCGTGGGGACGTGTGGCCATTACGGATTCTGCGGTGCGCTCGCCCCGATCGCGTGTTACACGTGCCAACACTTCCAACCGTGGCTGGATGGCCCGCACCGCAGCGTGCTGGCGTGGCTTGAGGCGGATCGAGCGCGGGTTAATCAACTCACAGGCGACAACACGATAGCTTCTGTCACGGATCGCACCATGCTAGCCGTCGCCCAAGTCATACGGCTGTGCGACGGACGGAAGGCCAGCATGAGCGTAGGAAGCGGTCGATGACGATAGCTCACTTCTCTCCCCGTAGTCGAACCTCGGTCAAACGGAATCTGAAGGATTTCATTCATTACTGCCGGAATGAGCTCACGATACTAGGCGCTGACCTAGACTGGGATAGCCATATGTGGCCAGCGGCAGGCGTGACGTTTGGTAACGTCGATCAACGCACGCGCAAGTTGGATGATCGACTGGTACTGACATCCCCCTTTCTAGACTTCGCGAAAGCCTACTGCAGATACCACGAGGGGCTCCAACCCAAGTCAGCCGTACGTAAGCTTCTCGCGCTCAGGTGTCTGGAGCGCGCCTTGCTCGACGGCAAAGGTGGGTCTGATTTGACGTGGGCCGACATGGCGGCCTTTGATCGTGCTGCGGTCATTGCCCGCGAATATTACTCGCCGAGTTGCGCCTACAGGGTTGGGCGGGAACTCCAGTTGCTCGCTTTCTTCGTAACGTCGAAGCGGTGTGTGCACCAGCCCATAGAATGGAGGAACCCTATTTCCCGGCCGAATAGCTCGATCCGAACCGGCGCGAAAGCAAAGGCGCTACGGGATCGTCGGCTACCCGAAAGGGAAGCGCTCGATGCAATCGCTGCCATATTTGCATCGAATCCTACGCACGCCCGCGATATCTTCACTTCCAGTGTGGCCGCGATGTTGCTCTGCGCACCATGTCGTATTTCCGAGTTATTGGCGCTGCGCGCCGATTGTGAGGTATGGGAAGAGAAGAGGGATGGCACTCGCGCATATGGATGGCGATTTCAGCCCGGGAAAGGCGGGCTGCCAGGGATCAAGTGGATCCCATCGTCAATGGAGAGCATTGCGGGCGAGGCGATTGCCAGAATAAGGCGCGCGACAGAGGAGGCGCGTCGCCTAGCCGCATGGTTGGAGGACAACCCCAATCGGTTCTTCAGACATGAGAGTTCGCCCGACATACGCGAAAGCCAGCCGCTAGGGAGCCAAGAGGTACTTGAGGCGCTAGGCCTTGGCCAGTTGCCCGCCGGACGCAGATTCTTGATTAGTTTGGGCTTGTCGAGTGCTGAACGTGTTCATACGCTTCGCGATTTGAATCGATGGGCGCACGAACGATTACCGAAGAGTTTCCCCTTTCGCGATGCCAGCCGGGGCGTAAAGTGCCGAGATGCTCTGTTCATTTTTCGCAGAGGGCAGTTGCGAACGGATTGCAAATGCCCCAGTGCTCTTGAACTGGCGTGGCCGAACGTTAACGTGTTCAACAACGACATGGGAGACCGCCCGCAAGTTCAGAGTCCCTCAATCTTTGAGCGTCATGGCTACCAAACGTCGGAGGCCTCGGCTCATAAGATCACATCGCATCAATTTCGTCACTACCTGAACACCTTGGCGCAACGTGGTGGATTGGGCCAAGCGGAGTTGGCGCGATGGTCCGGGCGCATCGATGTGCGGCAGAATCGCGCCTATGATCACATGTCGGAGTTTGAGCTTGTCGAGATGCTCCGGTCTCATGACAGCAATCTCAGGCTAGATCGCCCCTTCCAGGAGATATCGGAACGGCTTGCGGAAAAATTGCCGATGACGCGACAGGAGTTCAACTCGCTTGCCATACCGACCGCTCACGTCACGGAGTTCGGCTTCTGTATCCATGACTACGTGATGTCACCGTGCCAGCGCTTCCGCGACTGTCTGAACTGCACAGAGCAGGTATGCATCAAAGGGGATAGCCGGGTGGATCGGTTGCGTCAACGCTACCAACAAGTGTCCGAACTGGTAGAGCGTGCCGAAGGGGAAATCGCGCAAGGCTCGGCTGGGGCGGATCGATGGTACGAGATCCACGCCAAGACCAAGGCGCGATTGGCCGAACTGATATCCATCCTAGAAGATCGCGCAATCCCCGATGGAACCATCATCCGATTGCGAGATGACGGCGACTTTAGTCCGTTGCGGCGCACGCTGCGTGGCCGATCAGAAGTGTTGGAGTCAACTATGGCGCCGAGTCTATTCTTGAAGAAGAACTGAGATGGGGCGACACCTGAGGGATGGGGATATCCTCAAGCTCGTGGAGCTTTTGGACGGTTGGAAGGGGCCCCTCACATGGGCGGCTTTAAGTGATGCGAGCGTGCGCGTGATCGGTATGAGTCCGACACGGCAGACCTTGTCTCGGATTGCCCGCATACAAGCTGCATTCACATTGGCGAAGGCTCGGGTTAGATCCGGAGAGGGCGATGTTCCGGCTCTCCCGCACTCCACCAGGCTAGCGGCGGAACGCATTGCGCGGCTGGAAAATGAGAACGCTCGCCTGAAGCAAGAAAACGCGACATTGCTCGAGCAGTTCGTAGTGTGGCAGTACAACGCCTACGTCAAAGGCATGTCGCAAGCCGAGTTGAACCGGCCGTTACCTCGAATTGATCGAGCAGCGACGGTACCGCTGGAGACAAGGCGTCGCGTTGTGCAGAAACCGAAGAGGCAGCCGTAACGCTACCACCAATCAAAACGCCGGAAGAAGGTGGCAGGCTCGAGCCCGATCGCATGCAGCCAGTCCACAACCTCGACGATGTCGAGCCGCCGCTCCAGCAATTCGACCTTAGCGACATACGATTGCGGCTTTTGCAAAAGCTCTGCTAGTGAGCTTTGAGTCACTTTTCGTTCGAGTCGGGCCTTGCGAAGTTCGGCGACGACGACCGCGTACCGTTCGGAATGGATGGTCTTCATCTCGCGAATGCGACCATCGATCTCAAAAAATCCCAAAATAGGATAATTGAGGATAGAATGCGGGCCCTCGTTGAATACACAAACTCGTATGAGCTCACGTAGCGCACGCCGAACAGCGGTGGCCGAAGGCCGCAGATCCGTAAAGGCTGAACTGAAGGTCCAGACCGATCGAAAGAAGGTCGAAGTCGAAGTGTCGAAGTTCGGCTTACACGTTGTCGTAGAACAAGCAGATGTCGCGCAAGCAGTTTTTTTTGAGGACTTAGAAAGGCTGGAAATCTGCCTGAAGCAAGGTAGTAAGGTTTCCCTTCGTTGCACACTCGAGGGCGCGCAATGGCTGGCGGTCAAGCTCTTACCCGAGGAGCGCGATCACGACTTCCTTTTCCATGCAAGAGACGGTCAACGCTATTGCGCTTGGGACGATTTACGTTGATTTCGTGGCTTCGCATCTGGCTACGTCGCGTCTCTCGCAACCGCTTCGTGTTGGTTTACTGCTCAAGCCAATGATCCTATTTCTCGACTATGACGGGGTTTTGCACCCTGATCATGTCTACTTGATCAACGGCCGCCCGGTGCTGCGGGCAGATGGTGAACTGTTCATGTGGGCCCCCATCCTTGCCCGAATTCTGGCACCTTACCCCGATCTGAAGATTGTCCTTTCGACGTCATGGGTTCGCCTTCTAGGATTCAGTCGGGCCAAGAGCTATCTCCCCAAGGAGCTACGCGATCGCGTCATTGGGGGAACATGGCATTCAGCGATGGGGCGCAATAGTGAGGGCGCTCATCGCCTCGATAGCAACTGGTTCGTTGCGGCGTCGCGCTATCAGCAAATTGCGACGTACATTAGTCGTGCGGGGGCGCGGGTTGAGCACTGGCTCGCGGTGGACGACGACGGAGAAGGGTGGAGCCCACTCCTTGAGGCTCGTCTTATTCTCACAGATGGCGACCGAGGACTTTCTGATGTCGGTGCACAAGCCGCATTGCGGAGCAGGCTCACTAGGGCCGAATGAACTGGCGCGTTGCAAAAGCGGCCGCGTGGCACCGCAGAGAGTATTGCGTCCGAGCGAATCGGCGCCGTGCGTGGCGAAGGCGCATGCGCCGCCTAGTCCGGCAAAGAGAATACATCAAGAGCGCTATTGGCGATGGCCCGGACGATGTCATAGAGCTTTGGATCGTTGCCAAAGCTGGCTCTCAGTCTCGCAATACGGTATCAGCGCGTCGGAATGACTGGGAAAGCATGCGGCGAACCTCCAACGTCATCACGGCGCTCTAATTAGATGACCTTGGACAGGCAGGTGCGCCTGCCATAGCTTACGACACCGTCAACTGTAGACGCGTGAAGGCGCTCAAGCGGCGGGACGCGGCTGGCCCGCTCGCTGAGACCGGGCTGTCGGGCCGTTACAAGGCAACTTCCACCACTGCTCGCTCGGCAATTGCCCAGGCGCATAAATCAGAGACGCCAAGGCGAAAGTGAAGGCTCTACGCTTCACCGGCCTGCCTAGTGACGTTGTCGAGGTCGCAACCGACCCTGCGGAGTCATTCGACTACGCAGCGCCGAACGGCCGAGTCGGCCAATTGCTGCCGTTCGTCCCACGCTCAACTACGTCGGCTTTCCGCCCAACTACGGTCGTCTACAATTTTGACAATGAGGTGCGTCTGGACGACGCTTGCCAGCCAAGCCAAGCCTTTATCGAAGGCGTCTTGTGCGTGCCATAGCCTCCATCATCAGACGCGCGACGAGCTTGGCAGGCACATTGGCGTCAATGGTATGCAGGAATTGCAGAGAGTTCGCTGCTGCGATGGCGCAGATGCAACCTGTCCGATATCAACACCGGAGTACGCCACCAAGAGACGGTCAAGGTGTGGGACGCTTTGTCTTATGAGTCGTACCTGCTTGCGGCGCGGGCTGCGAGATCAAGGCGATCGTCGCCTCCAGCAGGGCCCGCACTCTGGCCGGCTTGAACCGCTTGGGTTCGATCGGTAGCATCATCATCCAGCCGTCGCCCATCGCGCAGAGTTGGTCTGCCAGCAGGTCGGCAGGGATGTCGCCACGGATTTCGCCGCGACTCTGTCCCTTCGAGAGCATCGAAGTCAGGGCCTCGCGATACTGCTTGTATCGCCGCTCATAGATGGCAGCGAACTCCGGCTTGTGCCGCGCGTAAGCCAGCAACTGAAACCCCGCCAGCCATACGTCCGGATCGTCCGTCTTCATCCCAAACCAGCGCTGGAAGCCAGTCGCGAGATCAATCCGATCCTGGGTCCCCCCAAGCACCCTGTTGGACTGGTCGAACAGATTTTCGGCAATCGCAGCGACCATTCCCTCCTTATTTTCGAAGTAATAGGTCATTGCGCCCGTCGTGCATCCCGCACGCTGCGCCACCTTGCGCAGTGAAGCGCCAGCCAGGCCTTCTTGCGCGATAACTGAGATAGCTGCCTTCAGCAACTCAGCCCGCTTCGCCTCGCGGTCCCCCACAGGTCGTCCACGTGCCCGGACGGCCGGTGCCACTTCACCGTCGTCGGCATGGCGGCGGGTGCTTCCAGAGAGGGTGCGATTGTTGGTCATACAATCAACGATAGCCAGACATTATCAAAACGAAGCCGCCTCGCTATCGCTGTCGGTATCGAAACAAATGCAAGGGCGGAGCCTGCGTTCAAGTGTAACATCCTGCATGCCGACCACTGGGATGGGCACCGGCTGATGTGCGGGGCCCGTCGAGAGCGTTCCGTTTCATCGGACGGATCTGGGGGAGTTCCTCCTGGGCGTGGCGGTGAAGGCCTCTGTGTAACACACAGTTCACAATACCGATTGTGCGGTGCTTCGACCTGAGCTATACGGTCATTTTCGGGATATTGGATAAGGCCATTGCATCCGTCGTCTCGCGGATGCTCATCCGCGAGAGCGCCAATCAGATGCTGAGTTGCACAGGCGTGTGCAGTCCGCCAGGAAGTGATTGCACCCCGGTGATGGCGTGGATGAAGCGCGCCGCCGTGCCAGGGTAAGGGTCCATTGGGCGAGTGATGTCCAGGACGATCTCCGTGCCATCGCCGCCGATGGCCTTAATCGTCAGAGCAGGTTTAAAGTCGGGAAACGAGCCGTTGGGTACGCCTTTCCATGCGATCCGTACTCTCTCCTTTCCGCCGTGCACGACCACGGCGGAGACGTCAAAGCCCACGCGGTCCCCTGGGCGAACCTGGATGCCGAGAACCTCAGTGGGGGCCTCGGCGATCACCAGTCCACCGCGCTCCTCCGATTGCGCACCGTTCAGGCCCAGCACCTCGGCAATCATCTCTGCCGATTCTCGAAGGATAAGACCGATCTTAGATGGGTGCCCGTCCGCTGATCCGGGCGGAGCCGGAGGCTGTCCTATGCCCAGTTCGTTGTTCAGTACCCCGTAACCCCATGATGTGATGTCCGAGAGGGATTCTCCGATGATGGAGACCGGGGCAGGCAGCGCGCTTGTCAGCACCGAGGGGACTACATCCAGCCACAGGCCCGGCAACATGCCCGTGCCGACAATCCGCGAACCTGTTTCCGCTGCGCGCTTCTGCAGGCGCGCAAAAAGTTCCGGCGCAAGCCGCAGGCGCGGGTGCACGAAGCAGGCATGTACCAGATCGACACCGAAATCGGCACACAGCTCCATGGTCTTGAAGAGGACATCGCCCGACAGGCCAGCGTAGAGCAACACATCAAACTGGCCGGAGCGCACCGCGCCTTCCAGGTCTGTCGTCGCCAAGATTCCGACAGGTTCACTACCCATCAGCGTCCCGATGTCCTGACCCGCCTGCTCATCAAAGAAGACGATCGCAGCGGTCAGGGTGTGCGTACTGGATGCCAGGGCGTTGAGGATCTGCCCGGCTGCCCGGCCGGAGCCATAAATGCCGACTCGTCGTGCTTTGGTGCTGGTCATGCGAATTTCCTTTCGATTTTCAAGTGTTCGCTGTTCTGTGGTCATGCTTCTTTCAAAGGCTGCACGAACAAACGAGTGCATGAAGTGGTCCGTGGCTCCGTTTCAGGGGACAGCCATCCCGGCGCATCAGACAACGCGTTTCCAGGAAAGCTGCGAGCGGCAAGACGGATTGAGGGACGGGAATTGCCACGCCCCGCAGGCCGCGGCATCTGGCCGTCAGTCGGCGCTGCAGCCAGCCACCGCAACGGCGCGAATCTCGACCAGGTACTCGGGGCGCGCCAGTTGGGTTACGCCAACGCCCGTCCACGAGGGATAGCGGTCGGGCAGGAATTCATCCTTGACCTTGGCGAACGCCTGCATATCGCTTCCTTGCATACTGAGATGGAAGGTCATGATATCGACGATGTCGGCCATGGTGGCGCCTGCCGCTTCGAGGACGGATTTCAGGTTCTCAAACGCCAGCCGGGCCTGCGCCTCCATGCCCTGGCCCACGGTGGCACTTGCCCGATCGATGCCGACCTGGCCGGACACCCAGATCATGTCGCCGACACGGGTTGCCGCCGAGAAGTGCAGGCGCTCATACGATGCCTGGGTCAGCGGTGGGTTGATCATTTGTCGTTTCATGGTGTGGTGCTCCTCGTACTGCCTGGTCAGGCGACTTGCTGAAAAATGGGCGAGCGGAACGGGTCCCCTTCGTTGAGCTTCGCCATTTCGTTGCTGAAGAGCGGGCCATTGCGCGCATAGCGCGGGTGCGACATCGGCAGGGTGCGAAACGTGGCGTTGTCGCCAAAGAAGCGCATCACCAGGGTGTGGCGGGTCGGACATTCAGCGTCGACGGCCGCGCCACCGTGTAGCGAGCGCGGATGAAGGAAAACGACATCGCCGGGGGTGATCTGCCAGGACATCACGTCCCAGGCCTTGGGGTCTGCCGCGAGTTCCTTGTCGATATGTGGCAGGCGTGGCAGGGAGCCATCGCCGTAGAGCGGATCCGTCGGATCGTCGGGGTTCCTGAAGCTGGCGCCGTCGTACTGGATGCCGAGGTGGGAGCCGCGAATGATCTCCAGCGAATTCTTCTTGGGGATGGGCTGGAAGGTAATCCAGGCGTTGCCCCAGTGGGGACCAGCCCAAGGCAGATTCGCGGTGTCCTGGTGCCACGGGCCACGCATACTCTTGCCGTTTTGCTTGGCGAATATCTCCTCGGCAAAGTACCAGACATGTTCCGAGCCCCACAGCTCCTGGAAGATCTGACCAAACGGCATTGCTGCGGCAAGGGAATCCAGCCTTTCCTTGGAGTAGGGGTTGGCGTTGTCGATATGGGTTTCCAGCGTGTCCCCGTTCTGTTGCCTAGAGAGGTGCGGGCCCGGGTTGGCCATGTTCCACTGGAACACCTCATAGCACTGTGCCAACTGTGCTTCGTTGAGGCAGTTCTTGATGAGGGTGGCGCCGTCGTTGCGGAACGCCTCTCGTTGGGACTGGGTGGTAAGCATCATGAGTCTCTCTTCTTGAGATGTGGTCCTGAGGTAGTGGAAATCGGTCTCCACGTTGAAATCATGAAGACTGCCTGCAGTCGGAAGCCGCCGATGGCCGGTTAGTGCACCGGCAAAAACGGGATCCGTGCCAACGGGCCTCGGAACGTTCCCGCGATGATTCATCCATCGCAACCTCCACGATCGCTCACCTTTGTTCTGGTGATAAAGAAAGAATAGTCGAATTTCATATTTTACACAACGATCGTTGTCTTAAGTCTAGGCAACAAGAAGCGAGACAGTGTGGTGATCAATGTCACATCCAAATCTTCGGAACGAGCAACGGGAGCAAACAGGCTCCTCGCAAAGGACAGTTCCTCGGTTCACGATAGGAATCGTCCGGCGAAGCCGGGCATCTGCACTTGTGGGTGGCCAACTGGCGAGGGCGGTGGATTCTGGCGTGACCCGTCACCTGTGTTGCGCAGAAGGCGGACGCCCTTGATTGGAAACCGCGACGGTAGCAAGACTTCATCTGCAGGGTCCGCTAGCTACCTCTCGAGCAGCGGACTCGGGCTAGGCAAAGCGAGGCAGCGCCTACCGCTTTATGAAAATCGGACTAGGCTCATGCTTAAAGGTTAGAACTTGTGGCGCATGCCAAGTGCCACCCCGGTGCGATTGCTGGCGCCACCGAAGGTACCAATCGGGCTATTCGGGTCTGTCAAAGAAGCTCCTCTGAGCCAGCTATGATCCGCTTCCACGTAGACATCGGTTCGCTTCGATAGACTGTACATGGCACTGAGATAGGCACTTTGGATAATGCCGGACGCGCCTCGCGATGCACCAGCTACGTTGTCTCTCATGTATGCACCATAAAAGCTCCACGCAGTTCCTTGAGGCCGATATTGAAAGCCGAGAACGCCGGCGCGGTCGTGCCGCAAAGAGGTCTGTGTATTCACACCGGCTACAGTATTGGCGTTGCTAATGAAGCTCGCATTAGCCAGCGGTGCGGTAGTGCCACTAGCGCCAGCGAGAAAGCCGGCGTCGCGACGAGAGTCAATGTAATAGCCCATCACAATAAAGGTGCCAAAGGCGTAGCGTGCGCCGGCTTCCCACAGCCTCAGATCTTTGCCATTAGCATCTGTCGACTGTTGCGCTGCCACGCCGAACATCAGATTTCCCGTCTCGTATGTGGTCGAAAATTGTGTGGTTCGACCTCGCGACGTGTTTCCAGTTTGTTCTCCGGGCGAGTACTGCGCGTTTACATTCAGGCCACCCCAAGTGTTGGAGTATTCAACAGTATTGTCGAACCGCACCCCGGGAAACCCATATTCCCATCCAATTTCAATAAAATTTGACGTGTAGAGTGGGTCAAAATTCCAAAGAAGAATTTGTGCGGACCCATACTGGCGTCCTAACTTAAGCGTGCCCCAGGTCTTATTCGACAGGCCGATCCAAGCTTGACGCCCGAACAATTGACCCTGCTGGCTAGACTTCCCTGTATCGAACATAAAACCACTTTCCAAAGCAAAAATCGCTTGGGAACCTGCCCCTAGATCTTCTGTACCACGAAGGCCCCATCGGCCTCCGTTATATGGGCCTTCTCCGAGCGCAACCTGGCTCTTTGGACCATTTGCGCTGGGCTGATTCGTGGTATAGCGAAGCGCGGCGTCCACAACGCCGTACAACGTAACGCCAGATTGCGCGTGGACACTGCCTGCCGCCATTGCTGCAGCCGCCACCAAGCCAAATTTAATCTTCACAGTTTTTCTCCTCCATCTTATGTCAATAATTATTTGTTATGAAATACATCTGAGAAATTGATCAATCCTTTCCCTTGCCCCTTTGACAAGCACTTTTCTGAAAGATCACGGCAATACAGTCGGCTGCGAGATGTTTAGAATAACAAGTGTAATGTTAAAGAAGGAATCAGTGTTTTCCCTGTTCCTCGGATGCGCTGCAACAGAGCCGCTGGCTAAGCGGTAGAAGTAGCGGCAGCAGGTCGCCCGCCGCTGCGGATCGGATGGCACCCGAGCGATATGCACACAGGGGGCGACGATGTGGTATTGGTGGCCGTCCTGCGAATCTGCGCCGGTGTGTCACTTAGCGGGGGCAGGTGCGCAAACTGCCTTCTGCGGGTGTATTGGCAAACTCACGCGTCGCCTCGTCGATGCGACAAGAGGGAGATGAGTTCGCCAGGCTACGGACGCCTTCGCATGCGACTTTTGAAGAGCTGCTCGTCGTGCGGGGCTCCGGAAGGTAGTTATGTGCCGCTTCCCTGGCTGTCAAATTCGCTCTGGCGTTCCAGCAATTGCCGCCACATGATCTTGCCGGAAGCGGTTTTTGGCAGACTTTCGACGAACTCGACGATGCGTGGACTCTTGTAGGTCGCCATGTGTTGGCTGGCCCAATCGATGATGTCCTGCTCGGACACGTGAGCGCGCTGGTCGGGCTTGAGTATGACGACGGCTTTGACTGTTTCGCCGCGCTTGGTGTCGCGCACGCCAATCACGCAGACTTCCTGGATTGCCGGGTGGTGGTACATCAGGTTTTCCACTTCGGCAGGCCAGACCTTGAAGCCAGACGCGTTGATCATGCGCTTGAGCCGATCCATCATGAAGAAGTATCCGTCTTCGTCGATGCGCGCAAGATCACCCGTACGCAGGAAACGCTTGCCGTCGAGATGAATGAAGGCCTCTGCCGTGGCCGCTTCGTTGCGCCAATAGCCCTGCATCACCTGCGGGGCGTGGATGACGATTTCGCCGGCTTCGCCTTGTGGCAGCACTTGCAGGGTCACTGGATCCACGATGCGCGCATCGACGTCGAACACCGGGATGCCGAGGCATTGGACCTTGGGGCGGTGCGTCGGATTGAGGTGGGTCGCGGCCATGGTTTCGGACAAGCCGTAGCCCTCAAGGTAGTCAAGGTCTAGCAGGTCCTTGAGCTTTTTGGCTACTGCCTCGGGCATGGCGGCGCCTCCGCCGCGGATACTGGCCAGGCGCGAGAGGTCGTAGTCGCCGAGGTGAGGGTTGGCGAGAAAGTCCACCACCATCGTGCTGATGGCCAGCCAGCCTGTGATGCCATGGCGCTGCATCAGTTCTGCCGCGGTGTCCCTGTCCCAACGCGACATGATGACGATGGTGGCGCCCAGGTAGAGCGGGCCGTTCATGCAGGTCGCCATGCCGGTGACGTGAAAGAAGGGCAGCACGGAGAGAATGACAGCGTCCTGATTGCGCCCCGTCCACTGCATGGGGCCGACGGCCGTGCACTGTGCGCTGCGGTGGGTGTGCATGCAGCCCTTCGGACGGCCGGTGGTGCCCGATGTGTATGGCATGACGCACAGATCGTCGGGCCCGCTTGTGTGAGGCCCGGGCTTGTGGGCGGCGGCCAGTGCGTCGGCCCAGGCGTGCAGCCCGCTGCCTTGCACTGGCTGACGCGCCGCGCAGACGAAATCGGGGAGGTGAAGGTCGGTCGGGATGTGCAGGTAGTCGCCGTAAGTGGCCACCACGAGGTGATCGAGCGCGTCGCCGCGGCTCGTGCCCGAGGGACGATGCAGCGGTTGCAGTCGGGACAGCAGGTCCTGAGCCACAATGGCCACGCTCGCTCCACTGTCGCTGACGTAGTGCGCGAGTTCCTCAGTCAGGTTCATGGGGTTGACCGGCACCACCACCGCGTTGGCGCGGAGGATCGCGTAATAGGCGATCACCCATTGTGGGCTGTTCTGCAGGTACAGCAGTACCCGGTCCCCCGCCTGCACGCCGCATACCTGCTGCAGGTAACCGGCCAGGTGTTCGGCCTGATCGTGGAACTCGGAGAATGTCAGCGGTGAGTCGTAGTAGAGAATGAACGGCTTGTCTGGGAACCGACGTGCGGAGACTTCAGCGTTGAACCAAAGACTGGTCTCGGGCAAGGTCAGGTGCCGCGGAAGGCCGGACGGCCAGTGTGCAGCGTGCAGCGCGGGCATGGCAGAGTTATGGGGTTTCATGTGTTGGGGCGTGTCGTGCCAGTCTCTGTCACGGCGTCTCTGTGCAGATGGTCTGGCAACACGTTTGCCGGCTGTCCCTTCAGATGGCCGAAGCGCCGCCATCGACGGCAATGTATTGCCCTGTGATGTGGCGAGAGGCGTCGCTGGCCAGGAACACGACCGCGCCCATCAGATCTTCGTCGCCGCCAAGGCGTTGCAGGGGCGTGCGCGCGATAACGGCCTCACTGATACGGTCCAGCAGCCCGGCAGTCATCTTCGACGGGAAGAAGCCAGGGCAGATCGCATTGACGTTGATGCCGTAGCGTCCCCATTCGCTGGCCAGTGCACGGGTGAAGTTGATGGCAGCGGCCTTGGAAGTGTTGTAGGCGATGGTGTGCACACCCGGGCCCATGCCCTTGAGCCCGGCCACGGATGCGATAGTGATGATCTTGCCACGTCGGCGCGGGATCATGCAGCGCCGGCCCACCTCGCGCGAGAGCACGAACGGTGCATTGATGTTGAGGTTCATCACCTTGTGCCAGGCCTCGTCGGGATAGTCTTCCGCGGGCGCGCCCCAGGTGGCGCCGGCGTTATTGATCAGTATGTCGATGGGACCCAGGCCATCCACCGCTCCGTCGACTAACGAAGGAATCTGGTCCGTCTGCTGCAGGTCACTGACGATGGTCTGCACCGTGACGCCACGGGCTTCGAGATGCGCCTTCGCCTCGGCCAGTTCATCCGCCTTGCGCGCGCTGATGGCGACCTTGCAGCCCATTTCGCCGAGGGCCTCTGCCATTTGCAGGCCCAGGCCGCGCGAGCCCCCGGTGATCAGGGCCACTTGCCCGTCCAGTTGGAACAATTGTTTGACGCTCATAGTCTTGGCCTTCAGCAAATTTCGAACAGGCCGGCCGCACCCTGGCCGCCGCCAATGCACATCGTCACCACGGCATACCTGGCACCGCGGCGCTTTCCTTCGATCAGCGCGTGGCCGGTCAGCCGCGCGCCACTGACGCCGTAAGGGTGGCCCACGGCAATGGCGCCGCCATTCACGTTCAGGCGTTCTTCAGGGATGCCAAGCCGGTCCCGGCAGTACAGCACCTGGCAGGCGAAGGCTTCGTTGAGTTCCCACAGGTCGATGTCCTCGACTTTCAGGCCGGCGCGCTTCAGCAGGCGGGGCACGGCAAAGACCGGGCCTATCCCCATCTCGTCCGGCTCGCAGCCGGCGACAGCAAAGCCGCGAAATATGCCAAGCGGCTGCAATCCCAGTTGTTCGGCGCGCTTGCCGTTCATCACCACGCAGGCCGACGCCCCGTCGGAAAACTGGCTGGCGTTGCCGGCCGTGACCACGCCACCGGGCAGGGCGGGTCGGATCTTGCGTACCGCCTCGAGCGTGGTGTCGTGGCGGATGCCTTCATCGGCATTGATGGTCACTTCCTTCGTGGTAACGTGCCCCGTGGCCTTGTCCAGCACGCCCATGGTGGTGGTCATGGGCACGATTTCATCCTTGAACTTGCCCGCGGCCTGTGCCGAGGCGGCACGCTGCTGGCTGCGCGCGCCGTATTCGTCCTGCGCCAGCCTGCTTATGTTGTAGCGCTGAGCCACGGTCTCGGCGGTCTGCAGCATGCTCCAGTACAACTCGGGCTTGTGCTCCACGATCCAGGGGTCCCGGCGCATGTGCGTGTTGGACTCGTTTTGCACGCAGGAGATGCTTTCCACCCCGCCAGCCACGATGGCGGTGCAGCCTTCGGTCTGGATGCGTTGGGCAGCCATCGCAATGGTCTGCAGGCCGGACGAACAGAAGCGATTCACGCTTACGCCGCCCACGGTGACCGGCAGACCGGCGCGCAGCGCGATGGCACGGGCGATGTTGCCGCCGGTAGTGCCTTCGCCGAAGGTGCCGCCCATGATGCAGTCCTCGATTTCGGCCGGATCGATGCCGGACCGGCCGACAGCGTGCTGCACGGCATGGCCGCCCAGCGTGGCGCCATAGGTCATATTGAATGCGCCCTTCCAGCTCTTGGCCAGACCGGTGCGTGCGGTGGAAACAATTACGGCGTCAATCATTTGCTTTCCTCATTGAGTGCGGGTGCGTCAGGCGAAGTTGCGGCCTTCCTGCGCGAGCTTGACCAACAGGGGGGCAGGCTGCCACCAGTCAAACGATCCGGGTCTGGCGGCGAAACCCTGCAGCGTGCGCACCACATTGGGCAGCCCCATCTCGTTCGCCATGCACATCGGGCCGCCGTGGCGAGCCGGAAATCCGTAGCCGTTGAGGTAGACCAGGTCCACGTCGGAGGCGCGCACGGCAATGCCTTCTTCCAGGATGCGCGCAGCCTCGTTGACCAATGCAAGGACGCAGCGCTGCACCACTTCCTCGTCGCTGATCATGCGCGGGGTCACGCCCTTGGTGGTGCGGAACTCCGCCAGCAATTGCTCGACGGCCGGATCCGGCAGCGCGTCGCGCGCGCCGGGCTCGTACCGGTACCAGCCCGCGCTCGTCTTCTGGCCGAAGCGGCCCATTTCGCACAGCTTGTCGGCCACAGTGGGGTCGCAGGGGACACCGGCTTCCGCGGCTTTGCGCTTGCGCGTGGCCCAGCCGATGTCCAGGCCCGCCAGGTCGCCCATGCGGAAGGGCCCCATGGCAAAGCCGAATCGTTCCAGTGCCTTGTCGATCTGCTGTGGTGAAGCGCCAGCGACAATGAGTTCATTAGCTGCAGCACCGTAGCGGGCAACCATCCGGTTGCCGATGAAGCCGTCGCACACACCCGAAACCACCGGGATCTTGCGAATCCGCTTGCCCAGTGCAACGGCGGTGGCCATCACGTCGTCGGCGGTCTCTTTGCCGCGCACGATTTCAAGCAGTCGCATGACGTTGGCCGGGCTGAAGAAGTGCAGGCCCAGAACGTCTTGCGGGCGCCGGGTGAAGCCGGCAATCCTGTTGATATCCAGATAGGAGGTGTTGGATGCAAGGATGGCACCGGGCTTGCACACCGCGTCAAGCTGACGGAAGACCTTTTCCTTGACGTCCATCTGTTCGAATACCGCCTCGACCACCAGGTCCACGTCCTTGAGGTCTGCGTAGTCCAACGTGGGCGTGATCAGAGCTACGCGCTGCTCGACCTGTTCAGCGGTTAGTTTGCCGCGTCTGGCGCTGTTGTCGTAGTTGCGGCGGATCGTGGCAAGCCCGCGGTCCAAGGCTTCCTGGCTGGTCTCCAGCAAGACAACCGGCAGCCCGATGTTCAGGAAGTTCATCGCGATGCCACCGCCCATGGTGCCAGCCCCGATGACACCGATCGTGCGGATCGGTCGCAGCGGGGTGTCGGCCGGGACATCGGGCAGCTTGCCAGCGGCGCGCTCGGCCGCAACGACGTAGCGCGCAGCGCGCGACTCGGGTGTGTTGACCAGAGCGAGGAAGGCGGCACGTTCGCGCCTGAGGCCCTCGTCGAACGATTGCGTGACGCTGTCGGCAACCGCTTCCATGCAGGCCAGCGGCGCGGGCAGGCCCTTGGCGCTGGCCTTGATGCTGGTACGTGCGAACTGGAGGAAGGCATCGGTGCCGACGGCCTGCATTCTCACGTCGCGCAGGCGGGGCCACGGACGTGTCTGCGCGGCAACTTGCCGGGCGAACCCGACGGCGGCCGATACGACGTCGGTGTCCACCAGTGCATCGATCAGTGCAGTGCCCTCAAAGGCTGCAGCCTTCTGCGGCGTGCCCGAGACAATCATGTTGAGCGCATGCTCAAGACCGATGGCGCGCGGCAGCCTCTGGGTGCCTCCGGCACCAGGCAGCAGTCCGAGCTTGACTTCAGGCAGGCCCAGGATGGCGTCTTTCCTTGCTACACGGAAGTGGCAGCCCATGGCCAGCTCCAGGCCTCCGCCGAGCGCGTGGCCGGCGATCGCGGCTACCACCGGCTTGGTGGCATTCTCAAGCGCGCGGATCACGTCTGGCAGGTCAGGCGACTGTGACGACTTGGGGGTGCCGAACTCTCGGATGTCGGCGCCGCCAGAGAACAGCGATTCGCCACCGGTGAGCACGACGGCGTGGATTGCGGGGTCGGCCAGTGCGCGGTCCAGGCCGGCCACGATGCCGCTGCGCAGCACGTATCCCAGGCCATTCACCGGCGGGTTGTTCATGGTGAGCACGGCCACGGGGCCGCACACGTCGTAGCGCACAAAGTCCATTCAGAAAAATCCTTTGGTACCAGCTTTTGATGAAAGAGATCCAACCGTCGGCCAGCACGACGATCGTATTGGAGTGGGGACCGATGCCGCGCCGGTCCGCCACGTCGCAACCATGGGTATCGCGATGGGACACTAGGGAAGCGTTGACGGGCTATCGCTGGACGTCGCCTGGCCTGAAGCCACGCTCGATTAGCCAATGCAAGGGCGGTCGATCATCTGTTTGGAAACGCCCGTAAGCGGGCGTCCCGTCTATTTGGTTTCACCACTTCCTGCACCGGCTCTGCCGGATAACGTGGCGCTATGCCCGTTGCGAAGCGCTCAGCGCCGGACGAGATCGTGCCGCCATAGCCATAACGAAACCGGACGCCATGAACATGGATACGATGAAGTACAGGCTGTACTGCTGGTCGCCGGTAGTCGTCAGGATCCAGGTGTTGATCGACGGGCTGATTGCGGGGCCCAGGTTAGCCAGGCAACTTACGAGGGCGATGCCGGCCGCCGCAGTTTCCTTTGACATGTATTCGCTAACAAATGCAAAGAGCAGGGCTGGCGAGGCTGCCATGCCGACGGCCGCGAGCGAGTAGCAGAGCAACGAAGGGACGAGATCGCCTTTGAACATTGCCATCGCCACCAGGGACACTGCAGAGAGACCAACACAGAAAACGTAGTGCCCGCGCCGTTCGGACATGCTGTCGGAACTGCGAGCGATCAGAATCATCCCTGCCGCGCCGACGATGCTGGGAATTGCCTTCAGGAGCCCGAGGTGAAAGACGTCCTTTACCCCCCAACTCTGGATCATCGATGGCGCCCAGAACACCAATGCATATTGGGCAGCGAGGTTCAGCATATAGGTCAAGGACAGCACATAAACCTTCGGGTCGCTGAACAGCGTCCGGAGCGCTCCGTGATCGCCATGCTTCGCCGAAGCCTGGTTGCGCTCCAGGCAGTTAATCACCAGCCGCTTCTCCTCAGGGGTCAGCCATTTCGCATCAGCCGGTCCGTCGCTGAGGATAAGGAACGCGAGCACGCCGATCAGCAGGCAAGGCGCACCATTGGAGATGAACATCCACTGCCAGCCATGAAGGCTAAGGAAGCCGTCACCAAACTTCATCACTGCACCGTTGAAAGGGCCAACCAGAATGCCCGCGACCATGACCGCAGTCATGAAGATCGAGATGACGCGCCCGCGCCTGGCGGGGGGATACCAATATGTGAAATACAGGATGACACCGGGAACGAAGCCGGCTTCGAATACACCCAGGAAGAAACGCAAAACATAGAACTGCCACGGCGCCGACACCCATGCCGTCGCGATCACGCAGGCGCCCCAGCCAACCATGATGCGCAGGATGGTTTTGCGGGCGCCGATTTTCTCCAACACTATGTTGCTGGGCACTTCGAACAAGGCATAGCCGACAAAGAACAAACCGGCGCCCAGCGCGAACATCGCATCGGTGAAATGCAGATCGCTCTTCATTTGAAGCTGGGCAAAGCCAATATTGATGCGATCGATGTAGGCAAATAAGTAAGCAACGAGCAGCAGTGGAAGGATGTGCCGACTCACCTTGGCGAACACCGCCTTCTCGCCTTCGCTTTCGATCGCGGAGCTGCCGCTCTTTGAAATTGAAACTGTTGTCACTGTGTCTCCTCCTTATAGTCTGGCCTGATCCACTCTGAGCGACCGTTCTATCGAGCCAGCCTCTCCCGCCACGGCATTGGGCGCGGATTGCCACTGCAGGTCGTGAGCCGCCGACTGTCTGGGCCGCTTCCGGTACATCAGGCATGTCACGGGCAAATTCGCCCGTCCCTGTCGTGCGCAAGACTCCTCGTTTCGCTTGGGCCTTGGCCCAACGCTCCTAAGCGCCTCTCACGCGACGTCCAGCATGACGCGCTGGTCCTGCTCGCGGCATGTTGGATTTCAGGTTAGCAGGCAGGCAGATTTAAGGCAACAAGTGTGATGTAAAATAACGTGCAGATCTCATGAGGCGTCGGGATAGCGGTCGGGCAGGGATTACCCTGCCTTCCATAATTGAGATGACGGGCGTTATCATAAAATGATTCTCCGCTTGACCCAGACAGGACGCACGATCCGTGAGGACTAGGTAGCTGATCCTGAAGGGGAAACCAATGCGTTCAGCGGACGTCTGCCGGTCGGGCGTGAGACTTCTGTGGCGATCGCGCGGCGCTTGCCGCAGCCCTTCGCCCAGTCGGCATATTCGCAATGCATCATTTTGAGGACCCGCCATGACCACTGCTCCGTCGTTTCCGGGAAGCCCCGGTGCCCAAGTATCCATCCAACGCTTCGAGTTTGGTCGCGTCTCGGTCTACTTCGGGGAGACGAACGGAAAATATCCCGACGGAAACCAGGTGATCGTGGCAGGCACGGACACCCTAGCGGCTTTTGACACTCCGATCGTCTCGAACTACCTCGGAGCCCGGTTCGAAGCTACGGAACTGGTGGTAATGGGTCACATACATGAGGACCATATGGCCGGTCTGCACCGCCTTCCCGAGGCCTCTGTACATGTACATGAGGCGGACCTGCCCGCCGCACGAAGCTGGGATGGATTGCGCGACGCATTCGGCGCGGACGACACGTACGCTTCGGAGATGCTGGCCAAGTTCCAGCGCAATTTCTTCTATGCGCCGCGACCAGACGCGCAAGGTTACTTGGACGGCGCGACCTGGGATGTCGGCCTATCGCGAATTCAAGCGATCCACATGCCAGGCCACACGCCGGGCCACTCGGTCCTGCTGGTCGAACCCGAAGGGGTGGCCTTCATCGGGGATATCGATCTGACTGGATTTGGTCCCTACTATGGCGACGCCTGTTCAAGCCTGCGCGATTTCCGTCGCAGCTTGGCGCGACTGCCAGATATTCCGGCAAAGGTATGGGTTACGTCTCACCACCGGGGAATCTACACCGATCGCGAACGCTTCTTGCGCGACCTTAATGCCTATGCAGCCAAGCTGGACGAACGCGAACAGCGGCTCTTGGCATTGGTTGGTGAAGCGCCAAAGACCCTGGCGCAGTTGGTCGAGCGCAGGCTACTGTATCCAGCGGGCTTTGAGGCACCGTGGGTAAACGGTGCAGAGGCCCGTACGATCTCGCAGCATCTGGACGAACTCCTTGCTGACGGTCGGGTGCAGGTGAGCGAAGACGGCGTATATCGATTGGGGTGAGCATCGACCGCGGCGGCGCGCCGCAAAGTCCCTGATCTTTCGGTGTAGGCCAGACCAAAGACAGCTTCGCCTGCTTGGCTCCTTTGAGGCCAAAACATTCGCGCGCTTCTTCTTGGAAGCGTGGCTCAATCTCAGCAATGCGGACTGTAAGTCTGCAATTTGACTATTCCGGAGGTCGACATGCCAAACGCGACAATCATTGATAGACGCGACCTGGAGTTCCAACTGTTCGAGTTGTTCGATGCCGATGCACTGACTCAACGACAGCGTTTCGCCGAGCACAGCCGAGAGACATTCATGGCTGCGCTTGACACAGCGCAGGCCATCGCAGAAGACAAATTCGCTCCGCATAACCGACTCAACGACGAGCATGAGCCGCAGTTCGACGGAGAGAGCGTGTCAACCATTCCGGAAGTGCACGACGCGGTACGCGCCTACTGCGAAGCCGGGCTGCTTGCCGCCGGCAAGGATTATGAAGCCGGCGGAATGCAACTGCCTGCGTTGGTGTCCCATGCGTGCCAGTCGCTGTTCAAGAGCGCGAACATCGCGACGAGCTCGTACCTTGGTCTCACGAGCGGCAATGCCAACGTGATTGAGCGGTTCGGCTCGCCCGCCCAAAAGCGCAAGTATCTTAAGTCGCTGCTTGAGGGCCGCTTCTTCGGCACGATGGCATTGACGGAGCCGCAAGCCGGCTCGAGCCTTGCCGACCTGGCGACCCGCGCGGTGCCGAATCCAGATGGCACGTATTCGATCACCGGTAACAAGATCTTCATCTCAGGTGGGGATCACGATCTGTCCAAAAACATCGTGCATCTGGTGCTCGCGCGGATCTCGGGTGCGCCGCCCGGCGTGAAAGGCATTTCTCTCTTTATCGTCCCGAAGTATCTCGTAGACGAGGACGGCAACCTTGGTGAGCGCAATGACGTCGCCCTTGCGGGACTGATTCACAAGATGGGCTGGCGCGGCACCACATCGACAATGCTGTCGTTCGGCGAGCGCGGCGCATGCATCGGCGAGATTGTGGGCGAGCCCAACCACGGCCTCGCCTATATGTTCCAGATGATGAATGAGGCGCGCATCGGCGTCGGGATGAACGCGACCATGCTCGGCTATCGGGGCTATCTCGCGTCGCTCCAGTACGCGCGCGATCGCTGCCAGGGGCGCCCGCCCGGAGAAAAACGGCCGGATGTGCCGCAGGTGCCGCTGATCGAGCATGCGGACGTGCGCCGGATGCTTCTGGCCCAAAAGTCGTACGTCGAGGGCGGCTTTGCGCTGTGCTTGTTTGCGGCAAGACTCGTCGACGACCTGCGCACCGCGGACGACGAAAGCGTGCGCGCCGAGGCCGAGGTGCTGCTCGACCTGCTGACGCCCATCGTCAAGTCGTGGCCATCGCAGTGGTGCCTCGAAGCCAACAGTCTCGCGATCCAGGTCCACGGTGGCTACGGCTACACGCGCGAATATCCGGTCGAGCAGTTCTATCGGGACAACCGGCTCAACATGATTCACGAAGGCACGCACGGGATTCAGGCGATCGATCTGCTTGCCCGCAAGATCGTGGCCCGCGAAGGGCATGGGGTGACGGTGCTCGGCCGTGAGATCGATACGACCGTGAGGCAGGCGAGCGAGTTTGCGGAACTCGACAACGAAGCGCGTGATCTTTCGCATGCTTGGCGGGAGCTCGGCGCAACGCTCGCTATCTTGCGCCCGGCGCTTACCGCGCACACGACGCTCGTATTGTCGCAGGCGAACGCGTTCTTGGAAGTGTTCGGGCATACGGTTGTCGCGTGGCTCTGGCTACGCCAGGGGCTTACCGCGTCGCGCGCGCTCGCGAATGCCACGAATGCCGACGACGTGAAGTTCTATCGCGGTAAGCTGCAGACCTGCCGCTGGTTTTTCCGTCACGAACTGCCGCGCATGCAGCCCCATCATGCACTCCTGCGCAGTCTCGACAATACGACGATGACAATGGCGCCAGACTGGTTCTAATGGCAACGCCAAGACGACCGGGAGTTCCCGCAGACTGGCTGTTTACTGGCTGACGGGAGGACAGAGAAGGGTGCCATGCCATAGGCCGACGCGGGGCGAGTTCGTTTGAGGCGCTGCCCAACGGTGAATCGGCTTTGCTGGAGCATCCGCGCCAGGGCGTCCGACTACAGCATCGACGACGGGCTCCGACCTTCCCGGCCTGCACTGTGCGCGGGTGGACGCTTCCGACCTGGCGGCGGTCGCGCGGTTCAACCCGCCTTCGATCACCTGGATGCGCTGGTGCTTGCGCAAGGCATCATCATCTACGTGCGCGCCGAATTCGAAATGACGATCTTCGACGAGGTGCTGCGTGTCAACCTGTCGGGCGTGATGGCCTACGCGGTCATGTTCCGGCCGAAGCTCAGCGACTGCGGTGGCACGTTGATCACGTTGAGCTCGATCGCGGGCTTTCGTTCCGTGCGCGGGAATCCTGCCTATGCCGCATCCGAATCTGGCGTGGTGGGACTGACCCGCACCTTGGGAGAAGCCTGGGCGCCAGATCGCATCCGCGTCAACGGCATCGTCCCGGGGCTGGTGGATACCAAGCTCTCGAAAGTCACTACCAGTTCGTCGGCGCGGCTCGATGCAACTCTCTCCCGCTTGCCCCTTGGGTGCTTGGGCCTGCCGCGCGAGGTCGCCGGAGGCGCCTCAATGAACGTCCCCGCAAGACCCTAAACTTCGATACACCGGCTGAACGATTCCAACAATGCGTTGCATCGACCGGTTGAATCCGCACCGTCGTTCGGCCAATGCCCGGCAAGCTCCTTGAAGACGTGCCAGTCGCCAAAGCAGATCGCGCGCCAATACAGGTCCTTGCTCGTGCTCGGAGCAAACCAGAATGGATATGGCGTTGAGCAGGAGATCCCGGTCGTGCGGGGACAGCAGCAGCGGGTCGATCCGGTCGCTGACGGTTTGCTTGTCAACATCCATGACGGCCAGGTCGTCCACCGGCAGAAAGTGCGCCCGGGGTCTGCAAAAAAGCGGGCGACCAATGGCGCGGCCAGTTGCTTGAGTTCCGCTAGCATCCCCGAGTGCACCAGACCGACGGCGTACCAGTAGGCCCTGCTAACCGGCACCGGCGTCGCCAGGCCGATGCCATAGCGCTTGAGTTCGCGCCAGACATGCGCCTGGGCCCAGTGCACATAAGTGCTGCCCAGATCCAGATGCACGCCGAGGGCTTTGCCTCACCAGGTTCGGCCGCCGATGCGGTCGCGCCCTTCGAGCAGTACCACCGAGCGGCACGCCATGCTGAGATCTCGGGCAGCGGTCGCGCCTGCGAAGCCAGCGCCGATCACGGCGACATCGTACAGCTCTCTCATCAGAATTTCCGTGCGGAGCTTCAGGTGAGGCGATGGCCGGTGCAAGGCCCCGCCGTCATGCAGTGTCGTGCCATGGCTGGATGCCGGCATCCAAAGGGCGCTTTCTCATGTCGCACGCGCCTTGCGGTTCAAGCGCTCATCCAGCCGGCTTGCCATTTTCAGTGCTCCGTTGAGAGCGAACCAGCGCAGCGGCTCGGGTAGCGTCGAGGGCGGGCTGTGGCTCATCAGCATCGCGAGCAGCGGGTTCTCGCTGCCCAGGATCTTCTCGGCCATCATGTGGCCGACCATGCCCTGGGTGCCGACGCCGTGCCCGGAGCAACCCGCGGCGAAATAGACGTTCTGATCCGCTCCGGTGGCGCCGACGACTGGCAGCCCATCATTGGCATAGCTGATATAGCCGCTCCAGCAGTTCTTGATGGCGATGCCCTTCAGTGGCGGGAAGCGATCGTGCAAAGCCCTCTGCAGCTCACGATACTGGCCGTGCTCGGGTACGTCAGGCGTGCGCGAGCCGAAGGGGTAGCGCAGCCGCTTGGTCGTCACCACGAGCGTGTTGCGCGCGGTCAGGCGGTGGCTCTCCATGACCCAATGCACTGTCGTGATGCCTTCGCGCCGCGGCCATCCCAGCGCCGCCAGCTGCACCGGGGAAAGCGGTTCGGTTTCGATGGCCGAAAGCCGCAACGGCACCACCTTGTCCGCGAGCGGGCCGAGCTGCGGCGTGTAGGCGTTGGTGGCAAGCATCAGGACCGGCGCACTCACGCTGCCTCGCGGTGTCCGCACCGTGACGACCGGGCCTTCGGTGTAGGACAGCAAAGGCGTGTTCTCATGGATCGTCACGCCAGCCCGCAGGGCCGCGCGCCGCAGGCCCGAGACGTACTTGCCGGGGTCGAGCGTGCCGCCGTTCGACACGTAGCTGCCGAACAGGAAGGCCGGCGGGATTCCGCGCGCGCGCATTTCAGCCTGGTCCAGGAACTCCGACAGGCATCCGAGTTCGGCGCCGATGCGCATGCCTTCGCGCACCTTGGCTTCCTGCGAGGGGTCGATGCCGGCACGGATGAGCCCCGATTGGTTGTAGTCGCAGTCGATCCCGTGCTCCGCGAACTTGGCCTCGGCGAAGCTGACGCCGTCTTCGTAAAAGCGGACTAGTTGCCTCGCTTTCTCGTGGCCGATGCGCTGGAGGAAGCGGTCATACTTGAGCCCCTGCGCACCCGAGAGATAGCCTGCATTGCGGCTGCTCGCGCCGGAGCCGGCGAAATCGCGCTCGAGGACGACCACTTTCACCTTGTGCCGCGCCAGTTCCAGCGCCGCGCAGAGGCCAGCAAAGCCGGCGCCGACAATCACCACATCCGCAATCGTGTGGCCATCGAGCTGTGGCTGCAGGTCGGCGGGCCTTTCTATCCATCCGCCTAACGTTCGGTAAGTCTTGAGGTTCTCAGTCACTTGGGTGCTTTCCATTGGTTTTGGGGAACACTGCTGCGGTCAGGCGGCCATGCGCGTGTCCTGGGAGGAACGCGTTCCCGCCGCACCACCGGGTTTTTCGTCGGTGACGGCTTCGAGAGAGCGGTTCGTGGTACGTGGGCCGAACAGTGCGACGGGGATGGAAAAGACGATGTAGCAGGCTGCCGCCGCGAGCATCACGCCCCCCATGCCGCCGGCGGAGAACAGCGCCGCGCCCAGGACGCCGGCGGCGGCGCCGCCGAATCGCCCGCAGGAGATCACGATGCCGCTGCCCAGTGCGCGCAGCGGCGTGGGAAGGGTTTCCGGGATATAGGTGTAGTAGGCGTTGACAACCAGCCCGGTGATGATGGAAGCCATGCCTCCCGCGGCGATCAGCACCCAGCTGCTGGCCGAGAGGCCCAGCACGACCAGCGGCAGGGCGCTAAGCACGGATACGGCCAGGATGGTGGACTTGCGCTCATAGCGGTCCAGGAACAGCATGGCGAGGAACGGCGTGACGCAATAGATCACGTTCCAGAGGAAGGTGATCTGGTACGCATGCTCCTCGGAATACTTGAGGCTGTATACAAGTGCGTAGGCGCCCCATTGCGCGAACAAGTAATAGGCCAGGGTGGCGCCGAAATAGCCGAACGCGACGACGGCCATGGTGCGCAGAACGGCCTTGTTGTCGAAAAGATCGCGTAGCGTCGGCGCACTGGCGTGTTCCTGCACGTCTGCGATCGCTGGCTCGGCGAGCGGGCCGCGGCGCAGTGCGCGAGCTTCCAGCTTGCCGACGATCTTCTCGGCGCGGTCGGTCAGCCCCCGCGAGACGCACCAGCGCACCGACTCCGGCAGGACCACGCGCGCCAGCGGAGCGATTAGCAGCCCGATGCTGCCCGCGAGGAACAGGTTGCGCCAGGCGCCGGGGCTGCTGTGCGGCAGATAGAACATGGCCAGTGCCGCTGCCCCAACGGCGGAGACCACGAATCCGATCGTCACGATGGAGACGAAGCGGCCACGTGCCTTGCCAGGAAACATCTCGGCGATGTAGACCAGCAGTACCGATGTGGCCGCCTGCACGCCGATGCCCGTGACGATTCGGGAGGCCAGTATGGTCTCGTAATTGGGCGCGAACGCGGTCGCCAGCGCGCCCAGCGAGTACAGCACGGTGGTCCATACCAGCACCGAACGCCGCCCCAATTTGTCAGACAGTTTTCCTCCCATCAGTGCGCCGACGATCATCCCCATGAAGAATGCGCTGCTGACAAGGCCGATCTGCTCGGTGCTCAGGTTGGTGTGCGCCTTGATCGTCGGGCTGGCGTACGCAAAGATGGCGTTGTCATAGTACTCCAGCATCAGGTTGGCCGCGAGCAGCGCGGCCCAGATGTAATGGGATGCCATGACCGGCAGCCGGTCCAACCGGGCAAGCAGGTTGGGTCCCTTGTCGGGCCTGACGATCGTGTCTGGGCGATTCATGTCCTTGTCTCCATCAGCGTTGTCGCTGTTCTTCTGATTCCTGGTCACGTGCACCTTCTTGTGAGGCTGTGGACCGTGGCGTCATGCCATCAGCCGGCGCCGCAGCCGGCTACTGCGATGGCGCGGATTTCGATCAGGAACTCGGGGCGGACCAGCTGGCTCACGCCGACCCCTGTCCATGAGGGATAGCGGTCGGGCAAATATTCATCCTTCACCTTGACGAACTCGTGGATGTCGCTGCGCAGGTCGGTGTGGAAGATCATGATCTCGACGAGGTCGGCCATGCTGGCGCCTGCGGCTTCGAGCACGGTTTTCAGGTTCTCGAATGCCTGGCGGGCCTGTGCCTACATCCCCTGGCCACTGTGGCGGTGGCCAGGTCGAAGCCCACCTGACCGGACACCCGGATCATGTCGCCGACACGGGTCGCCGACGAGAGATCAGCGCCCGGAAGTGGTAGGGGCGGGGTGATGAGCATGTTGAGTCTCCTTTGTTCTGTGGTGATGGATCGTCGGCTCGAAGCGATGGATCAAACAATAGCTCGCATCTATAATTAACGCAACACACGTTGTGTAAAAATAAACCTCGGCTAAACTTCTTTTACAAGAAAGGCACCGGTAGGCATCCTGCTGCGCAAGTGAAACGTGCCGTGCGGTTTGCGCGGCACATTGTCTTGGCTGCCATCGTTGGAGCGACCGACTCCTTGGCAGTCGAACGCGATCGCAGGCTCGGGCGTTGCCCGCGATGGGTCAGGCCCCTCGGTGGTGAGGCGGCAGCCGGCTTGCAAAGGCGGTCGACATCGCACTGCCGGTAGCCAAGCAAGTCTCCGATCGCTGCATCTGCTATGCAACCTGCGCGACAACGTGGAGAGGCTGCTGTACTGAATCGGGCCGCAACTGCGTCAAGCCGCGCAGCAAGTCGAGGTCGGTGGCGTGATCCTGGGCCGGCAGGGAGTGCTGAGCCGCAACTCGCTGTGGTCATGGCAGCGCCTGAGCGTTCAGCAACGCGCCACGCGGGAGGCACTGTACGAACGTGTGATGGCGCCACGCGCCCAGGGCGGCACGATGAAAGAAATCGTGCGCGAGCTCTCAATCGACCAACGAACCGTGCGCAACTTCATCACCCCGGGGACCTTGCCGGAGCGCGCGCCCAGGGCGCGGGGTCGGACTCCTTTGGATCCTATCGCAGCAATATCGAGGAACGAATCGCCCAGGGCTGTCGCTTTCCTGAACTGAGCAGGCAAGAACTCAAGCAGCGAGGCTATACGGGCAGTCGGGCAGCCGTGCGGAATTGCGTGGTCCGCCTTCTCTTTCCGCAGGGCAAGGAGCCGCTCCTCCAGGCACCCGTGCGCACGATGCCGTGTCCGCCGGCCCGGCGCGTGTTCGGATGGCTTGTCGGATGAAGGAAGCTCGCCGTCGAGGAGCCCAGGAGCGCGAACCACGAGCGCTTCGTGCAGACGCTGTGTAAGACCGAATCGTAGTGGGCGAGGTTCGCATCCTCGCGCGGGTATTTCTCGGCTTCATGCACCAGCGAAGTCTGCGGCAGTTCGATCGATGGTGCCGTTGCGCAGAGGCATCGGCTTCCGCTCAGTTGAGTGCGTCGGTGGTTCTCCCAACCAAGAGCCAGGTGGGCAAGTCACCAATGCCCCTTGCTGTAACCATCCCGCGCTCCTCTATCACGAACGGTGGCCCTAGTCTCTGCCGGGTAGCCGCCGTTATCTGAACGCGGCCGGCAATGCCATGCGACTCCATCCGGCTGGCGATATTCACGGTATCACCCCACAGGTCATATATGAATTTTCTTCGCCCGATCACGCCCGCTATGACAGCACCACTGTGGATGCCAACTCGCAATTGCAGGTCGAAGCCGCTGCGCTCATTGAACTGATTCAATGACTCGATCATGTCCAATGCCATGTGCGTGGCACGGGCCGCATGATCGGCCACAGGCAGGGGCAGACCGGCGACCGCCAAATAGGAATCGCCAATTGTCTTGATCTTCTCGAGTCCCCGGCTGTCTGCGATATCGTCGAAGCCGGCAAATATTTCGTTCAGTACTGCCACAAGCCGTTCCGGGCTCAGGGTGGGAGAAAATCTGGTGAATTGGACGAGGTCTGCAAACAGTACCGACACTTCTTCGAACTTTTCGGCGATGACTTCCGGGGGACCGGCGTTCGCGAGATCGGAGCGCAGCTTCAAACGCTCGGCGATGGGGGCGGGGAGCAGGTTGAGCAACAGCCGCTCCGTTACTTGTTGTTCGCAGACGAGCTGATCGTAAAGGCGTCTGAGCTCGCTACTTTGGCGAACGATCGTCTCCCGGCTCGCTTCCAGTTCACGCACCGTCTGCTCGAGCTTCTTTCCATGCTGCAACGATTCCTCGTGCAGCAGGCGCACTTCCAGCATATTGCGAACCCTGGTCAGCACCTCCGCCAGGTCAAATGGCTTGCTGACGAAGTCTTTCGCACCGGCTTGCAGTGCACGGATCTTGTGATCGGGTTGGGCGGTAATGACGATCACCGGAAGGTAGCTGTCTGCCTGGACCTGCTTCAGTCCTTCCATGACCTCAAAGCCATCCATGCCGGGCATTTGAAGATCGAGCAGGATCAGGTCATAGTGGTTCCTGCGGTGCAGGTCGCAAACCATATGGGGATCCATGGTCGATGCGATGCAGACATAGCCGGCTCTGCGCAGCATCTGCTCGAGCAGCAGGACATTGGACTCCATGTCGTCAACGACCAGGATTCTTGCCGACAGGACGGCCGAGGCACTGATCATGGTGTTTCGCGCTGTTCGCTCGGAACCGCCTTGGCTGGCGGTTTGTCCAGGGCGGCACGCATTGCGTCCATGAACTCATTGAGCTTGATCGGCTTGGTCAGATAGCGGAAGAATCCTGCAGCCATGCACTTCTCGATGTCGCGCGGCATGGCGTTGGCACTGAGGGCGATGACGGGAATGCGGGCGGTCTTCGCGTCTTCGCGCAGGCGTCTCAGCGCTTCGATGCCGTTGATATCGGGCAGGTGGATATCCATCACGATGACGTCGGGCAGCGCGGTGCGCGCGAGCTCGACGCCAAGGGTTCCATTGATCGCAGTCAGCAGTTGCACGTCTGGCTGGCGCGCGATGAGCTGCTCGACGAGCTTCAGGTTGGCGGGGTTGTCTTCGACATACAGCAAGGAATGCACTGAAGAGCGGCCCTGCGGTTGCGCCTGGGCCGGTTCCGCAGGTTCTGCACTTTCACGATCCATCTCCGTCGGGCGTGCAGCGGGCAGGTCGACCCAGAATACGCTGCCCACGCCAACCGTACTGTCGGCCCCGATGGCGCCTCCCATCGTTTCGGCCAGCCGCTTTGCCACGACGAGGCCGATACCCGTGCCTTCCACGGGACCCCCCTCGTGCCCGAGCCGGTTGAACGGCTGGAACAGTTGTGCGAGCCGTCCCGGTGCCAGGCCTGCGCCGGTGTCGCGCACGCTGACGCGGACGCGATCGTCGGTCACGCTCAGCACTTGCACCTCGACCGTGCCCTGGTCCCGGTTGTACTTGATCGCATTGGACAGCAGGTTAAGCAGGATTTGCTTCAGGCGGGTCCGGTCAGCGCGGACGAAACACGGGAGGTCGGGCATCGGGAATCGCATGCGAACGGCGCGCTTCAACGCTTGTTGCTCAAGCATTGCATGACATTCATGCAGGGTCTCCACCACCGATACCGGCTCCGGGGACAGCGATGCCTGCCCGGCCTCTATCTTGGCGAGATCGAGGACCTCGTTGATCAGCTCCAGCAAATGCCAGCCTGCCTTCAGGATCTGGTCGATGCCGGCCTGCTGTGCGGGGGATGGCGTGGGGGAGTCGGAGGCCATCAGTTGCGCGAAGCCAAGGATGGCGTTCAGGGGATTGCGCAACTCATGGCTCATGCTCGACAGGAACTCCGATTTTGCCCGGTTGGCGCTTTCCGCCGCCACCTGCGCCTGCTTCAACTCCTCGATATCGGCGCAGGATACAAGCCACTTGGTGATCTTCCCATCGTCGTCTCTCAATGGCGACCCGCGCTCGAGGTGCCATCGATAGGCGCCATCGGATGCCCTTCTCAGCCGATACTCGATCTCGTATTCGCAGCCTCGCGAAATCGCCTCGTTCCAGCGTGCAAGGTTGTTCGTCAGGTCTTCGGGGTAGATGGCCGATTGCCAGGCGCCGGAGTCCGTTTGCTCCAGGCTGAGGCCGGTATAGGTTGACCACCTCCGGTTGCAGTAATCGATGCGGCCATCCGCATCGCCGGTCATGATCATGTGAGGTATGCCGTCGGCCAGCAGCCTGAAGTGCAGCTCTCCCTCCCCGAGGTCGTGGGGCAAGGGACGATCCTTTCCCGATCCGTCATGAGGCTGTTTGGGCATGATCTGTCCCGCAGTCGGCGGCCTGGCATTTCCATCAGGGAAGTAGCCCGGCACCAGCGCTGATGGGAAACCTACAACCAGAATACGCGCTGCCACACATGGTGCAACCGGCGTGCACGGGCGAAAAATGATCAATGCGGCGCTTTATCTGGGCGCCTCGGACAGCCCTGTGACTGAAATGGCATGCCGGACAGGAGAGGTGTCTCAGGAGCGATTGGATGCCATGTCTATGCCGCGCAGCAACTGGATGCGGTTCAACAGGTTGCCCGCATGACTGAGGAAACGCTGGCGCGCATGGCCGGACAGCATGACCGGTCCCATCAGCATGACGCTCAGGGGATTCTGTGGTGCATCATGGAAGCGGAGTTCGTAATGCAAATGCGGCCCGGTAGCCCAGCCGCTTTGCCCGACGTATGCGATCAGCTGGCCCTGCGTGACGCGCTGACCCCGCTCGATGCCAGCGAACTTCGACAAGGGCGCGTAGTAGGTCGAATACCCGCCATGATGCTTGAGGATGACGACATTGCCGTAGCCGGCCTGCTGGCCGACATAGTCCACTGTGCCGTCCGCCGTGGCGAACACCCTGGTGCCGGTCGGGGCCGCAAAGTCGATCCCCTTGTGCTGGATCCACCGATGGCGCAGCGGGTGACTGCGCCAGCCGAAGGCGACATGCGCGAAAACTCGACGGGTGAGCGCAGGAACGGGCGTGCCATGGTGCGGCCGTCGAAGGTGTAATAGGTGCCGGCGTTGCTGTCGCCGTCGGCATACCACAAGGCCTGATAAAGCTGGGAGCGATTGAGGAATTCGACTGCCACGACGCGGCCGTTGCGCGCGAATGCGCCGTCGCGGAATCCGGACTCGTAGACAATGCGGAAGCGATCGCCAGCAATGATGTCGTGATGGAAATCGACCACGCCCGAGAAGATCGAGGCCATCTGCCGGACGATCTCTTCGGACACGCTCGCGACGTCCATCGTCTTGAAGAATCCGCCATCCGCGATGATGCCGGAACGCATTTCGTAGCGCAGTTCGTTCCTGACCGTGTGCACGCTCGCTTTGAAGCCTCGCTCTTCGCCGGCGCGCTGGATCACCAGCTCCCGTGATACGGTCACATTGCCGTCAACGGAGGCGCGTAGCGAGACCAGCAGGTTGTCCTGGTCGACCTCAGCCAGCACAACCTGGCCCGGCTGAAGCTGGAAGAGGGCGCGTGCCGCGGGATTTCCGGGGATGAATTGTTGTGCGTCCGGGTCATCCACCAGGCGCCGATGCAGCGCGGCGACGGTGTCGCCGCGCTGCATCGGCGCCTGGTGGATGTAGGTTGCGCTGGCATCGGCCAGGCTTTCGAGCTGGTCGCGCAGGTCGGGCAAGTGTATGGCTTCCCGCCGGCGAGGTGCATCTGGGTCATGGTAGGCGCTGCGCGGCACCACGCCCATGGCGACCGCCATGCACAACATGATGACCAGCGCCACGCCGGTCATCAGGCATGACGGTATGCGCCTGCTCATTCTTTGCCTGCTGCTCGACCTGCGCATGCCGCTGACTTTCTGCTGTCCTGCCGGAACCTATCGGGCTACTGTCCCCTGTCGTTCGGGCGACATTCTGGCGAGGTAGCGGGCTACCGCCGGGATGTCGTCGTTCGACAAGGTGGCGGCAATGCTGTCCATCCCGCCGGTGGCGTCATGGCGTTCGCCGGTCTTGTAGGCGGCGAGCTGCTGCGCCAGATAGTTTTCACCCTGACCCGCCAGGCGTGGCGCCAGGTCTTTGCCCTTTAGTCCTTCGCCGTGGCAGGCCTGGCAACTGCGGGCCTGGACCACGGTCTTTCCGCGCGCCTCGAGCTCGGCGTCGGCTGGGACTTCCGGGTTGCCGGTGGGCACCTGCTGGGCGTAGTAGGCAGCCAGAGCCGTGATCTGACCATCCGTGAGGTGCCTGGCAAGCGGGCCCATGATCGGGCTGTGGCGCTTGTCGCTGGCGAAGGCGCGCAATTGCGCCTCGATGTATGTTGCCGGCTGGCCGGCCAGGGCAGGGTACCCGGCGTTGCGGGACTGCCCGCGCGGGCCATGGCAGGCGAAGCAGGTCTCCGGGAACTGCGGCCAGGAACCACCATCGGACTGACTTGCCTGGGCCTGGTTATCCAGCGACGTTCCGAACCGGTGATAGTCCACCAGATCCGGAACAACCCAGGCGGATGCTCCCACCAACACCGCTGCCGCCACGAACATAGCGCGCTTCATCTTCATTTATGCCTCCCGGCCCGGATGCGCCAGCGCGCCCAGCGCCTGCAGGGCCGCGCGATGGCCAGATCGCACCGCGCCGTCCATCGCGCCGGCCCAGATGTCGGCCGTCTCGGTTCCCGACCAGATCAGTCGTCCCACCGATGGGTGGAGGTACTGGCCCCATTTGGTCCAGAAGCCGGGAGGCATCGGGTTGATGCAGCTCATCGACCAGGCGTCGGCCGTGCCCCAGTCGAAGTCGTGGTACTGCACCGGTTTCAACGCCTTGTCTCCCAGCGCCCTGGCATAGATCGCCGACAGGATCCGTTCGGCGGCCTTGGGATCCGCCGGCAGGTATCCCGGTTTGACGAATGCGCCGATCACGCCGACCGAACTGTCTGGCGGCGAGTTGTCGATTGACCAGATGAGCGGACCGTCGAGCGGGACGATCTGCCCGTTGAGGCCGGCATCGCGCCAGAACGGGCGCGTGTAGACGTGCGCGGTCTTGCGCATGGGCGCGTGTCCCGGCCATAGCCGCTGCAACTGCGCACGCCCGGCGGGCAGCGGCGGATCGAAGACGATCTGGTTGCACAGTGCGGGGTTCAGTGCCGCGATCACATGGCGCGCCTTCACCACGCCCTTGTCAGTGTGCACCTCGACGATCTCGCGATCCCAGCCGACGATCTTGCGCACGGGGCAGGATAGTCGCACCTTGTCACCGAGGCCCAGCGCCATCCGCGTGCAGAGCACCTGCGAGCCGCCGACGAAGCGGGTTTCCTGCGCGCCATCCTTGATCCTCTCGAGCGTGTCGTAGTCGCTGTTGGCGCTGTTGATCACCGACAGGTAATGCAGCAGTCCGAGTTGCGCCGGCGGGGCGCCGAGCGATAGCGTGGCGGCCATGCTGAAGGAGAACTTCTCCTCGTTGTTCAGGTTTTGCCGCGCCAGCCAGTCACCCAGCGAGAGCTTGTCGAGCTCCGCCGCATTAGGTGCCTTCCAGGGTGCGCCGGACGGCACACCGCGTGCCAGCTTGCTGAGCTTGGCCGCAACCGTTCCCTGCGCGCCGATGCCGCCGTGCAGGTCCTGCGTCACCCGGGCATCGCCCGCCAGGAAAACGGTCTTGCCCTGGTAATAGGTGCCGAAGGCGTCTACCCCGAGTTCGCGTGACAGGTCGGCAATGGCAGTCTGGCCGGGGCCAATCCACTGGCCGCCCGCTTCGGAGACCACGCTGTTGCCCAGATCATGGTTATAGGTGCGGCCACCGACACGGTTGCGCGCCTCCAGCACCACGAAGGACTGGCAGCCGGCGCGCTGCAGGTCTCGCGCGGCCGTCAGCCCGGCGAGGCCGGCGCCGAGGATGGCCACGTCCAGTACGCCGCGCTCCGCAGTTGCCTGGCTCGGCTGCCGTGGCGCAGCGCTCGCTGTGCGCGGCGCGGCGGCAACAGCCAGCGAAGCGGCGCCAGCCGCTGCCGCCCAGCCAAGCAACCGGCGTCGCGCCTGTGGGTCCGGCCCGGGGGCTGGTGCTGTCTTCGGTACCGCATCGACCAGCGTCGCATCCCGGCACATGATTGGTTTGCTCATGGTTCGGCAACAATATATAAGTAGGAAATATGGCCGAATATAGGTCGAAAAGACAAACAAGTCAAAAGCCGTTGACCTGTGTGTGATTCGTGAACGTCTTGCGGTCTACCGACAGGGTTCAGGCAGGGAATACCCTGTCTTTTTTCTTCTTCTAATCTTTGTCATAGTTACCTAACTTTAGTTTATTGGCCTACTAACGAGGCGATCACGGAACAACAGGAGATCACCGATGGATGAATCCAAGCGCAAGGCCTTCGATGAGGACGGTGCCGTCCTCATCGAAGGCTGTCTCAATGCGGAACAGCTGAACCTGTGCAGGCATGCGTTCGACTGGGGCATCGAGAACCCCGGGCCCAACGCCCACAGCCTGTTCGAGGGCTCGGTGCAGAAGTCGCATGTCGACAACGCGAATCCCTTCGCCAAGGGCAGGCTGGATGAACTGGCGGCCACGCTGCCCTTCGGCAGGCTGCTTGCCGACCTGTGGGGTTCGAAGCACGTCTGGTATTTCGCCGAGGAACTGTTCCTCAAGGCCGGTGGCAATGCGGGGCGCTCGCCGTGGCACCAGGACACGTCTTATCTGCCCTGGGCGGGGAAGCATTTTGCCAACGCGTGGATCAGCTTCGAGGCCGTTCCCAAGCGCAATGCCCTGGAAATCGTCAGGGGCTCGCATCGCGGCACGCGCCATGATGGCAGCACCTTCCAGAACCCCGATGACCCCACCGAACCCTTGCACGGTGGCGGGGTCTGGCCGCGGCTGCCGAACATCGAGGCCGAGCGCCGTGCCAATCCGGAGGCCTACGACATCGTTTCCTGGGCGACCAGGCCCGGCGACGTGCTGCTGCTGCATCCCGGCGCGCTCCATGGGGGCGGTGCGGTCGATGCCGATTTCCCGAATCGTCATACGCTGGTGATGCGCTTCTTCGGCGATGACGCGGTCTTCAGCCCGCTGCCGGAGCACAGCGATTCAGGCTTCACGCCGGCGGGTGTTCTATTCATTGAAGAGTTGATGTCGCTGAAGGCGGGCGAGCCCTTCCGTGCTCCCTGTTTCCGTCAGATTGTCTGAGCCAAAGCGTTTCACACCATGACTACCCTCACCATGAATCGACAGTCCATCATCCCACCTGGCGCAGAGGCGCTGTACGACGCGCTCCACTTCTCACCCGCGACCCGGGTGGGCGATACCATCTGGGTCTCCGGGCAGGTCGGCATCGATGCCACCATGGCCCCGGCGCAAGGGATGGAGGCGCAGGCGCGGATTGCCTTCGAATCCCTGAAAGGCGTGCTGGCGGCCGCCGGCGCGAGCCTTGACGACGTGATCGAACTGACTACCTATCACACCAGCTTCCGCAACGAGCTCGCCGACTTCACCAGGGTGAAGGACGAGTACATCCCGAACCGCTATCCGTCGTGGACCGCGGTCGGCGTGACCGAGCTGGCGCTGCCAGGGCTTTGTATCGAGATCCAGGCGGTTGCGGTAGTGGGCTGCGGCCAGGCATGAGCCCGGTCGCCGGCGGGCAACGCCCTGCCATTTTTTTGCGCCCTATCTTTGTCATTATGTCCTATGTTGGGCACATTGTTTAAAAAATAGAAACCGGAACAGTAACCGGTTGACCCTGGTGGTAGGAGACTCAGATGAAATACACAACGTGGTTGATCAGCGCGACCGTTGCGCTCGGAGGCGCGGCGTACGCAGCCGCCCCTGAACAGGATATGGCCCGGCTCGGCAAGGACCTCACCCCGGTGGGTGCCGAACGCGCGGGCAACAAGGATGGGTCCATTCCGGAATGGACCGGCGGCGACATGAAGGCGCCCGGCGGCTGGAAGCCCGGCACGCCGCGGCCCGACCCCTATGCGAACGACAAGCGCCTGCTGTCGATCGACGCGTCCAACGTCGACCGCTACAAGGACAAGCTCGCGCCCGGACAGGTCGAGATGGTCAAGACCATTCCGGGCTACCGCATGGACGTCTATACCACGCGCCGTTCCTGCGGCTTCCCCGACTTCTACTACGAGCGCACGAAAAAGAATGCCGCGAATGCCAGGCTTGCCGACAACGGCCAGAACCTGGCCGAGGCGCTCGGCGCAGGCGTGCCGTTCCCGGTCCCGCGGAGCGGCGCCGAAGCGATGTGGAACCACAAGCTGCACTGGAAGGGCGAGGGCTTCCAGATGAGCTACGCGGGCTATATCCCGCCCAAGGGCAGCGAAAACATCGGCGAGCCGCTCGGCCAGGAGGAATGGCAGATGTCGCCGATGTGGTCGCCGTCGAACAAGGGCGTCGCCGACGCGCGCGGCATCGAGAGCCTGTACCTCAATACCTTCACCAGCCCGCCGTCCATTGCCGGCGATGCCACGCTCACGCAATACAAGTTTGCCGAGGCCAACGACGTCTGGCTGTACTTTGCCAGCCAGCGCCGCGTGCGCCGCGCGCCGACGTACCAGTACGACGCGCCGCAACTCAATACGGAGAACCTGCTGACGGTCGACCAGTACATGCAGTTCAACGGACCGCTGGACCGCTACGACTGGAAGCTGGTCGGCAAGAAGGAGATGTACGTCCCGTACAACACCTACCGCGTCAACTCGTCCACGAACAAGGTCGAGGATGTCGTCAAGCCGAAGTTCCTCAGCCGCGACCACACGCGCTACGAGCTGCATCGCATGTGGGTGGTGGAGGCCACGCTCAAGTCCGGCATGCGCCATACCTTCCCCAAGCGCGTGTTCTACCTCGACGAAGACACCTGGACCATCCTGGTGGAAGACATGTACGACGCGCAAGGCAAGGTTTGGCGCACGACCGAGATGGGTCCGTACATGGCCTGGGAAATCCCGGCCTGCGTGTGGGCGGCCAACACCAGCTATGACCACCAGACCCGGCGCGCCGTGCTCGACCGCGTCGTCGCCGGCCACAAGGAGCCGGACTGGCTGGCCGCGCGCGAAGGGCGTCTGAAGGAGAAGACCTTCGAGCCGGACGGCCTGCGCCGGATCACCACGCGCTGAGCGATCAAACGCGAACACGGAGAGGCCATCATGAAACTGCGTGATGACGCGGGACCGGTCGCCGGGGCGATCGGAAGAGCAAGCGCGAAGACACGGGACCGGACGCTGGTTTGCACCGCGATCCTCGGCGTGCTGGCGTGGGCGGATGCCGGACCGGTCCACGCCGCGCAGTGGACGCTCGACAACGGCTGGCAGGTGGCCTTCGATTCGACGGTCTCGTTCGGCGTGGCGGTGCGCACGTCGAAGACCAACTGCAGCTTTGTCGGCAACGACAACGGCGGTTGCGTCGGAGACGCGCCGACGCCGCTGCAGCAGAGCAACCCGGCTGTCTTTTCGTCGAGCCTGGACGTGCTGCGCGTGAACCAGGACGACGGCAACCTGAACTACAAGCGCTGGCAGCCGGTGTCCGCCAATGCGCAGTGGACCAGCGACCTGTACGTCAAGGCCTCGGACGGCTGGAGCGGGCTGCTGCGCGGTGTCGTCAACTACGACTTCGCGGTCGACCACACCCGGCGCAGCGACCTCGATCCGTCCGCGCGGAACTTCGCCACCAGCAACCCGCGGCTGCTCGATGCCTACGTGACCAAGGAATTCGACATCGGCGACCAGCAGGCCCGCGTGCGCGTCGGCAACCAGGTGCTGAGCTGGGGCGAGAATCTCTACATCCCGGGCGGCGTGAACTCGATCAACCCGATCTACCTGCCGTCCGCGCACCAGCCGGGCACGCCGCTGAAGAACCTGTTCATCCCGTCGCCGATGGTGTCGGCCAGCTCCTCGCTGGGCCCGGACCTGGGCATCGAGGCCTTCTACCAGTGGAAGTGGAACAGCTTCGTGTTCGATGCGCCCGGAACCTTCTTCTCGACCAGCGATTTCGTGGGCAGCGGCGGGCGCGGCCTCTATATCCCGACCTCGACGGTCAACGCGGCGCTGGGTGCCGCGGGCTTGCCGCCGTTTCCGCGCGCCACGATCGGCGACAACGGCACCAGGATCGTCGGCATCAATCCCGCGACCGGGCTGCCCTACAACCGCCGCCTCAGCGCTGGCGAGCTGGCGAACCCCGCCACCAACCCGGTGGGGCCGCTGCTCGGCACCGGCACATTCATCCCGCGCGGCCCGGACAACAAGCCGACCAACGCCGGGCAGGGCGGGCTGGCGCTGCGCTACAAGTTCCCGGATACGGGCAACGAACTCGGCTTCTACTACCAGCACTACAGCGACAAGGTGCCGTTCGTCAGCTACCAGGTGGGCAACACGACGGCCAACCCGTTCGGCTGGCAGGCGTCGCTCGACTATGGCAAGAACCGCGACCTGTTCGGCCTGTCGTACAACTTCCAGGCAGGCGAATGGGTGATCGGCACCGAGCTGTCGTATCGGCCGCGGGATGGCGTTGCGATCGACCCCACCACGGTGATCGATCCGGGCAACCCGTACTACTGCAATGCGCTGGCCGATTTCACGGTCAAGCCGGTTGGCAGCAGCTGCAAGGGCTGGGTCGACACGCAGCACTACCAGCTGCACCTGACCGGCATCCACATCATGTCGCCATCGGGGTCGTTCGGCTGGCTGCTGCGCGCGCTGGGCGCGACCGAGGGCACGCTCACCGCCGAAGGTGCGCTGGCGTACTACCCGAAGCTCAAGCTCAACGCCGGCATTCCGTATGCGGTCACTGCCGACTACAAGCTGCCGACCAAGCTGTCGGCGGGCATGGTGCTCGCGGCGTCCGTGACCTATCCCAACATCTTCGGCACGCGTGCGTCGCTGTCGCCGGATATCGCGCTCATGCAGGGCATCGGCGGCTATTCGGCAACGGCATTGCCGGGCTTCGTCCAGGGCGCGGGCGCCGCCGTGATCGGCGCCACCATCGACTTCAAGACCAAGCCGGGGACCAAGATGCGCCTGGACTACACCCACAACTGGGGCGGTAGCGGCAGCAACCTGCTGCGCGACCGCGACTTTGTTTCCCTCAGCATGACCACCGCATTCTGATGCTCGCACGCCTGATAACCCGTTTAGAAGCTGCCCTGTTCGGGCATCGCCTTCCTTTCCTGCTGCTGCTGGCGGGATTCACGGCCGCCATGGGCGTGCTGGGGGCGAAGCTCGAGCTCGAGGCCGGCTTCGAAAAGCAGCTGCCGCAGCGCCATGAGTACATCAAGACCTTCGAGCAGTATCGCGACCAGCTGTTCGGCGCCAACCGGCTGACCATCGCCGTCCACGCCCGCGACGGCGACATCTGGAACGGTCAGGCGCTGACCCAGGTGCTCAAGGTCACCGAAGCCGTCACCTACCTGCCAGGCGTGGACCGGGCGAGCGTGACGTCACTGTGGACGCCGAACGTCTTCTTCACCGAGATCACCGAGGACGGCTTCCGTGCCGAGGCGGTGACCGGCGGCGACGTCGTGCCGGAGAAGCTCTCCCCCGACGTCATCGAAAAGGTGCGCCAGCGCGCCACTGCCGGCGGCCATATCGGCACCCTGGTGGCGCGTGACCAGACCAGCGCGCTGATCACCGCCGAGCTGGGCGACGTCGACCCGGGCACGGGCAGGAAGCTCGACTACATTCAGTTCAACCGGCTGCTCGAGGAGAAGATCCGGCGCCCGTTCGAGAACGCAGAGGTCGAGATCGAGATCATCGGCTTTGCCAAGCAGATCGGCGACATCGCCGACCGCGGCGCCGACGTCACGCGCTTCTTCGGCATCGCCTTCCTGCTCACCGGCCTCGCGGTCTACTGGTATTGCCGCTCGGTGCGCCTGACGCTGCTGCCGCTCGGCTGCTCGCTGGTGTCGCTGGTCTGGCAGTTCGGCACGCTGCGGCTGCTCGGCTATGGCCTCGATCCGCTGGCGATCCTGGTGCCGTTCCTAGTGTTTGCGATCGGCGTCTCCCACGGCATCCAGCAGATCAACTTCATCGTGCGCGAGGTTGCGCATGGCACCGACTCGGCCATCGCCGCGCGCCGCAGCTTCACGGGCCTGCTGATTCCGGGGTCGCTGGCGCTGGTCACCGCGCTGGTGAGCTTCGTTACGCTGATCCTGATCCCGATCCCGATGATCCGCGAGCTGGCGATCACGGCGGCGATCGGCGTGGGCTACAAGATCGTCACTAACCTGATGATGCTGCCGGTGGCAGCGTCGTACTTCCGCTTTACGCCAGAGTTTGCCAGGCGGGCACTGGCGCGGCGCGAGCGCCACAACGGCTGGCTGGAGGTGCTCGCGCGGATCGCGCAGCCGCGCTACGCGCTCGCCGTCACCCTTGTCGGCACGGCGGTGTTCGGCGTGGCGTTCTGGAAAAGCCAGGGCCGGCACGTCGGCAGCCTGCAGGCCGGCGCGCCCGAGCTGCGCGCGGATTCGCGCTACAACCAGGACGCCGCGGCGATCATCGAGCGCTTCGACGTGGGCCTGGACTGGCTGACCGTCGTGTTCGAGGCCAAGGCGGAGCGGGAGGGCGAGGTCTGTTCCCGTGCCGACCAACTGCTGTTCATCGACGACTTTGCCTGGCGCATGGCCAGCGTCACGGGGGTGGTCTCGACCGATTCGCTGGCCGCGCAGCTCAAGCTCTACAACGTCGGCATGAACGAGGGCAGCCCCAAGATGGCCACGGTGACGCGCGATCCGCGCGGGCTGGGTTCGCAGTTCCAGGGCGTGAACAACCGCATCGCCGGACTCTCGTCGAGCGACTGCCGGGTGCAGGGCGTCAACCTCTACCTGCCGGACCATCGCGCAACCACGATCAAGTCCGTGGTCGGGGCGGTCAGGGAGTTCCGCGACGCCAACCGGCTCGACGGTGTGGCGATCCGGCTGGCGAGCGGCAACGCGGGTGTCCAGGCGGCCACCAACGAGGTGCTGGAGGAGAGCGAGCTGCCCATGATGCTCTACGTCTACGCCGCCATCCTGGCGTTGGTGTTCCTGGTGTATCGGGACTGGCGCGCGATGGTCGCCTGCTGCCTGCCGCTGACCGTGGCCACCTGGATCGGCTACTGGTTCATGAAAGAGCTGGAGATCGGCCTGACGGTGGCGACATTGCCGGTGATGGTGCTCGCGGTCGGCATTGGCGTCGACTACGCCTTCTACATCTACAACCGCCTGCAGGTGCAACTGGCCAACGGCCTTGAATTCACCAGGGCGCTGGAAGCCGCGATGAAGGAGACGGGTCTCGCCACCGTTTTCACCGCGATCACGCTGTCGGTCGGCGTGGCCACCTGGATGTTCTCAAGCCTGAAGTTCCAGGCCGATATGGGCGCGCTGCTGACCTTCATGTTCCTCGTCAACATGGTCATGGCAATCACGCTGCTGCCCGCGTTCGCGGCGGTGCTGGAGCGGTTCTTCCCCCGGCGCGGTGCGGTGCACATGCCGGAAATCCTGAAGCACTAGCGACAAGGAGATGCTTTCGATGCCTTCTTACCGATCTCTCTCCCTAGCCGCGATCGCGCTGTCGCTTGCCTGCCCGGTCCGGGCCGCAGAATCTGCGAACCAAGCTGCGAGCGAGCCCTCAACCCAGCCTGCGACCCAGCCTGCGACCCAGCCTGCGACCCAGCCCGCCGCCGCGCCGCGCTGGCCCACGATGGAGCCGGCCCGGCGCGTGGCAAACGCCAATACGGCACCGCTGCTCGCATCCGCACGCGCCGGCGGCCGCACCGTCGCGGTAGGCGACCATGGCGTCATCCTGCTGTCCGACGACGGCATCCGCTTCCGCCAGGCGAAGTCGGTGCCGGTGCGCACGCTGCTGACTTCGGTCCAGTTCGTCGATGCGCGGCGCGGCTATGCCGCGGGCCACGATGGCGTGGTGCTCGGCACGCAGGACGGCGGAGAGACCTGGGCCTTGCTGCGCAGCGAACCCGGCGTGGAGCAGCCCATCCTCGCCCTCCACTTCGACATGCCGGAACACGGCTTCGGCGTGGGCCTGTATGGCTGGGCGATCGAGACCCGCGACGCAGGCCGGACCTGGACCGAGCGGCGGATCGAGGCCGGCGAGAACGCTGACCGCCACCTGCTGCACCTGTTCGCCTCCGGCCGCGGCACGCTGTTCATCACCGGCGAGGCCGGCACCATCATGCGCTCTGCCGACCGGGGCAAGTCGTGGCAGGCGGTGTCCGGCGCGGACAAGGGTTCGCTCTGGTACGGGCGGGCGCTGTCCGACGGCACGCTGCTGGTCTGTGGCATGCGCGGCCACCTCTACCGCAGCAGCGACGACGGCAGGACGTGGCAGGCGGTTGCTTCGCAGACCACGCAATCGCTGACCGGCATCACGGAACTTGCCGACGGCAGCGTCGTCGTGGTTGGCATGGGAGGGACCGTGCTCGACAGCCACGACAAGGGCAAAACCTTCGCGGCCACGCAACGCCCGGACCAGGAATCGCTCACCGCGGTGCTCGCGGACGGCGCGCGGCCGCTGCTGCTGTCGATGGCGGGGCTGCTGCCAGTCGCGGGTCCCGGCAGGCGCTAGCGGCTGGCGGGCACCCCCTACGAAAACGGCAATTCCATGCGTCGCTCAGGAGCCTGAGCGGCATGGCTTTCATCACCCTGAATTCTTCAAGCAACGCCAAACAACTCTCAAGGAGACAACCATGGCAAAGCACCCCGTCGTCGTCTACGGCGCAAGCGGCTATACCGGCATGCTGATCATGGACTGGCTGATCGACCAGAATATCCCGTTTACAGCGGTCGCACGTAACGCTGGCCGTGCCAGGGAAATGATGGCGCAGCGCGTCGTCCGGCTCGAGTCCGCCGAGTATGAATTGATCGAGGCGGATCATGATGTGGACGCGCTCGTGAAGGCCTTCAGCGGCGCGAAGGTGGTATGCAATACCGTGGGACCGTTCTCCACGGTCGGGCTGGTCGGTGTCGAAGCCGCGCTGAAGGCCGGCTGCCACTACCTCGACACCACCGGCGAGCAGCCCCACATCCGCAAGGTGCGAGACCAGTTCGGCGATCTGTTCCGGCAGGCCGGACTGCTGGTGTCGCCTTCCAATGCGTACATGTACACGTTCGCCGAGATCGCGGCCGAACTGGCGCTCGAGACCCACGGCGTCGATGCGCTGGAGACCGCCACGTTGACGCGCGGTCCGCGCGGAGCCAGTGCCGGCATCAGCGTGGGCTCGACCGCGACGATCTTCGAAGGCTATCGCCACGAATCCTGCTACCTGTGGGAAAAGCGGCTGACGCCGCACGCACCGCATGCGTCGTTCAATGTCGTCGATCCCGCTTTCATGCAACCGGTGTTCTGCCTGCCCTGGGGCGGCACGTCGTTGCCCGTCTACTTCGAGCAGGACCCGCGCGTGCGCAGCTGCATCTCCAGTGTGGGCTTCTACGACAACAATGCGATGCAGATGGTTCATGCGCTGGGCCAGAAATGGGATGCCGAGTACAAGGACTTGCCGCGCGAGCAGCAGGACGCGGTGCTGAAGCAGATCGTCGATTCAACCACGCCTGCGATGCCGCCGCGCGAGCGCACCACGGTGCAGCGCACGGTTGACTTTGCCATCGGCCGCGGCCAGCTCGCCTCGGTGCGGGCGACCGTGCACGGGACCACGCCGTACATCGCCACCGGTGCGATCCACGCGGCCGGCGTCATCAAGCTGCTCGACGGCGACACCGCCAGGGTCGGCTTTGCCTCCGGCTCGAAGGCGTTCGGGCACCGTTACCTGCTCGGCTTCCTGGAGCAGCGGAGCCTGGCGCGCGCGACGGTGTCGCACCTGTAACAGCCATGCCGCGCGTGCCCGGGGCAAGCGCGGCGAGCTGGCCACGCCGCAGTTTCTGAGGAATAAATGAAATGGCAGTGATCGATTTTTTTGACCGAGGGTGGCGCATCAACCCTCACGGCATCGCCTACATCCAGGATGAGCGCCGGTTCTCGTTCCGGGAGATCGGCGAGTTGTCGTGCCGCATCGCCAACGGGCTGATCGACGCGGGGTTCGGCAAGGAGACGAAGGCCGCCGTGTGGGCGGACAACGACGTCCGCGCCTGGAGTTGTGCACTGGGAACGTGGCGCGCCGGGATGGTGTACATCCCGGTCAACGGACGCAACGTACCTGCCGAGAACCAGTACATACTCGATGCATTCGACTGTGAGGTGCTCTTCTTCCAGCAGGTCTTCGCGCCGGTGATCGAAGCGCTGCGCGCCAGCCTGCCCAAGGTCAGGCTCTGGGTATGCGTGGATGCGGACCTGCCGTGGGCGCCGTCGCTCGCGACCTGGAGCGCGGGCCAGTCCGCCAATGCACCGCGGATCGAATACCAGATGGACGACGTGGTGACGTTGTCGGCGACCGGCGGTACGACAGGAAAGCCCAAGGGCGTGATGAACACGCACCGCGCCTATCAGGTCTACTTCGCGCAGTTCATGATGGCGTTCCCCTACGGGACCGAGCGGCCGGTAAACCTGGCCGCCGCGCCGATGACCCACACAGCCGGCATGCTCTCGCTGCCCTGCACGGCGCGAGGCGGCACCGTGGTGGTCGTCACCAAGCCGGATCCGGCATCCGTGCTCGGCGCGATTGCGATGCACCGGGTCACGGAGTTCTTCCTGCCGCCGACGGTCATCTATCGCCTGCTCGACATCCCCGGCATCGAGAAGCAGGATTTTTCGTCGCTCAAATGCTTTCTCTATGGCGCCGCGCCGATGGCTGTCGAGAAGCTCAAGCGCGCGATCGAGGTGTTCGGGCCAGTGATGGCCGGCGGCTACGGCCAGACCGAGGCGCCGGCATCGATTTCCTACCTGACCCCGGCCGAGCACTTTGTCGGCGGAAAGCTGGCTTCCGACGAGCGTCTGTCCTCTGTCGGCCGTCCCAATCCACTGATCCGCGTCGAGATCCTGAACGCGCACGGCGAAGTGCTGCCGTCCGGCGAAAGCGGCGAGATCTGCGTGCGAGGCGACCTTGTCATGAAAGGCTACTACAAGGCTCCCGAGAAGACCGCCGAGACCATCATCGACGGCTGGCTGCATACCGGCGACATCGGGCACCTCGATGATGATGGCTACCTGCACATTACCGACCGCAAGAAGGACATGATCATCAGCGGCGGGTTCAACGTCTACCCGAGCGAAGTGGAGCAGGTGATCTGGGGGCATCCGGCGGTGCAGGACTGCGCGGTGATCGGCGTGCCGGACGACACCTGGGGCGAGGCGGTGAAGGCAGTCGTGGAGCTCAATGCGGGCCACGACGTCAGCGCCGACGAGCTGCTCGCGCTCTGCAAGCAGAAGCTCGGGTCGGTCAAGGCGCCCAAGAGCATTGACTTCGTCGCCGCGCTGCCGCGCAGCTCGGTCGGCAAGGTATTGAAAAAAGACCTGCGCGAGCAGTACTGGCAGGGCCTGCAACGCAAGATCTGACCCTGACCAACCTGGACCGGGAAGCCCCGGAAAAGACATAACATGAGCAACATCTACATTGCTGGTATCGCCATGACCGTGTTCGGTCGGCACTTCGAGCGCAGCATCGACGATCTCGCGGGAGAAGCGCTGCGCGGGGCGCTGCAAGACGCCGGTTGCGGCACCAGCGCCATCGGCGCGGCTTTCTATGCCGGCATCACCAATGGCGCGCTGCAGGGGCAGGCTTCGATCCCGGGCCAGGTCGTGTTCAGCAAGATCGGCATCGATGGCATTCCGGTATTCAACGTCGAGAATGCCTGCGCCTCCGGCAGCACCGCCGTCCACCTGGCGGTGCAGCAGCTCAGGGCGGGCGCCTGCGACGTCGCGCTGGCGCTTGGCGCGGAGAAGATGAACGTCGCGGACAAGGCGAAATCGTTCGCGCTGTTCGAGGCCGGATGGGACGTGTCCCGCGTGGACGAGAATTTCGCCACGCTGGCGCGACTGGGTGACGGCATCGTGCTGCCGCCCGGGTCGGAATCCGACCGGCCGTACAGCCGCTTCATGAAGATCTATGCCGCGATGTGCCGGCACCACATGAAGACGTACGGCACGACACAGCGGCAGATCGCCGCGGTGTCCGCCAAGAACCACCAGCACTCGGTGCACAATCCGCACTCGCAGTTCCGGCAGGCGTTCACCGTCGACGAGGTGCTCGCCGCACCGCCGATCACCTACCCGATCACGCTGCCGATGTGCGCGCCCATCTCGGACGGAGCGGCTGCCGCCATCCTCTGCACCGAAGAAGGCCTCAAGCGCATCGGCGCCGATCGCAGCCGCTGCATCCGCATCGCCGCCAGCGTGATCCGCAGCTTCACGCACCGCAGCGTCGACGAGCCGCACCGGGGCATCGGCCGCCTCGCCGCGCTGCAGGCATACGAGCAGGCAGGGCTCGGCCCGCAAGACATGGATGTCGCCGAGGTCCACGACGCCTCCGCGATGGGCGAAATCATCCAGGCCGAAAACCTCGGGCTGGTGCCGTTCGGCGAAGGCGGGCCGGCGGCCGAGCGCGGCGACTTCACGCTAGGCGGGCGCATCCCGATCAACACCTCCGGCGGTCTCGAATCCAAGGGGCATCCGCTGGGCGCAACGGGTATCGGCCAGCTCTATGAGCTGGTGACCCAACTGCGCGGCGAAGCCGGTGTGCGCCAGGTGGCAGGGGCGCGCCATGCGATCCAGGAGAACGGCGGCGGGTTGCAGGGGGTCGAAGAAGCTGCGCTGGCGGTTCATATCCTGAGCAAACCGTGAAGGGGACAGAGATGGCCGGCAGTACTGGGAACACGTATCGCCCGCTTGGCGGGTGGGTGGAAATGCCGGAGGCGCCGCAACCTGAGCTGGAATGTGACGTCAGCGCGGACGTGATTATTGTCGGCGCTGGCCTTGCCGGGCTGTCCACAGCCTTGGAACTGGCCGCGCGGGGGGCGAAGGTGGTCGTTCTCGAGCGCGAGTTCGCCGGCTTCGGCGCCAGCGGACGCAACGCCGGCTACCTCGCCGGCGGGCAGGGGCTTGAGTACGACCTGTTCCTGAAGCGCGTCGGGCGCGAGCAGGCGCGCGGTATCGTCGGGTTCTACGATGCGGGGGTCGGCTACGTGGAGGGCAAGCTCCGCGATTACGGGATCGATTGCGACTACAACGCCTCGGGCATCATCCGCGCCGCCGTGCATCCGTCGCAGGAGAAAAAGCTGCGCAAGGGCATGCAGGTTGGCATCGAGCTGGGGTCGCCCGCGGAATTCCTGGACCAGGCGGCAATGCGGGCACGCGGCATCCCGCCGGCGTTCCTGTTTGGCGCCTACTCCGCGGGTGGCGGCACCCTGGATCCCGGCAAGTATGTGATGGGACTGAGGCGCGCGGCGCTGCGGGCCGGCGTCAGGATCTATGAGAACACCGCGCTGCAATCCTGGATCGAAGGCCCCGTCGTCAAGGCGCTGACCGCGCGCGGCAGCGCCAGCGCGCCGTTCCTGGTGCTGGCCACCAACGCCTATACGCCGCAGCTCGGCCTGCTGCGCAACAAGGTGATGCCGCTGCGGGTCTCGGCGATCGAGACCGAGCCACTGTCCGCCAGGCAGCTGGCATCGCTGGGGTGGGCGCGGCGCGAAGGCATCGTGACCTCGCACTGGACGATGGAAAGCCACCGCCTGACGGCGCGCGACACGCTGGTGCTGACCACGAAGCGGCTGCACTATGTCTATGGCCGCCAGACCCCGAATGTGCCCGACACGTCGGCCTACCGGCAACTGGCGCAGGGATTGCACGAGCGCTTCCCGACCCTTGATGGGGTTGCGATCCGCGCAAGCTGGAGCGGCTATATCAGCTTTGCCTATGATGCGCTGCCGGTGGTCGGCGAGGCCGGCGCCCAGCGGAACATCCTCTATGCGGCAGGCTGTTCCGGGCATGGCGTCGGCACCCAGTCGCTGATGGGACGGCTGCTTGCCGAACGGATCGGCGGCACCGAGCCCCCGCTGCTATCGACGTTGCGGCACGAGACACCGTCGACGCTGCCCGAACCGCTGCAGTGGTGCGTGGTCAACTCCGCGCTTGGCGTGGCGAATGCGATGGACGACAGGGTGAACCGCAAGGCGCGCTCGGCGGCACGCCGCTGAAATGCAGGGCCAGGCGCTTTGAGGGGCGTCCGCTATAATGTTGTCCGCCCTGGGCGGCGTTGGCGCGATTGCTTCCACGGGGCAAACCAGTCCTGACTCAAAGCGAATAACGATGACAGTGCCAAAGGAATCACGGGCGGAATCACGGGCCGAGCCACGGACCAGAAAGCGGCGCGCAACGAGCGCGGCATCCGCCGGAGCGGACCCCGACAGCCTGCGGGCGCAGGGCGTGCGCACGCGCAATGCCATTGTCCGTGTCGCACGCAAGCTGCTGCTCGAAGGCGGCAGCCTGGAATTCTCGCTGCGCGCGGTCGCGCTCGGCGCGGGCATCAGCATCAGCAATCTCCAGTACTACTTCCCCACGCGGCAGGCCGTCTTGCGGGCGGTCATGGCGCCGATCATCGACGCTTACCTAGATGACCTCAAGCGTGCACTGGACAACAGCGTTTCTCCGCGCGAGTCGCTCGACTCGCTGCTGCAGAAGGTGCTCAGCGACGCCCGGAATTCCAAGGATTCGGCGCTGTGGTGGCACTTCGTCTCGCTGACGTCAACCGATCCCGAATGTGCCCGGATGTACGACGAGTGGTATGACACGCTGACGCGTGGCATCGCCGAACTGGTGCGCGCGGTGAATCCGGAACGCAAGCGTGCCGAGAGCCTGCAGACAGCTTCGCTGCTGATCGCCATGGCGGACGGGCTTGCACTGCAGCTCGGCACGGGGCGGCGCCGACGCGAAATCCCGGCCGGCGTCGACGCGGCATTCCTGGTTGCCGTCAGGCAGCTGGTGCTGGGACAGGCTGACCTGGCCAAAGAGACCGACTAGCTGCTGGTGCTTGCGGTGGCGTGAGAAGGCAGGGAATACCCTGTCTTTTTTTTCGCCCCTATGTTTGTCAATATGACCTATCTTTTGTGCTGTGTACTAGTAAATGACAGATGACCGGCGCGATGGCCGGTCACAGTTCCAACGAGGAGGCGAGGCTCAAATGATCCGTTTGCACAAGTCCGTATCGCTGCCGCTGGTCGGCATCACAGGTTTCGAGACGCCGCTGAGCGAAGAGGAGAACGCGATCCAGCAGACCGTCCATCGGTTTGCGCGTGACGTGCTACGCCCGGTCGGCCGCGAGCTCGACCGCATGACGCCTGAGGAGGTGATCGCACCGGGATCCCCATACTGGGCGGCAATGATGGAGAGCGCGAAGCTCGGGCTGGATCCGCAGCTGATCGCGCAGTTCCCGCCTGAGGTGGCGGTTCGCATCGAATCGATCATCGGGGAAGAACTCGGCTGGGGCGATTCGGGCCTGGCCGTTTCGATCGGCGCCGCGACCATGCCATCGATGATGGCGCAGGCGGTCGGCGACCAGGAACTCATCGAGATGTGCGCGGGCAAGCTCGGCTGCTGGATGAACACGCAGCCCGACCGGGGCTCCGACGCCGCGATCCTGTACCGCGCGGAGCTGAGCGCCGCCGGCAGGCAGCCGGTCGGCAACGTCACCGCGAAGGTCGGCGCCGACGAGATCGTCATCAACGGCCAAAGCTCGGCATGGGTGTCGAACGGGTCCGTCGCGCAGGTCGCGCTGGCCTACATGGCGGCGGACTATGGCGATGGCTTCCACGGCTCGGGCGAGCACGGCGCGTTTACCAACGGCATCGGCCTGATCCTGCCGCTCGACCTGCCGGGTATCTCGCGCGGCAAGCCGCTGGACAAGATCGGCCAGCGCACGCTTCCCCAGGGTGAGATCTATTTCGACAACGTCAGGGTGCCGCGGCGCTTCGCCATCGCGCAGCAGGACGACTATCTCGGCAACCTCGCCTCGACCTGGTCGTATGCCGGCACCCACATGTGCCAGGTCTTCGTCGGCGCGGCGCGCGCGGCCTTCGAGCTGGCACTGGGTTATTGCCACGAGCGCAAGCAGGGCGGGGCGCTGCTGATGGAGCACCAGATGACGCAGCTGCGCGTGGGCGAGATGCTGCGGCGGCTGGAGATGGCGCGCGCCATTGCCCGCCGCAGCCTCGCCTTCTCGCGCATGTCGCCGCAGAGCCATCCGTATGCCACGGCGCAGGCCAAGGTCAGCGTGACCGAGGAGGCGATGAAGATCGTGCACGAGGCGTTCCAGCTCTTCGGCGGCAACGGCACCACGCGTGAGTTCCCGATCGAGAAGCTGTTCCGCGATGTCCGCTCCGCGCTGATCGAAGACGGCGAGAACTATGTCCTCACGTCGCGCCTGGGCGTGCTGGCCGGGCTGCTCTACCAGGAAGGATGGGCGCGCGAGTGAGCGCCGCCGTTTTCCGGAAGCAGTCATGAGTTCACAACCCTGCGCAACTGGCAACGCACGGAGGCGAGAGCCGTCTTCGGGAGAACTGCTGCATTTCATCCGGGCAGCGGTGGCGCGACTGCGCCTTGACGCCGCGGATGGCACCGCGATCGAACGGCGCCTTGCCGAACTGCTGCGTCACGCGCTGGCGAGGGGATCGTCGTTCGATATCGCGCTGGTGCTGGGCAGTGCCGCCGAGCTGATGCTGTTTCCGGAGCAGGACATCCTGGATCAATGCACGGCCGCCGTGCAGCAGGCCAATCAGCAGACGCTGCGCGGGCTGGTCTGGGCCGTGCGGCACAGGAGCATGCGAGGTGGGCGCGGCGTGCGCCGGTTCGCGGTCGATCTGCAATGAGCAACATGAAACAACAGAGCACCATGGGAAAGATCTTGTCCCCCGATAAATCCATCAACAGGCAGCGAAGGCAACTGCTGAAGATCGCCGGCGCATCGACCGCCGTGGGCACCATGGGCCTGGGCCCCGGGCTGGCCACGGCTGCCAGGCCGGACGACGGCGTGCTGGACATCGCCATCGTCGGCGCCGGCCTGGCGGGCCTGACCGCGGCACGCGACCTGCGCCAGGCAGGCTGCGAGTCCTTCGTCGTGCTGGAAGCGCGTAACCGCGTGGGCGGGCGCACGCTCAACTACGACGTCGGTTCGGGTCAGGTCTCGGAAGTGGGAGGGCAGTGGATCGGCCCCGGCCAGACCGCCGTGGTGGATCTGGCGCGCGAACTCGATGTCGGCACGTTCCCGAGCTACTACGAGGGCAAGACGGTCATCCTCGGCGGCGACGGCCGGCTGGCGATTGACCTGAAGGGGACGTTCGGCAGCGACGAGGCGATTGGTGCCAGGCTCAGCCAACTGTCGCGCGACGTGCCGTCTGGCGCGCCGTGGAAGTCTCCGAAGGTAGCGGAACTGGACAAGCTGTCGGTCGGCGACTGGCTGGCGCGGCAGAACATCAAGCCCGAGGAACGGACGGGGTGGAATGCGAGCGTCGCGCTGTCCGGCGGCGTGATGCCGGCCAAGATGGGACTGCTGCATTTCCTGTCGATGATCAATTCGGCCGCGTGCGACTACATGCAGCTCGACAGCATCAAGCACAGCGCACAGGAAACGCGTTTCATCGGCGGCTCGCAGGTCCTCAGCAACAGGATGGCGCAGCCGCTTGGCAAGAAGCTGCGGCTCTCGTGCCCGGTGCGCCGGATCTCGGACTGGGACCGCGAGGTCGTCACGCTGCACACCGACCAGGGCGAAGTGCGCGCGCGCCACGTCATCATGGCCATCCATCCGGCCCTGTGCGATCGCGTGCGGTTCGATCCGCCGCTGCCGGCCAGGCGTGCCGCGCTGCAACGCGCCTGGCCAGCCCATTCCCCCGCGCGCAAGACGGCCATGGTCTATCGCCGCCCGTTCTGGCGCGACAAGGGCCTGAACGGACATATCTTCCAGGTCGACGGGCCTGTCCTGTGGGCCTTCGACAACTCGCCTCCCGGTGGCGAGATCGGCGTCATCAACGCCTTTATCTCGAACGCGCTGGTCCCGTCGGATCACCAGGCAGCACAGCGGTTCATGGCGGAGATTTATGCGCAGGCCTTCGGCCGCGAGGCGTTGTCCCCGGTGTCGTACCACGACCACGACTGGGGCCGCGCCGACCCCTGGACCATCACCTGTGTCTCCGCAATTCCGCCGGGCTTCTGGAGCAGCCACGGCGAGGCGCTGCGCCAGCCCTGCGGCAAACTGATCTGGTCCGGGACCGAGACGGCCGAGATCTGGGCCGGCTACATGGACGGCGCCGTGCGCTCGGGCCACCAGGCCGCGCTGCAGGTGCTCAACGGCCTGCGTCGCGATTAGGAGGCAACCGATGAAGAAACGTTACCTGCTGGGCGTTCCGGCGCTCGCGGTCGCAGGGCTGCTCGCCGGGTTCGGCCCCGAACTTCTCGGCCTCTATCGCCTCGACCGCTATGTCTCGGCGTCGGCCGCCAGCCATGACGCGAACGGCGGCGCATGGCCGCGCGTGACCGACGCCTGCATCGGCTGCCACGGCACCAACGGCAACTCGCTGCACCAGGGCTACCCCAGCCTGGCCGGCCAGCCGGCGCCGTACGTGGCGGCCCAGTTGCGCAAGTTCGCCAGCGGCGACCGGGCGAATCCGACCATGAGCCCGATGGCCATGACCATGAGCGAAACGGAGATCAATCATCTGGCGGAACACTTCGCCAGGCAGCCGGCCCAGGACAACTGGTCGTTCGAGCCGGATGCCGGATTGCTGGAGAAGGGAAAGCAGCTGGTGGTGTCCGGCGGTTGCGTGGCGTGTCACGGAAGCAGGCTGATGGGACACGATGCGTTTCCGCGCCTTGCCGGGCAGGGCTATGACTATCTGCTGGCGCAGTTCGACGCGTATGCCGCCGGTGCGCGCAGCGAGCCGACCGGCATGATGAAAACCATTGCCGCGACCGCCTCGCCAGAGGACCGCAAGGCGATGGCAACCTACCTCGCCAGCCTTGCCCCGCGAAAAGAATGATGAATCCAACCCTGCCGTTCGAGCCTTGGGAGTCGTGATGGACCGCAACCTTTATCTACTTTGTCTTGCCATGTTCGTTCTCGTGGTGACTTCATTGATCCACGGCCTGAAGTTCCTCAGGAAAGGCAGCTATCTGCTCGGTTTTGAATGGCTGATCGTGACCTTCTCAGCCTCGAATTTCCTGCTATTCGCCCTGGGCGGCGTACAGTTCTCCTATCAGATCTCGTACTTTTGCGACGCGTTTTCCAGGGGCTTCGGCATCCCGGTGATTGCCGTGGCAGGACTGATGGCCGTTACGCATCGCTACAAGCCTTCCATCCTGATGGATATCGTGTTTTTCGCCGGCGCGATCGCGGCGACGATCATACTTGTGGCCGTCGATGCCGTGGCACAGCCCAGGCCGTATTTCTACGTGGTGGCGTGGTCGGGCTTTTCGGTCTACCTGGCTTGGTTCGCTTGGAAGTTACTCAGTGCCGGGGAGGGCCGGCACGCATTCGGCGTGTTCGTGGTCCTCGTGACCACGCAGGCCATCGCCTGTGTTTACGACTTCTACAAGATCCCGGGCGACGACGAGCAGCACCTCATTTTCTTCACGCTTGCTTGCCTGACGTGGTCGCTCATGTGCGTGGAGATGTACTACGCCTACTGTGCACTGGAGCGCGCAGAGAAAAACCAGGCATCGCTGGCGCCCATGCCGGCGCTCCGATGAGCCGGACGGACGTATGAGCAACGATTTTTCAGCGTTCTCCGGCACGCGTCCCGTGACGAATGCCATCGGCTTTGACTCCACCGCGCTTGAGGCCTGGATGGCCGGGCATGTCGAAGACTTTACCGGCCCGCTAACCGTCGAGCAGTTCAACGGGGGACAGTCCAATCCCACGTTCAAGCTGGCCACGCCACGCCACGCCTACGTCATGCGTGCCAAGCCCGGTCCACAGGCGAGGCTGCTGCCGTCGGCGCACGCCATCGAGCGTGAATTCCGCGTGATGGCGGCGCTTGCGGGTACCGACGTGCCAGTGGCGAGGATGTACGCCATGTGCGAGGACGAGACGGTGATCGGCCGGGCCTTCTACATCATGGAGTACGTCGAAGGGCGCGTGCTGTGGGATCCGGCGCTGCCGGGCATGGGCCACGCTGAGCGCGCCGCCATCTACGGCGAGATGAACCGCGTCATCGCGGCGCTGCACAGCGTCGACTACAAGGCCGTTGGCCTCGGCGAGTTTGGCAAGCCGGGCAGCTATTTCTCGCGCCAGATCGAACGGTGGAGCAAGCAATACAGGCTTTCCGAGACCGAATCCATTCCGGCGATGGATGCGCTCATTGAATGCTTGCCGGAGCGCATACCGCACGAAACGCAGGAGCAGGTCTGCATCGTGCATGGCGACTACCGGCTCGACAACCTCATCTTCCATCCCACCGAGCCCCGTGTACTCGCGGCGCTCGACTGGGAGCTGTCGACGCTTGGCCATCCGATGGCGGACTTCAGCTACCACTGCCTGAGCTGGCACGTCGCCCCCGGCCCGCTGCGCGGCATGGCGGGCGCCAACCCCGCCGGCCTTGGCATCCCGGACGAAGCGGCGTATCGCCGCGCCTACGAGCAACGCACCGGGCGCAGGATCGCCGGCGACTGGAATTTCTACCTCGCCTTCAGCATGTTCCGGATCGCAGGGATCCTGCAGGGGATCCTGAAGCGGGCCGCGGACGGCACGGCGTCATCGGCGCGGGCGCTCGAGGCGGGCAAGCTCGCCCGTCCGATGGCCGCGATGGCCTGGAAGTACCTGCAGCGCTGAAGCGGCTCCGTTTTGCCAAACACACCTGGATCAACCCGTTCATGAGCAATGCAATTTCGACCCCGCCGGGTCACCCCTGCTTTCCTGAAGCCCTCGATTTCACCGGCAAGACCGTGCTGGTGGTTGGGGGGTCCAGCGGCATCGGCAACGGCATCGCGCAGGCATTCCGGCAGCTCGGTGCCGAGGTACATGCCTGGGGCACCCGCGCCAGCGCGTCCGACTACAGCATCGACGAAGGCTCCGACCTTGCCGGCCTGCACTATGCGCAGGTGGACGTTTCCGACCGGGTGGCCGTCGACGCCGTGCAACCCGCCTTTGATCGCCTGGATGCGCTGGTGCTTGCGCAAGGCATCATCCTTTACAAGCGCGCCGAATTCGAAATGGCGACCTTCGAGGAGGTGCTGCGTGTCAACCTGTCGAGCGTGATGGCCTGCGCGGTCAAGTTCCGACCGCTGCTTCGCGACAGCGGCGGCGCGTTGATCACGTTGAGCTCGATCGCGGGCTTCCGTTCCGTGCGCGGGAATCCTGCCTATGCCGCATCCAAATCTGGCGTGGTGGGGCTGACCCGCACGTTGGGAGAAGCCTGGGCGCCGGATGGCATCCGCGTCAACGGCATCGCCCCGGGGCTGGTGGATACCAAGCTCACGAAAGTCACTACCAGTTCGCCGGCGCGGCTCGACGCAACCCTCTCCCGCTTGCCCCTTGGGCGAATGGGCCTGCCGCACGAGGTCGCCGGTGCGGCGCTATTCCTGGCGTCGCCGCTGGCGTCCTACATGGTGGGGCAGACCCTGGTCGTCGACGGCGGCCTGACGCTGGCCTGACCGAGTTTAGTCATGACCTGCTGGATATATTGATATGCAAATTGGTATCCCGTTGGAAACGCGGGCCGGCGAAACTCGCGTCGCCGCCACGCCCGAGACGGTCAGGAAGTACATCGCCCAGGGCCACAAGGTCATCGTCCAGGCCGGCGCCGGCGTTCGTGCCAGCCAGCCTGACGGCGCGTATGAGGCGGTGGGCGCCACCATCGGCACCGCTGTCGAAGCGCTGGGCGCACAGTTGGTGCTCAAGGTGCGCGCGCCGGACGACGCGGAACTGGCACAGATGAAGCCGGGGACCGTACTGGTGGGCATGCTCAATCCCTTCGATGCCGAGAACAACGCGCGCATGGCTGCGGCCAGCGTGACTGCCTTCGCGCTCGAGGCCGCACCGCGTACCACGCGCGCGCAGAGCATGGACGTGCTGTCGTCGCAGGCCAACATCGCCGGCTACAAGGCCGTGCTGGTGGCCGCGCACCACTACCAGCGCTTCATGCCGATGCTGATGACCGCCGCCGGCACCGTCAAGGCCGCGCGCGTGCTGATCCTGGGCGCCGGCGTCGCCGGCCTGCAGGCAATCGCCACGGCCAAGCGCCTGGGCGCGGTGATCGAGGCCTCCGATGTGCGCCCCGCGGTCAAGGAGCAGATCGAATCGCTCGGCGCCAAATTCCTCGACGTGCCGTTCCTCACCGATGAAGAGCGCGAGATCGCCCAGGGCGTGGGCGGCTATGCCCGCCCGATGCCGCCGGACTGGATGAAGCGCCAGGCCGAGCTGGTGCACCAGCGCGCGACCCAGGCCGACATCGTCATCACCACCGCGCTGATCCCGGGCCGCAAGGCGCCGGTGCTGCTGCAGGAAGCGACCGTGGCGCAGATGAAGCCGGGCTCGGTGGTGGTGGACCTGGCCGCCGCGCAGGGCGGCAACTGCCCGCTGACGGTGGCCGACGAAGTGGTCGAGCGCCATGGCGTCACCCTCATCGGCCACACCAACCTGGCCAGCATGGTGGCGGCCGACGCCTCGGCGCTCTATGCCCGCAACGTGCTGGATTTCCTCAAGCTGGTCGTCGACAAGGATGGCCAGTTCACGCTCAACCTCGAAGACGACATCGTCGCCGCCTGCCTGGTGGCGGGACGCAGGGAAGCGGCGCTGGCCGGATGATTCAAGGAGAAATCAATGGAAATGGTTAGCCACACGGTGATCAACCTGATCATCTTTGTCCTGGCGATCTACGTGGGCTACCACGTGGTCTGGACAGTCACGCCAGCCCTGCATACGCCGCTGATGGCGGTAACCAACGCGATCTCGGCCATCATCATCGTCGGCGCGATGCTCGCCGCGGGCCTGACCGAAGGCGTCACGGGCCGCATCATGGGCACGCTGGCGGTGGCGCTGGCCGCTGTCAACGTGTTCGGCGGCTTCCTGGTCACCCAGCGCATGCTGGAAATGTTCAAGAAGAAAGAGCCGAAGGCCAAAGCGCCCGAAGCCAAGCAGGCACTGGCCGGGGAGGGCGCGTAATGGCAGCCGGACTCGTCAGCATGAACCTCGTCACCATGCTCTACCTGGTGGCCTCGGTCTGCTTTATCCAGGCGCTCAAGGGCCTGTCGCACCCGGCCTCGGCGCGCAAAGGCAATGCCTTCGGCATGATCGGCATGGCCATCGCGGTGGTCACCACGCTGGTGCTGATCGTCAAGCTGAAGAATGAATTCCTCGCGGCGGGCACGGCCCAGTCGTCGGTGGGCACTGGCCTGGCGCTGATCTTCGCGGCGCTGGTGGTCGGCGGCGGCATCGGCGCCTACGTCGCGCGCAAGGTGCAGATGACGAAGATGCCGGAACTGGTCGCGGCGATGCACTCGCTGATCGGCCTGGCCGCGGTGTTCATCGCGGTGGCGGCGGTGGCCGAGCCGGCGGCGTTCGGCATCAGCCCGGCCGGCTCGCACCTGATCCCGCTGGGCAACCGCATCGAGCTCTTTATCGGCTGCTTCGTCGGCGCGATCACGTTCTCGGGCTCGGTGATCGCCTTCGGCAAGCTGGCGGGGCGCTACAAGTTCCGCCTGTTCCAGGGCGCGCCGGTGGTGTTTGCCGGCCAGCACATGCTGAACCTGGCGCTGGCGGTGGCCATGGTCGGCTTCGGCATCGCCTTCTTCATGACGCAGGAGTGGCTGCCGTTCCTGGTGATGCTGGCGATCGCCTTCGTGCTGGGCGTGCTGATCATCATCCCGATCGGCGGCGCCGACATGCCGGTGGTGGTGTCGATGCTGAACTCGTACTCGGGCTGGGCGGCCGCCGGCATCGGCTTCTCGCTGAACAACCCGATGCTGATCATCGCCGGCTCGCTGGTGGGCTCCAGCGGTGCGATCCTCTCGTACATCATGTGCAAGGCGATGAACCGCTCGTTCTTCAACGTGATCCTGGGCGGCTTCGGCGGCGACGCCGCGGCGGCCATGGCGGGCGGCGCGCAGGCGCAGCGCAACGTCAAGTCGGGCTCGGCGGACGACGCCGCCTTCCTGATGGGCAACGCCGAGACCGTGATCATCGTGCCCGGCTACGGCCTGGCGGTGGCACGGGCCCAGCACGCGCTGAAGGAGCTGACCGAGAAGCTGTCCGAGAAGGGCGTGACCGTGAAGTACGCGATCCACCCGGTGGCGGGCCGCATGCCGGGCCACATGAACGTACTGCTGGCCGAGGCCGAGGTGCCGTACGACCAGGTCTTCGAGATGGAAGACATCAACAGCGAGTTCGGGCAGGCCGACGTGGTGCTGGTGCTGGGCGCCAACGACGTGGTCAACCCGGCGGCGAAGACCGATCCCAAGTCGCCGATCGCCGGGATGCCGATCCTGGAGGCGTACAAGGCCAAGACCATCATCGTCAACAAGCGCTCGATGGCCGCCGGCTATGCCGGCCTGGACAACGAGCTGTTCTACATGGACAAGACCATGATGGTGTTCGGCGACGCCAAGAAGGTGGTCGAGGACATGTTCAAGGCGGTTGAGTGATTTTTATTTTTGTGCGGCCAACTGCCAGGTGTGTACGGCCGCTTTGCCGATACCGTTGGCCGTAAGTTGGGTGTGAGCGAGCGGCGGTAAAGAAGCCACGACCGAAGTCGTGGTCGAACGTGAAGGCAAGAGTATTGTCGAATTCGGCGGACCCATCGTCGCGCGGGGGCGCTTCGCCGGAAGGGGACCGTGAGCGCCTCCATTTGCGACTCAAGCTTCCGACGCACCGCCGGCATAAGTAAATGCCGAGGCTCTGAAGGGTGGATGCACAGTGAATTGGCTGCAATCAGCTAGCTTTGATCAGTTTACATTGCCTGACCATTCTTGATTCCATCTGTGCTTGCAGTCCCGGCTGCGACGCGATCGTCGATCAATGGTTAGGCACGTGCAACTCTACCTCGACACTGGAGCTTGCTTGATTGCTGGCAGTTCGCTCCGCGGTATGCAGTGCGATGGGGATGTCGGTAACGATACATTTTGATGCAGAGATGTAACTTTTTGACAGCATTTGGTTTAATAATCAAAAAGATACCAAAACTTTCTGGGCGATTGGGTAGAAAGAACCTTTTTAAAGGCTACCTCTCCTCATTTTGTTAGGTTTTGCCCTGAAGCCCGCTTGCTGCGGGCTTTTTTGTTTTCTGCTGGCGTTCACGGGGTATTTGCACGCTCTCGTATGCGGGTAAGCGCCGCAAAAAGCTGGCATGCGTCGATCATCGGGTCTTCTCGATGAGGGAACGCCGGCTATTGGATAGGGGGCCCTTCTGGTGTAGCGGAGAAGTGGTGCTGCAGAATCTGCCACGCCCCCAGCCGCCTTGTCAGTACCCACGTCGTCCGTAGTGCCGAGGCGGTTTCGCGCCCGTCGGCGAGCACAAAGTGGAAGTTGGCGTGCCCCTGCGCCAGCAGCGTGTCCGCGCCAAGCTCGACCAGAGTTTGATCGACCAGGGACATCGATGCCGAGCGCAACGTCCCGGCGTACGAGGCGAAGTATCCCTGGATTGCCGCTTGGCCCACGGCGTGGCCAGGGCGGCCCCCGAAGAACAAGGCTTCGGGCGCGTACAGCGCGGTCAGCGCGTCGGAATTCCATGTCAGCGCGGCGGCGTTCCAGCGGCGCTCGACGTCTTGCAGGGCGGCCTGCGCTCGCGAGGCGTTCTCGCATGTGGCTTGGTGTTCGGTCATGATTGCCATGTCATTGCCTGGCGCTCCCCGGGCGTTCCCATCCATGCCTTCCTTGTTGGCTTTGCAGCAATGCTACGACGATGACGGTCGCCAGTTCAACCGAAAAGGCGGGGCGTTCCGTACCTTGGAACGCCGCAGCACCGGCGCCCGCACCCGCAGTCTGGATGCGACCGGCTCCAGTAAGGCGGGTAGGCATGAGGAAGGCAGCAAGTCAGGAGTTATTCACATGAACTTACTGCATCGGGCTCATGAAATTTACCTAACGTTTGTCAGGATAACGGGCGCGCCGGTTTGACGGCGGTGCTTGCCGAGATGTTTCAAAGTACGGGAGAGTTGGCGCAAAACCATTGGTCATCTGCCGCAGCTGCGGCATAGTGAATGTGTGCGTGCCGGAAACGGCATCTGTTGTCTCCATGCTCGCGTCCGAGCGAGCTTATGCCCCGACCGGCTTGCCGCGGGGCTTCCTTTTTTGCGCCATTGGCGCCACGTTCGACCAAAGGCCTTTCCCCCATGCTGCGCATGACGTCCGCTGCCAGGTGATGCCGGGTCTTAGCGTTCGCCGGGTCGCATGTCCGCCAGGATCGACGCAATGTTCCCCACGTTCTCCAGGTCCCGCACCGCATCGATGACGCGATCGATCTTGGCCTCGGGGATGGCGTCCCGCGCGTTGTCGCGGAACTTCTGCACCAACTCTTCCGTGCTCATATGGCTGGCCGGGTCGGGGGACGGACTTCCCTTCGGATAGCGCCGCTCGCCGACAAAGGTCTGGCCGCGCGCCGACACCTCGATCTTCGCCGGCCGGCTGGCTGCGTGGCCGGTCAGAAGCGCCACATAGTCGGGGTGTACCGCGTGCTCGACCTTATCCATCAGACGCATCACGGATTCGCCGAACACCAGTTCGGGCTCCTGCCAGGCCTTGCCCGGCGGCACACGATGCGCACCCAGTGCGATGCCGTGCGCGATGCTGAACTGTGCGTCGTGCACATGCCGGATCTCACGGTTGAGCCAAACGGGCTGCTCGACAAATCCCTCGACCCAGACCCTGATGCCATCGATCTCGTCCGGCCGCAGTTCGTTCTGGTCGACGATCTCGTTGAGGCTGTCCAGCAGCGCATGCAGGATGCGGCAGTGCGGGTAGGGCTTGTAGGCCTGTTCGGTGGGGAACTGCCAGTCGGTGCCGAGTGCCGCGAGGATGCGATCCGGTTCCCAGCGCGTAGTGCCGATAAAGCGCGGGAAACCATATTCGCGGTCATCAAGTATCTGGAGGTCGCCACGGTGGCCGAACTCGGCCATGTGCGCGGCGGCCATCGCCGCCTGCGTCAGCGCGCCGGCAAGCAGGTACTTGATGGTGGAGCTGGGCGCATGCTGGAACCAGGCGACCTGCGAGTTCACCGGGCTGATGCTGCCTGCAATCCCCAGCGCATGCGCTGTCGTCTCCGCGCCCAGTCCCTTCAGCTTGGCGACGGCCGCGGTCGCGCCGAAGACGGTGCTGCTGTAGCCATAGATCTTCGGTGGCGAGACCTTGCCGTCCTTGGTGTCGCGCAGGTAGTCCATGGCCTTGCCGAGCCGATACGACATCTCATGCGAGACCGCCAGCGCGGCAATCAGGTCCTGGCCGGACCGGCCCATGGCTTCGCCGACCGCCAGCGCGCCGGGCAGGACATAGGGCGTCACATGGCCCGGCGGCACCACCGCATCCATGTCGAGGGCGTTGATCAGCTCGCCGTTGGCAAAGGCCGCGCCGACGACCGACACCCGCTGGTCGGTGCCGATGATGGTGGCGTCGCCCGCGGCGCCGCCCATCAGTGCGCCGTAGTCGATCCCGATCTTGCCCTTGGGCTGGTCGACGGCGGCCAGCGCGCATCCCAGCGAATCGAGCACGATGCGCTTGCATTCGTCCACGACCGCCGGCGGCAGCGTGTCGTAGGTGCTTTGCTGTGTAAAGCCGGCCAGTTGCTCGACGATGGTTGTTGCCATTGCATTCTCTCCAGGTAAGGTGTCGCGCCCCTGCAGCAGGGGCTGGCAGGGGAGTTCGGCTTGTCGTCCGACTTACTCCTTCGGAATGCCCAGGTCCGCCACGACCTTGATATTGCGCTGCAGATCCTGACGCAAAAACTCGGTGAATTCCTCCGGGGACATGTTGCCGGCTTCGGCGCTGTCCTTGCGGAACCGCTCGCGCACGGCGTCGCTAGCCTGCGCCGCCTTCAATGCCTTCGCCAGCCGCATGACGACCGGCGTTGGCGTACCGGCCGGCGCCGTCAGGCCCATATAGACGTAGAAGCTGTAGTTGGGCAGGCCTTGTTCGGCCAGTGTCGGAATATCGGGAAATGCCGGCAGGCGCTTGGGGGAGGAGACCGCGAACGCGCGCAGCTTGCCGTCCTGGACGTATGGGCCCGACGAGTTGGCGCCGTCAAAGATCATGTTGACGCGGCCGCCAAGCACATCCGGCATGGCGCCGGCGTTGCCCTTGTAGGGCACGTGAAGCATCTTGATGCCGGCCTGGTGCACGAACAGCGCGGCGGCCATATGGGTACTGGTGCCGATGCCCGCGGTGGCATAGGACATCGAGCCCGGGCTGGCTTTCGCATGCGCGATCAACTGGGGCAGGGTCTTGTCCGGCTGGGCGGAGAAGCCCACCATGATCAGCGGGGCCTTGTTCATCATGCCAATGCCGGTGAAGTCCCGTGCCAGGTCATAGCCCGGCTCCAGCTTGGTGGCCTGCGCCAGCGCCAGGGTGTTGGCGGTGGCGAGGATGGTGTAGCCATCCGGCTTCTGGGCTTTCACATAGCGGATGCCAAGCATTCCGGCGGCCCCCGCCATGTTTTCCACGACCACAGGCTGGCCGAGGTTGTCGGCCATCTGCTGCGCCACGGCGCGGGTCGTGACGTCGAGCAGCGCTCCCGGCGCCGAGTTGACGATGATCCGCACAGGCCTGGCCGGATAGGCGTCCACAGCCAATGTCGGCCCTGCCAGCGACATGATGATCGCGCCGCACAGGTGATGAAGGGAATGGGTCATTGCTGTGGCCTCCTGTTTCGTTATCTTTGTTGGCAGCCCTGCGTGAAGGGTGCAGGTATGCATGCATGGTGGGAATGCGAGGCAGGCGAGGTCAATGCCCGGCTTGCGGGCGTTCCGTGCAATGAGCGGGTAAGGCGGAGCCGAAGGTGCTGGCGCCGGGGGTGTGGCGTCTGCGTGCGTGAGTGCCGCGCGCACAAAGGGCCCCGCGCTCAGGCAAGTTGCGTTCACCAAAAAAATGCGCCTGACCGCGTCTTGTCACGCGAACCGGCGCCAGTTCCCTTTACCACTTCCCTTTTTTGCTTCTTATCTCGCTGCCTGGCCGCGCGGCATTGAAGTGACGCGGCCGGAGCCAATCCGTCAGAACTTATGGCGGATATTGACCATGACCCCCGTCTGGTTTTCGCCCGGCGTGATGGTGCTGCGGAAGCCGTTCAGGCCAAGGTTGGAGTTGTCCTTGTTGCGCACGTATCCCACGTTCAGGAAGGCATCAGTGCGCTTGGACAAGGCGTAATTGGCGGATGCGACCAGCATCCACGGATCCTGTCCGTTACGCCGGTTATTCAGGTAGTAGCCGGCACCGGTCAAAGTGAGGGCAGGCGTAGCCCGGAAACGGTATCCCAGCCAGAAGAGGTCGTTGCGGCGCTGCGGCTGGCCCGGCGCGACACCAATGTCGCCATTGAACCAGCGATAGCCGGCCAGTATCGTCGAGCTGCCGACGCTGAAGTTGGCCGCTGCTGCGATACGGCGGTCTGTCTGGCCCGAACTCTGCCCGGTGATGCCACGCGTACCTTGCTGCTGGTCATAGATCACGGTAGCGCCGAACTTTCCGCCGGCGTACTCCAGGCCGCCGCCAAAGGCACGGTCGCTCTTGACGTCGCCGGGGACCTCGGTGCCGAACGACGTAGTGCCGCCGCTGGCGATGCTGGTACCGCGCGCAAAGCTGTACAGGGCAGTTGCCGTGACCGGGCCGAACTTGCCGGTGTACTTGGCGGTGTTGTCGTAGCGACCCGCAAGGCTGGTATCGATCGACAGCGCCGAATAGCGCGCCGCCAGCACCATCGGCTCATAGTTGATCAACAAGTCGAACAGCGCGTTCTGCTGTCGGCCGAGCGTGACGCGGCCCCATTGGTGGTCCAGGCCCACGAAGGCCTGGCGGCCGAACAGGCGGCCGCCCTGGCTCGATACGCCGCTGTCGAGATCGAAGCCGCTTTCCAGCGCGTAGACCGCTTTCATGCCGCTGCCCAGGTCCTCCACGCCGCGCAGGCCCCAGCGCGAGCCCGACACGTTGCCGGACGTCATGCGAACCAGCTTGTCGCCGGCGGCATTGGCGTTGTTCAGGTATTCCATCCCGATATCGGCGACGCCATACAGCGTGACTGACGACTGCGCAGTGGCGAATGGTGCAGTCATGGACAACAGCACTGCAGCGTAATAACGACTCTTCATGGGCTCCTCCGTTGTTGTGGTCTTGTGTGTGCGAAGTCTGTGAGACGTCGCGTGATGGCGTCAAAGCCCATCCGACAACTGTGCCGTGCAATGAAATGAGAGCACTTGGACGCCCGCGCCGTCGTCTGTTCCAGGCAGTCGATACACACGGACACGAACGGCGCTCCGGACTGCGCCACGGCATTCCAAAGTACGGCACAACACCGCGCCGCGGATTGACTTGCTTCGGTGCGTCGCGCACGCTGGATCTATGCCATGGCGCTCCTGATGCTGCATGAACTGTGCTGACCACGTCGCGCCGCAGCAACTGTGCAACCAACATGCTGGATTTTCGATGAGTGACCCTCTGCACAATGACTGGATCCCTACGGGAGACGATATCGCCACGGCGAACGTGTCGGCGCTGGTCGCCCGCCTCGGCCTGAAGGACTACGACGAACTGCTGGCTTTCTCCAACGAGAAGCCCGACGCCTACTGGAACGCCGTCATCGAATTCTGCGGAATGGTGTGGGATGTTCCGTACACGCAGTACATGGATGCCCCCAAGGGTAAGCCGTTTCCAAAATGGTTCCCGGGCGGGCAACTGAACTGGGTCAAGTCCGCGCTCAAGTGGGCGGACGATCCCTCGATGGCGTGGCGCACCGCCGTGGTGGCGGAGAAAGAGAGCGGTGCGATCGAGCAACTGACCTATGCCGAACTGGCAAACAAGGTAGCCGGCTTCGCCGGCGGCCTGAAGGCGCTGGGCGTCAAGCGCGGCGACCGGGTTGGCCTGCTGATGGAAAATGGCGTCGAAGCGACCGTGACCTCTCTGGCCATTTCATGGATCGGCGCGGTGACGGTGCCCCTGTTCAGCGGATTCGGTGTCGATGCAATCGTATCGCGCTTGTCGTCGTGCTCGGCCAGCGCGCTGGTCGCTACGACCGGCTTCTCCCGCCGGGGAAAGTGGGTCGATACGCGCAGCCTGGTGGACGAAGCGCTGTCGCGCCTGCCGGACATCGGCACCACGGTCTGGAAGCATGCGGGCGAATCGATTGCCTTCGGCGACAAGGTGCTGGACTGGCAGCAAGTGGCCAGCGCGCAGCCGGATGCCGCGCCGGAGCGGATGTCGCCGGACGACCCCTTCATGATCATCTATACCTCCGGCACCACCGGGAAGCCCAAGGGCACCGTGCATACGCACGGCAGCTTCCCGATGAAGATCGCGCACGATTCGGCCATCCATTTCAATGTCAGCCCGAAGGATGTGTTCTGCTGGCCCGCTGACATGGGGTGGGTCGCCGGCACGCTGGTGATGTCGTGCGCGTTGCTGCGTGGCGCAACGCTGGTGTGTTATGACGGCGCCCCGGATTTCCCGGACTGGTCACGCATGTCGCGCATCGTCGAACGCCACGGCGTGACGCACTTTGGCTCGGCGCCGACGCTGATCCGGGGCCTGGCGGCGAACGAGGCTCTTGCCACGCAAGGCGATACGTCGACGGTCAGGCTGCTGATCACCGCCGGCGAGGGCATCGATCCAGAACACTTCCTGTGGTTCCAGAAGGCGTTCGGCGGCGGCCGCCGCCCGGTTATCAACTACACCGGCGGCACGGAGGTGTCGGGGGCGCTGCTGTCCAGCGTGATCGTCAGGCCGATCAGCCCGGCCGGGTTCAACACCGCCTCGCCGTCGGTGGCTGCCGACGTGGTGGATGGGGACGGCAAGTCGCTGACCAACACCGTGGGCGAGCTGGCGATCCGCCGGCCATTCGTCGGCATGACGCACTCGTTCTGGCAGGACGACGAGCGCTATCTGGACGCCTACTGGAACACCGTGCCGGGCATCTGGGTGCACGGTGATCTCGCGCTGCGCCGCGACGACGGCACCTGGTTCATGATGGGCCGCTCTGACGACACCATCAAGCTGGCCGGGAAGCGCCTTGGTCCCGCCGAGATCGAGGACGTGCTGCTCGAATTGCCCGAGATCGCCGAAGCCGCCGCCATCGGCGTGGAGGACCCGGTCAAGGGGCAGAAGCTGGTCGTGTTCCTGGTGCCATCGGCCGCCGTGACGCAGTCGAATGAGGCGCTGACGGCCGCTGTCAGCAAACATGTCGATGGCCGGCTGGGGCGCCCGTTCCGCCCTTCGGTGGTCCACGTGGTCGCGCAGCTGCCCAAGACGCGCAGCTCGAAGATCATGCGCCGCGTGATCCGCAGCGTTTACAACGGGCTGCCTCCCGGCGACCTGTCCGCGCTGGACAACCCGCCGGCACTTGAAGAGATTCGCGCCGCTGCCGCACATTGATGCCGCCATGCGGGCGCATTGATTGACGGGAGCATGTGTATTTCCCTTGTTCGCTGCACACGCCCCGCACTTTTGTTCAGGAGATTCCATGTCGAAAAGCAATGCCGCCGCAGGCGCGGCCTATGAGAACTATTCGAGCCTGGCGTTTGACCGCCCTGGCGAGGGCGTCCTGCGCATCACGCTGAACCGTCCCGAGCGCCTGAACGCGCTGGACGCTCGCGGCCACGACGAGATCGCCCGCGTCTGGCGCGATATCGATGCCGATCCGACCGTGAGCGCCGTGGTGCTGTGCGGCGCTGGCAAGGCCTTCTCTGCCGGCGGCGACTTCGAGATGGTCGAAGAAATGATCGATTCCTTCGACGCCCGCGCCCGCGTCTGGCGCGAGTCAAAGGACCTGGTTTACAACATCATCAATTGCTCCAAGCCGATCGTTTCGGCGATCCACGGCTCCGCCGTCGGTGCGGGGCTGGTTGCCGCGCTGCTGGCGGATATCTCGGTGGCGGCGCGCACCGCGCGGTTGGTTGATGGCCATACCCGCCTCGGCGTCGCCGCCGGCGACCACGCCGCGATCGTGTGGCCGCTGCTGTGCGGAATGGCTAAGGCCAAGTACCACCTGCTGCTGTGCGAACCGGTGAGCGGCGAGAAGGCGGAACAGATGGGCCTGGTGTCGCTGGCCGTGGATGAAGCGGATCTGCAGGACAAGGCAGTGTCGATCGCCACGCGCCTGGCCAATGGCGCGCCGTCAGCAATCCGCTGGACCAAGTATGCGCTGAACAACTGGCTGCGCCAGGCGGGACCGACCTTCGATGCTTCGCTGGCGCTGGAGATGTTTGGCTTCGGTGGACCGGAGGTCAAGGAAGGCGTGGCCTCGTTCCGCGAGAAGCGCGGTCCGGTGTTCCCGCGCACCACCACGGCCTGAGCGGGAAGGCCGACAGCGGGACGGGCGAGCCGGTCCCGTGCACTGGCGCACAGGGTCGATGGTCACGATCGATTCCTCCAACCCTCGCCTTCTGCGGGCGCGGCAGCCAGTCAAATATGGAAACGAACAAGATGTCCAAGGTGCTTGAAGGTATCCGCGTCCTCGATTTCGGACGCTTCATCGCCGGCCCGTTCTGCGCAGCATTGCTCGCGGACTACGGTGCCGATGTCATCCGGATCGACCGCGTAGGTGGCAGCGAAGACCGCTTCATCGTGCCGGTCACGGAATCGGGGGAGGGGGCACTTTTCCTCCAGTGCAATCGCAACAAGCGGTCGATCACGCTGGACATCGACAGCGAGGAGAGCCGCGAGGCGGTCCGCCGCCTGGTGGAGACCGCCGACGTGGTGGTGGCGAACATGCCGCCGAAGACGCTGGCGAACCTGGGACTCGACTACGCGACGCTGAGTGCGATCAATCCAGCCATCATCCTGACTGCTTCGACGGCCTTCGGCTCGCATGAAGGCGCTGGCCACCGGGTCGGCTTCGACGGGGTGGGGCAGGCCATGAGCGGCGCTGTCTACATGTCGGGCACACCCGAAAGCCCCACCAAGGCGATGGTGCCGGTGGTCGATTTTTCGACTGCCTTGTCGTGCGCGCTCGGCACGGTAATGGCGCTGTACGAGCGGCGCAACAGCGGGCGCGGGCAATGTGTCGAGGCGTCGCTGCTGCAGACGGCGCTGAACCTTTCCAGCGGAGCGCTGATCGAGGAAGCGGCGCTTGCTATCGACCGGCAGGCGATGGGCAACCGCAGCCCCTCTTATGGGCCCTCGGACATCTTCCGCGTGGCCGACGGCTGGATCATCGCCCAGGTGATCGGACAGCCGCTGTTCCGGCGCTGGGCCAACCTGATAGGCGCGCCGGAACTGGTGGACGATCCCCGCTTCAGCGACGACTTGCGGCGCGGCGAGCACGGCGAGTTCCTGAGCGACCTGATGGGCAAATGGTGCGCCAGCCGCACCCGCGATGACGCGCTGTGCGAACTGGAGAAGGCCAGGATCCCGGCGGCGCCGATCTATTCCCCGCGCGAGGCGCTGGACGATGCGTCGATCCAGGAGTCCGGCGCTTACATCTGGCTCGACTACCCCGGCTTGCCGCGCAAGGCACCGATCGTCGCGCCACCGGCAGTCCTGTCGCGCACCCCGCCCGATGTTATGCGACGGCCGCCCACGGTTGGCGAACACACCGAAGAAGTGCTGGCTGAGGTAGGTTACGACCGCTCGCAGGTACAAGCCATGCGCAAGGCCGGCATTGTCTGACGGCACGATCCGCACCACGAGTAATTCGCACAATGCGAACTGGTGGTTCGCCAGGGACTACTTGAGCGCAACCGGCCGGCTCCACTAGCATTGAACCAAAGCAAAGGGGGCTGCCCGAGCCAAGCCAGGCCGGGAAAGCACGGCGCCGGCACCTAGCTAACAGTTGTAAGGCAATGGAAGTGACACGGGTCCGGCCGCATGACGGCGGGCCGACAAGAAAGGAGACAGTAGTGCCAGCAAATCAATCACGGCCGCTTGAGGGCATTCGTGTACTGGACCTGACCGTGGCGCTTGCCGGGCCGTATGGCTCGTTGCTGCTTGGCGGGATGGGCGCGGAGGTGATCCGCGTGGAAGCGCCGGGCGGTGGCGACATTGCACGCACCAACCCGCCTTTCGTGGGCAGCCATGGCATCCACTTCGGCCAGCGTGAGGACGACGAGGTATCTCTGACGGTCCTGAACCGGGCCCGCAACAAGAAGAGCATTACGCTGGACCTGAAGTCCGAACAGGGTCGCGAGCTGTTCATGCGGCTGGCGCAGGAATGCGACGTGGTGCTGGAGAACTTCAGCGAGGGCACCACCGCCAAGCTCGGTGTCGACTACGAGCAGGTCAGGCAGCGGAACCCGCGCATCGTCTATGCGTCGATCAAGGCCATGGGGGAGCCCAGTGCCTTCCCCGGACTCAAGGGCATGGACATCATCGTCCAGGCCCTCAGCGGCCTGATGGAAGTGACCGGCTACGCCGACGGCCCGCCGACGCGCTGCGGCCTGCCGATCGCGGACCTGGTGGCGCCGATGTATACCGTCAACGGCATTCTGGCAGCACTGATCCACCGCGGCCGCACCGGCGAGGGACAGCGCGTGCAGGTGTCGATGCTGGATTGCCTGGCGTCGTGGGTCGCCGAAGAGCACTTTGACGTCATGGGGCGGGAAGGCTACCCGTCGCGCACCGGCAACTACCACGACCGGCTGGCGCCGTTCGGGGTGTACCCGACGCAGGAAGGGCATGTGGCGATCGTGGCGTTCCAGCCGGACTGGTTGCGCGGGCTGCTGGAGTCGATCGGCCAGCCCGATCTGCTCGACGACCCGCGCTTCAGCAGCCGTGGGCCGCGCATGCGCAATGCCTCGGTGCTGAACGAGGCGATCGCGGGTTGGACCAGCCAGCGCAGCACTGCCGATGTGGTGGCCGAGCTGCTCGACAAGCGCGGGGTACCCTGCGCGCCGGTGCGCAAGCCCAACGAGGTGCTGCACGACCGCCGCCTGCATGACAGCGGCGCGTTGATGAACCTTGCCCACCCCCAGTTCGGCCCGGTGGATGCCGTGGGCATGGGCCTGCCGATCCGGTTCTCGGCCACGCCTTCGCAGTTTGACAAGCCCGCGATGGCGCTGGGCGGCGCGAATGAAGAGATCTACGGGGGCTTGCTCAAGCTCAGTCGCGCAGAGATTGCGGCATTGCGCGAGGAGGGAGTCGTCTAAGCGGCCGCCCGACGGCAGCTTGTTTGCTCGCCTCTTCCATTGATGGGCGAGGCGAGCAAACCGCCTGCTTCTCACCGAACATAAAGGAGACAAGAACAATGATGTCACGCCGTACTTGCCTGCAGCTCTTGCCAGCGCTGGCCACGCTACCGCTTACGGCGCTCGCGCAGTCTTACCCGGCGCGCCCGGTCCGCATCATCGTACCGCTCAGCCCCGGGTCGGGTACGGACGTCGTTGCGCGCTACATGAGCAGCGAACTGTCCAAAGCGATGGGCGGCTCGTTCGTCGTCGAGAACCGTGCCGGTGCAAGCGGGGTCATCGGCACTGACTTTGTCGCCAAGGCACCCGCCGACGGCTACACCATCCTGTTCAATTACGCCGCCCACTACTCAAACCAGTTCGTCGACAAGACGCCATACGACGCGGTCAGTGACTTCGAGCCAATCGCGCGCCTGGCGACCTCGGCGATGGTGCTGGTCACGGCCGCCAATTCGCCGCTGCACACGGTGCAGGACCTGATCGCCGCCGCCAGGCGCAAGCCGGGCGGGCTGACCTACGGTTCGCCAGGCAACGGTACCACCCCACACATGGCGGCGGCCCTGATGAGCAACATGGCCGGTATCCAGATGACCCACGTTCCCTACAAGGCGCCGGCGCAGGTCGTGGTCGATGTGGCGGGCGGGCAGCTGGATGTCGGCTTCGGCGGTGTGGCGACATCGCTGCCACTGGTGAAGGCAGGGCGCCTGCGGGTGCTTGCGGTCACCAGCCTGCGCCGGTCGAGCTATTTTCCGGACGCCCCCTCCCTGGATGAGGCTGGCCTGAAAGGCTATGCGCTGGAAACGCCGATCTGGGCGTTTGCCCGGCGCGGTACGCCGCAGGACATCGTCACGCAATTGTCTGGCGCCATGACCAAGGCTGCCGCCGCGCCCGCCTTCAAGGCGTTCTGTACCAGCCAGGGACTGGAGGTCGACATCCAGTCCGCCGCGCAAGCCCGCGCTGATGCACCGGCCGAACTCGAGCGCTGGAAGAAGCTCGTGGCACTCTCCCAGGTGAAGGCGGGGTGACGCGCCAAGGTTGAGGTTCTCTCCGGCAAATGGAGAGAGAACCCAGCCGGCAAGGGGGCGCAGAAGCGGCCGGCTTACGAAGCCACGGCCTGCGCCCGCCGCGCTGGCTTGCGCACCTCCCTGGGCCGCACCCCTTCAAACAGGATCGTGCACAGTTCGTCGATCACCTTTTCGGGCGAACCCTTCCTGGGGTTGAACCAGGTCTGCACCGAGGCAATCGTGCTCAGGACAAAGACCCGGCACAAGGCGATGTCGATGTCTTCGCGCAGGCGGCCCTCGGCGCGCAGGTCTTCCAGCATGCCGTTCCAGAAGTCCTGATGCTGGGCCCGTCGCTTGATTTGCCGCTCGCGCACCTTGTCCGGCAACTCTGCGAGCTGGCGCCCGTGCGCCAGCGTGTAGTCGCCATACTTGATCATCGCGCCGATAAGGCCGAGCAGGCCGGCGCGGAAACGCTGCTCGGCGTCGGCGCCGGCCGGGAGTGCCGCGATGCGCGCCCGCGTATGCGCAAAGATGCTTTGGGCCCCGTGCTCCATCACCGCTTCCAGCAATTCTTCCTTCGAGGAGAAGTGGTAATAGATGCTGGCCGCTTCGATGCCGGCCTGGTCGGCAATCCCGCGCATGGTCGTAGCGGCATAGCCTTGCGTGCCAAAGGCGCGTGCCGCGAGGCGCAACAGCTTCTCGCGGGTGTCCACGTTGGTGGCATTGACCTGGCGTTTTGTCATGGTAAGGGAGGGTCTGGAAGCGGCGTATGCGCCGTGGGGTTCGTCCTCATGGAAGTTACTCCATCGGGCGCTCAAAATCTACCTAACGTTTGTGAGAGGTGGCCGTGGCCCACCGCCCCCAGTCCGCCCTGGAGGAGGGCGGCAATTCACGCCGGGCGCGTCCGGCATTCGCGCCGTGTTCGTTTGCTGCGCGCTGCTTTGGAGATAATCCGGTACGACGCTTGGGGAAGGATGTGATGCGCTTTGATCTGGTCGATCTGAAACTGTTCACCCATATTGCGGAGGCCAAGAGCCTGACCGGCGGTGCACAACGCTCCCACCTGTCCCTGGCTGCGGCCAGTACCCGCATCAAGAACCTGGAGGAACACGTTGGCGTCAAGCTGCTGAGCCGCAGCAGCCAGGGCGTGAAAGTGACTGGAGCGGGGGAGACGCTGCTGGCCCACGCGCGCCGCGTACTCCGCCAGCTGGAGCAGTTGAGCGGCGATCTGCAGGAGTACGTGTCGGGCGTGAAGGGCCATGTGCGCGTCTTCGCCAACACCACGGCAATGAGCGAGTTCCTGCCGGCCTTGCTGCGCACCTACCTCGTAAACCATCCGGACGTGACCATCGATATGCACGAACGGCTGAGTCCGGACATCGTGCGCGCGGTGCAGGAGGGGATGGTGGACATCGGCATCATTGCCGGCAACGTGCGTACCGAAGGGCTGGAGGTCATGCCATACCGGCGCGACCGCCTGGTCCTTGCCACCGCGCTGAGCCACCCCCTGGCCGAGCACAACAGCGTGGATTTCATCGAGACGTTGGACTACGACTTCATCGGCCTGCCAGAAGCAAGCGCGATCCACAGTTTCCTCAAGCGGGCCGCCGCGGATTTGCAGCGTGAGTTGCGCTGGCGCGTCCAGGTCAGCAACTTCGAGACCGCCTGCCGGATGATCGAGGCGAATGTCGGCATCGGCGTGCTGCCGGAGAGCACTGCCGCCCGTCACGCGGGTACGATGGCGCTGCGGATCGTCCAACTCAACGACGAGTGGGCCGAGCGCAAGCTGCAGATATGCGTCGCGGACCTCGGCGCATTGCCGCTGTTTGCGCGCAAGCTGGTGGACCTGCTGGTCGAAGATGGCGTCGGGCGGCAGGACTGAAGGGCACCCAGATGCCCCACAGCTGAGAGTAGGTGAGGTCGCGACCAGTGCAGACGCGAACTCAGGACTCCTTCGACAGTTGCGCGATGCGCTTCCAGTGCGCGTCCTCCTTCGGCAAGTCAGCCAGGAACTGGCGGCGATCCGCGATATCAACGTACATCGACTGATGGGCGCAGAACTCCTCGAACGCGGGCGACTGGGCGATTCGTACCAGTTCTTCGGACAGGCGCTCGACGATGGGGGCCGGTGTCGCAGCGGGTGCCAGGGCGCCGATCCACGACGCGACCTGAAAGCCCGCAACCCCCGCTTGCGCCGATGTCGGGACATCGGCAATCTCGCCCCACCGCCCGGCGCTCGTGACGGCCAGACCGCGCAGCTTGCCCGCCTTGATCATCGGCACCACGCTGGGTGCACCCTGGCATGTAAAGTCCACCTGGCCGGCAATGACGTCGGTCACGGCCGGGCCGTTGCCCTTGTAAGGGATATGCCGCGCGCGCGTCTTCGTCAGGTCGTTCAGCATCACTGCGCAAAGATGAGAGGTGCTGCCCGCTCCGCCGGATGAGTAGGTGATCTCGCCCGGCTTGCGCTTCATTGCCGCGACCAGGTCGCTCAGGGTCTTGTAAGGCGAGTCGGCCTTGACCACGATGCCAAGCGCGGAGCTGCTCACCTTGGCAATCGGCACGAAGTCCTTGACCGGATCGAACGTGACCGGACCATCTGCGAACCACCGCGTGGTCAGGTGGGGAACACCGGCGAACAGCAGCGTGTAGCCGTCCCCGGGAGCCTTGGCGACGGTGTCCGTGCCGATGAGCCCGCCGGCACCAGCACGGTTATCCACCATGACCGGGGTTTTCAGGTTCTTTGCCAGTGCTTCGGCAACAAAGCGTGCAGTAATGTCGACCGCTGTGCCTGGAGAGGCTGGCACGACGATTCGAATCGGCCGCGACGGATATTGCTGCGCAAACGCTGCTGGCGCGCAGGCGATTGCCCCTAGTGACGCCAGTGATTTCAGGAAATGCCTTCTGCTAAACATAATGCCTCCTCTCTTATGTCTCGAAGATAGGCGCGGCAGGTGGACTGGGCAATCGGCGCCGGTGCACCGTTCCGTGCTTTGAGAGCAGGCGCAGGGTTCACCTCTCAAAGCACGGAACGGCATGGGCTGGCGAGTTGAGTTCCACGGAGAGGGCGCGCACGATCGGCATGTGGCGGAAGTACGCGCCGCGGGCATCCGCGAGCCCGAGTCAGGCGGATCGGCCCCCCGACAATTCGGACCGCTCTCGCGCCCAATATAGGTGGCGCGCGGAAACCGGGCATAACTATCAGGAGACCATCGTGGGACCACTTGCTGGAGTGCGCATCGTGGAGCTGGCAGGCATCGGGCCGGCTCCCTTTTGCGCCATGTTGCTCGCCGATCTCGGCGCGACGATCATCCGCGTCGACCGCAAAGAGCCATCAGGGCTCGGCCTGTCACGGCCGCTGCAATTTGATCTGGTGCTGCGCAACCGAAAGTCGATCCAGGTCGACTTGAAGGATCCGGCTGAGCTGGAACTGGTTCGCACGCTGATCGACAAGGCGGACGCACTGATCGAGGGATTCCGCCCCGGTGTCACCGAGCGGCTCGGACTGGGGCCTGATGCCTGCCTCTCGCGCAATCCGAGACTGGTGTACGGCCGGCTGACAGGCTGGGGCCAGGACGGCCCGCTGGCCCAGACGGCGGGGCACGATATCAACTACATCGCGATCACCGGACTGCTTAATGCGATCGGGCGTGAGGGCCAGCCGCCGACGGTACCGCTCAATGTCGTCGGCGACTATGCCGGCGGCTCGGTCTATGCCGCACTCGGCATCGTGAGCGCCATCCTGGAGGCGCGTACCTCCGGTAAGGGTCAAGTCGTCGACGCGGCAATCGTCGACGGCGTGGCGTCGCTGCTGACTGTACATACCGGGCTGCGCGCGGCCGGCCTGACCGGATCGGAGCGAGGCACCAACCTGCTGGACTCGGGCGCACCCTTCTACGATGTCTACGAGTGTGCCGACGGCAAGTACGTGTCGATCGGTCCGATCGAGCCCAAGTTCTACCAGCAGCTGCTCGAACGGCTTGAGTTGGATGCGTCCGCGCTGGGCAAGCAGGCGGACCGTGCCGACTGGCCGGTCGCTCGCCACGTGTTTGCTGCGCAGTTCAGGACGCGGACCCGCGCGCAGTGGACCGAACTGCTCGAAGGCAGCGATGTGTGCTTCGCACCAGTGCTCGACCAGGAGGAGGCCTTTGAACATCCGCACCTGAAGGCGCGCGGCACCTTTGTCGAGGTGGATGGCGTAGTGCAGCCGCGCCCGGCGCCGCGTTTTTCGCGTACCAGACCGGCTGATCCGGTTCCCCCGGCTGCGGCCACCCCGGAGAACGCTGCACTGGCGCTGGCGGAATGGCTTTCCAAAGAGGAACTCGAAAAGTTTACCGTCGGCCTCGTCCAGAAGGGGGCAACGCGATGATGACACGCCGTACCTTCCTGCAGTCGCTGCCGGCGCTGGCGGCTATCCCGGCATCATTTCCGGCTTCAGTGCTCGCACAGGCTTATCCCTCCCGCCCCGTGCGAATCATCGTGCCCGTCAGCCCTGGCTCGGGCAGCGATGTCGTGGCGCGCTATATGAGCGCCGAGCTGACGAAGGCCCTGGGCTCTGCATTTGTCGTGGAGAACCGCCTTGGCGCGAGCGGGATCATCGGAACGGATTTCGTGGCCAAGGCGGCACCGGACGGCTACACGCTGCTGTGCACCTATGCCGCGCACTATTCGAACCAGTGGGTCGAGAAGACGCCATACGATGCGGTCAGGGACTTCGAGCCGGTCGCGCGGCTGGGCATGTCGGCGCTGCTGCTGACGACCGCGGCCAATTCGCGGTTCCGCACGGTGCAGGATGTCATCGCGGCGGCGAAGCGCAAGCCCGGGAGCGTGTCATTCGGGTCTTCCGGAAATGGCACCACGTCGCACATGGCCGCGGCGCTGATGAGCAGCATGGCCGGCATTGAGATGACCCACGTCCCTTACAAGGGGCCGGCGCAGGTCGCGGTCGATACGGCGAGCGGCCAAATCGACATCGGCATCGGGGGCGTGGCTTCGTCGCTGGCTCTGGTCAAGGCGGGACGCTTGCGTGTGCTAGCTGTCACCAGCCTGCAGCGCTCGAGCCAGCTACCGGCTGTCGTGACGATGGACGAGGCCGGGCTAAAGGGCTATGAGCTGATCTCGCCGATCTGGGTCATGGCGCCGCGGGGCACGCCGCCTGCCATAGTCTCGCAGTTGTCCAGGGCCATGACCGCGGCGGCTGCGACGCCCGCTTTCAAGTCCTACTGCATCGGGCAGGGCCTGGAGGTCGATATCGCGGATGCCGCTGCGGTGCGCGCCAGTGCGCCGGCTGAACTGGAACGTTGGAAAAAGTTGGTGGCCCTGACGGAAGCCAAGTCAAAGGCCGGCTGAAAGCCGGCCGATAAGTCTCCGACAAGGAGAGCGAGCCGAGCCAGGGTCGGCTCGCTTGCCTTATGACGAAAACGCCGGTGGCTACACCAGTCGCAGGATCTCCTCATCAGGCGCCCGGCTCGTCCTGAAGCTGTTCGCCGCATGATCGGGATCCGCGTGGCCAAACGAAATCGCGCAGATCATCTTCCGGTCGTCGCCAATGCCAAAGTGCGAGCGCACGAACCTGGCATGCCGTGCCAGCGCCCCCTGCGGCGTGGTGGCAACACCATGCGCGTGCGCGGCCAGCAGGAACGATGCGATAAACCCGCCGCAATCGACAGCGGCGTACGGCCCGAGATCCGCGGCCATCGTGACAATCGCCACATGCGGCGCCCCGAACAGCCTGAAATTCTCGAAGCCCTGGCTGGCGCGGCGCTCCCGGTCGTGGCGTTCGATGCCCAGCGCTTCATAGAGCCGGTAACCCGTTTCCTGCCTGCGCTGAGCGTGGACGCCGCGATATTCCTCAGGAAATGGCAGGTCCGAATCGACCTCGGGTGAGCCGGCGGCGTGCTCGACCAGCGCATTGCGAAACTGCTCCGTGGTCGCCTGCGAGCCGATGACCAGATGCCAGGGCTGCACGTTGCACCAGGATGCGCTCTTCTTGGCAACGTTGACGATGCTTCGGATCATCGCATCCGGCACGGCTTTGTCGAGGTATGCGCGGCACGTGAAGCGCTCGGACATCAGTCTTGCGAGGGTGTCGACGTCGCTCCCGGGCGGGCTGCTGGCGGGGTGTTGCTGCATTGCTGATCTCCTGACTATCATGAGCGGCGACCTGGCCCACTGTGCCGGGTCGGCGCGCTTACTGCCTAATGCCATGACTACTTAGTGCGTCATCGCCATCAGATCTGCAGCCTTGATGCGCGGATCCATCTTCCTGAGCGTGGCCAACAGCGTCTGCGCCCGGGTTTCGCCAAGCACGTCAACCGTCAGCTCCATGAATTTCGTGTCCTGCTCGGCTTCCGACATGGGGTTCGCCAGGGAGCCGATCGGATCTTCCACGAACACATGCTCGGACGTGCCATCGCGGAAGGTCACGGTGACATCGGCAACGAACTTGCCCGGGTAGCGCTGCTCGAGTTCCGGCGCCTCGGTAATGCCGATGCCGCGCGCCACTTCCTTCACGAGGCCCATGTCGAGCTTGCCGTCCAGGTAGTCGCGATGCACCTTGTAGCCATTGCCCATGCCGAGCACGGCGAATGCCATCTGCGTTGGCAGGCTGAACTGGACGTGCTCGATGTTCTTCGGCTCGTACGCGTTGGCGTTGGCGGTGCCGACCACCACGTTGAAGGCGGGGTGGATGCGGGCCTGGATATCGGCGATGTCGGCGCGGCGACCGGCGAACGGGCGGATCGCGTCGATGTATGCATGGGTGCAATAGCAGGCGCAGTACGCCTTGAGCCAGACCGTGCCGATTTCGAACGGCTGGTCAAGGCGGAACCGTTCCTCGGCCCGATCGCCAGGGCCACGCTGCAGGAAGGTGCGGAAGAAGCCCTTGTTGCCGCTCAGGAACGCGCGCGGTCCGGTGATGCCAGCTTGCGCCATGTCCGCGGAGATCATGCCGCTGCGCGTGCCAATGCCCGCATGCACGCGCTTGACCGAGCCGCCGGTGGAGGTGTACTCGGTGGTGCCGGCCGCATGGCTCAGTGCGATGGAGAGCGCGTGCAGGGTGGTTTCCGCATCGAACTTGCGCAACTTGGCCGAGACTGCCGCGGCGCCGAAGCTGGACAGTACGCCATGCGGGTGATAGCCGCGCTTGAGCAGGTCCGGCGCCGCCAGCACGCCGATCCGGGTGTAGACCTCGTAGCCGGCCACGATCGCGGTAATGACTTCCTCCAGGGTCGAACCCAGTTCCTCACCGATCGCGATCGCTGCGGGAATGACGCAGCTGCCGGGATGGCTGGCGCTGGCGCCGTGGGCGTCGTCGTACTCGAAACCATGACCATAGGCGCCATTGATGAAGGCGGCGTCCGCGGCACTCATTGTGGCGGTGCTGGCGGCAACCCGGCTGCGCCCGGGTCGTTGCTGCGCGGTGGCGAAGGCCAGCACCTGTTGCGACCAGGGCATCTGCGAGGTGCCGATCTGCAGCGCGAGCTGGTCGCGCATGAGCCGGCTTACCCCGGCATGCGCCGGCGCGTCGAGCTGATCGGAGGTCAGCTCGAGAATCATGCGAACCACTGCCTGCTCAAGGGGTGGGCAGTTGGCCGGCGAACTGGAATCGGGTTGGCTGGTAGTCACAGAAGCGTCCCTGAGGAAATTGTCGTGGATGCATCGCTCGTTTGACGAGCGATGTGCATTGGCTTGGCGACCAGATTCCTCGCAAGCATCGGGCGTGTCAATTCGAGGCGGGCTCCGGTTCCGTACACTGAGCGGATGCCGCGCCCCGGGTGACGGGGTTATTCGCCGGATGGTTCCGGAAATCGAAAACAAGAGCCTTTGCATCAAGCGTGTACGCGCCTGGGCCGCGGCAGTGCCGGCTCACCGGACATGACGGTATACTCGCGGGGGGATTCGGCCTGAGTAGCGCGATGCTGCTGCGCAGCATGCGCGTGCCGCCCGGCCCGGCAGCAGACCGGCGCCAGAAATAAAGGAGACACCATGAGCACGCTGAGCGTGCATGGCCTGACCCGGCGGGTCGACCTGTTTACCCTGCGGCTGTTCCTGACCGTGGTGGAAGAGCGCCAGATCCGCCGCGCCGCCATCCGCGAGAACATTGCCGCTTCCGCGGCAACCAAGCGCATCCAGGACCTGGAAGATATCGCGGGCGTGCAGTTGTTCGAGCGCAATCCCGGCGGCGTGGCGCCGAGTGCGGCCGGCGAAGTCCTCGCGCGCCATCTGCGCCTGCTGTTCGATAATCTGGAGGATATGCGCCGGGAACTCGGCGAGTTCTCCGAAGGCGTTCGTGGCCACGTCACTGTGGGCACTACAGGCGCCGTCATCATCCAGTACCTGGCGCGCGAGATCGGCGAGTTTTCCCGCAACTTCCCGCTGGTCGAGCTGGAGCTGAAACAGGACGCCAACACGAATCTGGTGCGTTCTGTGTTGGCGGGTGATGTCGACCTGGCGGTGTATATCGTCAGCCCGGATATCGATGATGGACCGCTGGACAGCCTCCCGTATCGCGTCGACCGTCTGGTCGCGCTGGTACCCCATGGCCACGCGCTTGGCGAGCAACCCGAGGTGGCGTTGGCAGACCTGATCCGCGAGCCGTTCATCGCCATGCACCCGAACACCACGCTGATGTCCGACGTCAACCGCGCGGCGCGCGAGATCGGCCAGGTAGTGCATCCCAAGTTCACGATCAATGGTCCCGAGGCGGCGCGCAGCCTGGTTGAGGCGGGCCTTGGCGTGACAATCCTGCCGGAGTGCATGGTCTCGCTAGAAGCCAGTACACGCTCGACGGTGCTGCGGATTCCCGAACCATGGACGATCCGCAGCGTGCGGATCGGCACGCGCCGCGGCAAGGCGATCACGGCGGCGACACGCGCGCTGATCCGCCAGTTGACCGAGCAGCCTGAGCCGGCGTCATCCTGAGTCCGCCGTCCGGCACACCTGAATGCCGGATCGCGGATGGCGAAGCGCCCCGTCGCGGAACACCACTTGGCGCATCGCCGCCTGCTGATTACCCTTGAAGCGTAATGGGACGCTGCGTCGTGGCATGCACATGCAAGTCCCGTCTTTCAAGGGAATGCACCCATGCCCGACGCCGCGAGCGGCCGTTATTTCGAGGACTTTGTCATTGGCAGCGCCTGCCGGCATGCCATCCGCAAGACCATCTCGGAGGCCGATAGCCTTCTGTTCAGCACGCTGACCTATGGCATGGAGCCATTGCACGTGGACCAGGCGTATGCCGAAGCCGCGGCATATGGCATGCGTGCCGTCAACAGCATCCTCCTGCTGGGGCTGGCAAGCGGCATCTGTGCGGCCGGACTGGAACGGAGCTTGGTGTCAGGCACCATTGCCTTCAGCGACGTGCGATTCACGCGGCCAGTCTTCATCGGCGACACCATCCATGTTGAAAGCGAGGTGCTGGACAAGCACGACGATCCCGCCCGCGCCGACGCCGGCTTGGTCGAGCTGGAGCGTCGCGCCTATAACCAGCGCAACGAGGTGGTGGCCAAGTTTCGCTGCCTGCAACGGTTGCCGAGACGCTATCCGGCAGGCTGAACCCACCCATGCATCGCCGATTCGCGCAACGCGAATCGGTGGTTCGCCAGTCACCACTTGAGTGAAACCGTCTGACCCACCTAGCATCAAGGCCACGGGATTCCCAAAAATTTTTTGCTGTTTATCTAACGATTGTAAGGCCACAATCATTACCAGGAGACGAGGATGAGTATGAGTGCCATGAAACCGATGCGATCCATGATGTTCGTACCGGGCAACAAGCCGGGCTGGATTGAAAAATCGGTGGCAGCCAAAGCGGATGCGCTGATCCTGGATTTGGAGGACAGCGTGCCGCCGGCCCAGAAGGCCGAGGCGCGTGAGATCGTCAAGTCCAGGCTGGACTGGCTGGCAGGGCAGAAACCGCGCATCTGGGTGCGCATCAATCGCAGCGCACATCTATATGACTTCGATGACATCCTGGCCATCGTCAATCCTGTGGTAGAAGGCATCGTGATCTCCAAGCCCTGCGGGCCCGAGGACATCCATACCGTCTCGTCCATGCTGGCTGAGGCAGAGTACCGCGCCGGCGTGCCGGTCGGCCACACCCGGGTGATTCCGCTGCTGGAGACCGCCCGCTCGCTGCAATACGCCTACGAGATCGCCCAGCACGAGCGCGTGCCCGCCATCGTCGGCGCCACGGCCAAGAACGCTGACGTGGCCCGTGCCCTCAAGACAGTCTGGTCGCTCGAAGGACGCGAGACCCTGTACCTGAAATCGCGCATCGTCATGGCCGCGCGCGCCGCGGGCAAGCTGCCCATCGGCGGCGTATGGCAGCAGGTGCATGACCTGGAAGGGCTAAAGGTCTCGTCTGCCAACGACCGCCAACTGGGCATGAGCGGTGAACTAGTGCTGCACCCCTCCAACGTCGAGATCGTCAACCAGACCTACAGTCCCACCGAGGAAGAAGTGGCCTTCTACCAGGGAATGATCGATGCACTGGAAAAGTCCCAGGCCGAGGGCCGTGCCTCGTGCATTTATGACGGCGAGCACATCGACATCGCACATGTGAAGACGGCGCGCGAAATTATCGAGCTCGCACGCTCGTTCAACAGCTGATTGCGACCACTCAAGGAGATAGAAAAATGGCAGGCCTTTACTTCGAAGAATTCAAGCCAGGCATGGTGATCGAGCACGCCATCCGCCGCACCGTAACCGAGACCGACAACGTCCTGTTCTCGGCCATGACCTACAACTGTGCACCGCTGCACATCGACGCCGAATACAGCAAGAACACGTTCTACGGCCAGCGCCTGGTCAACAGCATGTTCCTGCTGGCGCTGGTGGCCGGCATCACGGTGTACGAGACCACGCTGGGCACCACACTGGGCAACCTGGGCTTTGGCGAGATTGCTTTCCCCAAGCCCACCTTCCACGGCGACACCATCCGCGTCGAAACCGAGATCATCGAAACCCGCATCTCCAAGAGCCGCACAGACTCTGGCATCGTCACCTTCAAGCACGTTGCCAGGAATCAGCGCGACGAAATCGTCTGCACTGCCGTGCGCACCGGCCTGATGATGCTGCGTCCTGCCGACAAGGCCTGATTTCATACCTGCAGGAGTATTGCGATGGACTACCAACTCAGCGCCGATCAGCTCGCCATTGTCGATGCAGCGGAAAAGATCTGCGCGGACTTCCCGCTCGAATACTGGCGGAACAAGGACAAGAATCACGAGTTTCCGCACGAATTCTTCGAGGCAGTTGCCAGCGGCGGATGGCTCGGAATCTGCATGCCCGAGGAATTCGGCGGCGCGAACCTTGGCGTAACCGAAGCCGCGCTCTTCCTGCGTACCGTGGCTGAGTGCGGCGGGCAGGCGGCAGCTTCCACCATCCACATGAACATCTTCGGCTTGCAGCCGGTGGTGCATTTCGGCACCGAGGCGCAGAAGAAGGCCTGGTTGCCGGCCTTTGGCCGTGGCGAGAACAAGGCCTGCTTCGCGGTCACCGAGCCGGACACTGGCCTTGATACCACCAAGCTCAAGGTGGTGGCGAAGAAGCAGCCCGATGGAAACTACCTGCTCTCGGGCAAGAAGGTCTTCATCTCGACCGCGCAGGTCGCCGACCACATGCTGATTCTCGCACGCACCACGCCGGTCGAGGACGTCAAGAAGCACGGCGAAGGATTGAGCCTGTTCTACACCAAGCTTGACCGGAAATATGTCCAAATCCGGGAGATCGACAAGCTTGGCCGTGCCGCTGTCGACACCAACGAATTGTTCATCGACGATCTGCCGGTGTCCAAGGACTCCCTGATCGGTGAAGAAGGGAAGGGCCTCAAGTATATCTTCCACGGCATGAACGCCGAGCGTGTCTTTGTTGCCGCCGAGCAGGTCGGTATCGGCCGCGCCGTGCTCAAGCTTGCCACGCAATACGCCAAGGAGCGCGTCGTCTTCGGACGTCAGATCGGCAAGAACCAGGGTGTCCAGCATCCGCTGGCCCGCAACTGGGCGGAGCTCGAGGCTGCCAACCACATGCTGCTCGCCGCTGCCGACCTCTACGACAAAGGACTCTCCTGCGGCTCCGAGGCAAACGCGGCGAAGCTGCTGGCATCCGAAGCCTGCATGAATGCCTGCCAGACCTCGATTCTCACGCATGGCGGCTTCGGCTACGCGAAGGAGTATCACGTGGAGCGATTCATGCGCGAAGCCTGGATTGGCTACATTGCGCCCGTCACCCCGCAGCTTATCCTTTCGAACATTGCCGAGCGCAAGCTCGGACTGCCAAAGTCGTACTGAGGTCCCGGGCAGGCAGTTGGAATAACGGCTCGGCCCAATGAAGGCCGGGCCGGAAAAGATGGAGACAGCCATGGCAACCATTCAGGCGGTGAAGCAATCGAACCGTGATATCCACAAGGATGACGTGCGGGTGGTGCCGCTGGCCCGCGGCCTGGCCGTGCTGGCTGCGTTCAGCGCCGAGCATCCGTGGATGGGCAACCAGGAGATTGCCGCGGAGACCGACATTCCGGCGCCTACCGTGTCCCGGATGCTGCATTCTCTGGCAGCACTGGGCTATTTGCGCTACGACGGGAGCCGGCGCAAGTACCGGCTTGCCTCGGCCGCATTGACCCTGGGCTACGCGGCCGTCTCGAGCGACAGCGTGCAACGCGCCGCCCGCATCGAGATGCAGAAATTTGCCGACGCCAGCGATACCCATGTCATCCTGGGTGCGCGCGACCGGCTCGATGTCATTGTCAGCGAATCGCAGGTTGGCAAGAACGCCTGTCTCGATACCCACCTTGCTGCCGGGATCCGCGTGCCGATCGCTTCGTCCCCGATGGGCTGGGCGCTGCTCGCAGCATTGCCGGAACGGGAGCGTTTCTACCTCCAGAGCAACGTCGAACGCAAGAGCGGCCGTGACTGGCCTTTGCTGCGCAGGCAGATGGCCGAGGGCATGTCACAGCTCCACCAGTACGGGTTCTGCATGTCGCCATGCGGGCGCGAACTGGCTTCGGTTGCGGTGCCTGTCAGCGTGCCGGGACATCCGTCGGTGGTGCTTGCCAGCGTTGGCCGCAGCGCGGGTATGAATCGCGCCAGGATGGAGCGGGAACTGGGTCCGAGGCTCGCTGCGACGGCACATGCCTTGGAGGAGCGCTTGAGCACCCATCACTAGTGCCGCAGTGGCGCCCTCAAAGGCGCCGCGGATTGACCGTCAGATCTGCGTATCAACATCCCGCAGCAGTTCCACGAGATCGGCAGCTGCGGCCTTCAGCACAGGCGCGAGGCGTTCGGTGATGGCTGCCATGTCTGGCTCCAACTCAACAGCGCCACAGCTCAGCGACATCAGTGTGGCCGAACGTCCCACCGTGACAGGGAGGGCAATCCCGTAAGCATTGCGCTGATACTTGCCCAGGGAAGTGCAGACCCCGAGGGTCTGAAGTTCCTGGAAGGCCCCAGCGATGCCGCGTTCGAGTTCGGCGATGCGCGCGCCGTCCACGCGCTTGAGGGATTCCAGGTATCCATGGCGAGCTTCTGGGCGCAAGCCCCACAGCCAGGCGCGGCCGGTCGCCGTCCAGCCCATCGGCAGCAGCGAGCCAACGCCGAGGCGTAGCGTTCCAATGCGCGAACTGGTTCGATGTGCGATATAGAGCATGTCGAGCTGATCAGGCACGGCAAGGGCGACCGACACATTAAGCCGGTCCGCCAGCTCCTGCAGTAAGGGATTCACGCGATCGGTGACTGGGTTGGTTTCCAGGTAGGTGTCCCCGATGTGGAGGGAGGCCGGGGCCAGCTCGAACTGCGTGCTGCCGGCAACGCGGCGCAGGAAGCCCAGCGCGATCAGGGTGGTGGTCAGGCGCGACACCGTCGCTTTTGGCAGGCCGGTGCGCTTGACGATCTCGCTGTTTGTGAGCGAGGCACGCTCGGCACGGAAGGCGCGAAGCACATGAAGGCCCCGTTCCAAGGTCATCGTGATCTGTGCGGGACGTGTCATGAATGTGTTGCCCTTTCAGCGTACCAGTCCGGGAGGGTGCTTGTCTGATCTCTTGTCGGCGCCGTCGTGCGCGGCGTTTTCCATACCACTGGAATCGATGGTAGAGGCGGCAACCGCACGGCTCAAATGCCAATTCACGAGCCGGCGATTGCCGGAACGCGAACGGTATTCGCGGGGAGCGAATCATGGTTTCGCCGATTATCCTTTGATGCGATGCGATGCGATGCGATGCGATGCGATGCGATGCGATGCGATGCGATGCGATGCGGTACGGCTTATCCGAGTCCAGTATCCGTCCTGCCCTGGTGCCGGGCCGCCCGTCTATCGCGATGGCATCCGCCGCCGCGACCAATAAGGAGCAGTGGGCTAGGGACGTTGCATTTGGTATCCCGACTCCGTGCTCGAGGCGGTGATTCCATCCGAAAACCACTCGGCATCGATCGCCTTCAGCATCTCGCCATGCGTAATCTGTTGGCCCATGCGCCCTCGCAGGATGTAACGGTGCTCGAAGGAGCCGGCGCCGCGCTGCATCACCGTCGCGCGGAAGGCTTCGATGTACTCAGGGCCGAAATGGCTGTTGAAGGTGTTGAACAGGACGACGCGCTTGCCGTCGAAGCGGTTGTTTTCCGCGAAGGCCCACATGGGCGGAGCCGGGCTGTAGAGCCAGACAGGCGAGCCGAGATAGACCGTGTCGAATTGCGTCAAGTCGATGGTGCGCGGCGTGATGTCCGCCACGTGCCCGCGCGCGTCGTTCATCGCATGTACCCAACCCGCCAGGCCAAGTGCATAGTCGGTCGAGTGCAGCTGGAAAAGTCGGGCGTTCAGCCGCTGCGCCACATGGCGTGCGGCCAGCCCGGTGTTGCCCGAGCGAGAGAAGTACACCACCGCAGTCTGTGGCGCGCCTGGCGATTCTCGATCCAGGTGACCGTGATCAGCACCAGTGCCGCAGCGACCAGGGCCAGCCCCAGTGCGATGAATAGCCATTGCATGATGGACATCGGTTTTCTCACATTTGCGGCCATCGTGACAGGATTTCATCCGTACAGGCTTACATGAAATATGGCTTGTCGCTATCGCTGTCTGGCTTGCTCACGCCGAGGTTGGCGCCGGAATGCAACTGGGGCGATTCGATGACCTTCACGATCAGATCCGCTACGCTCTTGCGCGACACCACGGTACCTTTGAAAGGCTCATGGCGCTCAGTCAACTCGTAGTCCACCTCATCCTCGTCGGTCAGCCAGGCCGGACGCAGGATGGTGTAATCCAGGCCCGAGGCTTCGATGGCGTCGGCGGCGCGGCGGAACGGCTTGAGGTCTTCACCGACGGTGGCCCGGTTCCCGCATAAGCGGGCTTTTTTTGCGTCCGCATTTTCCGCGCAAACCGTATTTCCTCATGCGCACACATTCGTATGCGGATGTGCGGCCACACCCTATATTTTGCATTCTTAATTTGTATGCAAAACGGAGGGTGGTGCGTGAAGTCCGAGAACACAAGGCGCAGTCACGCCATGGCGCTTGCCGGCGTGCTGGCGGCGACGGATTCGCGCACCGGCGTGGTCGCCCATTTGTCGGGCGAGAAGGTGCGCCCCGGGCTGAAGGGGCGCGCGGCGTTTCTCCATGGCGTGCGCAGCGTGGTGCCTGGCCTGCCGGCACTCACGACCTTCTGCGGCAACCAGCACGATCCGGCGTTGGCCGCCGACGCGGTTGCCGCGCAGGCCCGCGCCGGTGCCGATATCGTCTTTGCGATGATCGACGGCGGCCGCGACGGTGCCATCGCCGCCTGCCGTGCCGCGGGCATCCGCCAGATCGGCAACGTGGTCGACTGGACCAGCAGGCATCCCGATGTCTTCCTGGCTTCCGCGGTGGCCGACAGCGGCTTGTGCGTCGAGCAGGCGATCGGGGATTTCGAACGGGACCAAATTGCGTGGGGAACCACCCGCAGCTTCGGGCTGGAAGCGCCGGCGGCCGTCCGCCTTGCCCTGGGCCGCGATGTCAGCCAGGCCGCGCGCGCGGCGATCGACCACTGGAGCCAGCGGTTGCTCGATGGCGGCGTGGCCGTGGCGCAGGGCTATGACGGGCCGGAGTTTGCGGTGGCGGGCACGCCCACGGTTGCTTAGCCGCGCCGGACGGGAGGCACGGCAGCATCATGCCAGCACCGGCAAGCCGGCCTCCCGTTCCCACTCCACGCAATTCCTGCCCTTGTTCTTGGCCGCATACAGCACGTTATCCGCGCGCATCAGCAGCGCTTCCAGGTCTTCGCCGGGCCGCAGCGTGGCCACGCCAAAGCTGGCGGTCACTGTGTGCATGCCCGGCAGGACGTCCATTTCCGTGCTCTCCAGCGTCTGGCGCAAGCGTTCGGCCAGATGCAAGGCTGCATCGGGCGGGGTATCGGGCAACAGCACGACGAACTCCTCGCCGCCCAGGCGTGCGGCGATATCGCGCCGCCGGATGCCGGCGGCGATGATCCGGCCGATTTGCGCCAGCACCGCGTCGCCGGCGCTGTGGCCGTAGTTGTCGTTGATGAACTTGAAGAAATCGAGGTCGCACAGCAGCACGCTCAGCGGCTTGCCCTGAGGTGGCGGGATTTCCCGCGCGGCCAGCGCCTCCAGGCTGCGGCGCGTGTGCAGCTGCGTCAGCGGATCGGTGTCGCGTTCATGCCGCAGGCCGTCGATCACGTCCAGCGTGGTCGCCGCCAGCAGCGCCAGCGCCAGCGTGAGCAGCAGCAATGCCATGGTGACCTGCAGCCACAGCCAGTAGGCCGAGCGGGTGAGGGCGGCAGCGTCCTGTCCGATGACCGGAGCAATGGTCAGCACGGTGCGTGGCAGGAAATGGAGGGCAAACAGCAGGAAGACCCAGAACAGCACCTGGTCCGCAGTGCTGCCTGTGCGCAGGCGGGCCAGCGGCGCGATGCCCAGCAGCAGGATCAGCGCGATGCCGACATTCAGGATGTAGATGCGGGCGACCAGCTGGGGCTGCATGAAATCAAACCAGGCAAGCGCAGCAAACAGGGCCAGCGGCAGCGACACCAGCGCGCAGGTATCGACGCGCGCGCCGATGCGCGCCAGCATGCCACGCAGCATCAGCACGGCGCTGCCCAGGTAGAGCGCACCGGTGACGGTGGCGTTGCCGCCGCCGTTGCGCGGCTGCCAGATGATCTGCACGGTGATGGCAACCGCGTACAGCAAATAGCAGGCACCTAGCTCCAGCAGGTAGTGCCGCGTGCGCCCCTGGTTCCAGGCCAGCAGGAAGCAGAGCGAAAGCAGGATGGCCATGGCGGGATTGACCAGGGCCAGGAATTGACCAGTATCGTGCAACACGGAGAGTCCCCAGTTTTTATGGTTCTCTGGCAGGGACGGGTGCCCGCGTGCGAAGCGCCGTGAACAGGGCGTAAGCCAGGGAACATCGAGGGCGGTACGCGCCCGCGGCGCGGGCCGCGGGGCCGCGGCCCGCTGACAGACTGAGTAGCGGCCGCCCGTAACAAATTGTTTCTGTCAGGACCCATTCTAGTCACGGGTGGCGTCGGCGGCTCCCCCCCAATGGGTGCCAACCGGCAAACAATTGTGAACAATCTGTCAGGGCGCGAATGCCCCGTCGATCATATCGAGCGCCGGCGCATGGACGGCGGATGCCGCAGTTGTCCGTATTTGTGACTAATCTGGTAGATGCTGTCCGGATCCTCCGGCAGTTCGGTTTTCCCGTACGCAAGGAGATCACGATGAAGACCAAGAAAGCGATGCCGGCACTGTTGCTGGCGGCAAGCGTGCTGGCGGCGCCGTTTGCGATGGCGCAGGGTGGTGCCAAGTCCAAGCCGATGGCAGATCCCATGGCCGCCTCCGCGCCGGCGGCGCAGAACTCGCCTTATATGCAGGTGCAGCAGTGGAAGAAGGGTGACCGGCTGCCCACCGAGTTCAGGGACCGCCAGTATGTGATCGACGACTACAAGCAATACAACCTGCCCGCGCCGCGCAAGGGCACGCGCTGGGTCGGGATTGGCGCCGAATACTACCTGGTGGCGCCCAACGGTGTGGTCCAGCAGGTCGGATCGGGGTCCTGACCCGTCCTGCAGCGGCGACGACCGCGGGAAAAATAAACAAAGCCGCCACGCCTGGGCGCGTGGCGGCTCTTCTTTGCGATGGGTCTCAGATACCCAGGATCTTTTTCGCTTCGAGCAGCGATTTCATCGATTCGTCATGCTTGCCGGCCTTGTGATAGGCCTCGCCGTCGGCGCGCAGCTTGGCAACCTTGGCGGAATTTTCCGGCGACAGCGCCGGCTTGGTCGACAGTTTGGCGTCGATCGCCTTCATCTCGTTGGGGCAGTTATGGGCCAGCGCCAGGCCGGGGGCGCCGGCCAGCAGCAGTGCCGTAAGGACAAGGACAGGTTTGCGCACGATGGCCTCCGCGAGGACGCTGTTGGGATTTCCAGCATAGTCCATCGCCGCGCCATGCTGCGCCTGGCCGTTTGCCGGTGCCGCGCATATCCCCCCACGAAGGGGTAAATGGCGATTATTCGTTTCTCCTTTGAACAGCCCGGAGCCATGCTATCCCATCCGCAAATCAACCGTTTGGGCGAGATATTGCCGGTATTTCCTGGCCGCACCGGCGCGCACGGATGCGGTTGTGTGGTGCTTGAATTCGCCCGCTCTGAATCGGGCCAGGTGCCCGCCGTGTTACCGCCAGGCGCGGCAACCCGGGTACTTTCATAATCATTATCCCGAGTCATCCGGGATTTCAAACGGGCGTTGACGCTATTAGGGCGGTGGCAGCTTTTCGCTGCTCCGGGAAACGCGCTTCATTAATGAAACAGCCCGTGCAAATGCACGATTTATCGGAATCGCCGCGATCTCTAGATTGAACTCACCCGGCACGGATCCGGGCATGCCATTCATGAGAAACCGGGGGGCTTCCATCGTGCAACACATCGACCTGAAACTCGCGGCGATCCCGCTCGCCTGCCTCGCCATCCTGCTCGCAGGATGCGGTGGCGGCGGCGGCGATTCCGCGCCAGCCAGCGCCGCGCCATCCGCCAGCGCGGCCGGCCCGGCCGGCCCGGCCGGCGCGAACGGCAAGACCATCCTGTCCGGCGCCAATGCGCCCGCGGCGGACGCTGGCACGGACGGCGACTTCTACCTCAATGCCTCGACCTCGACGCTCTACGGACCCAAGGCTGACGGGGCCTGGCCTGCCGGCGTGTCGCTGGTCGGCCCGCAAGGCGTGGCCGGGGCGCCCGGCGCCGTGCTGCTGCACGGCGCGGCAGATCCCACCGCTGCCGATGGCAGCGAAGGCAGCTTCTACCTGAATACGGCCACCAATACGCTGTTCGGCCCGAAGACGGGCGAGGGCTGGCCGGCCGGGGTCTCCGTGGTTGGCCTGACTGGTCCGGTCGGGGCGCAAGGTCCGCAGGGCGAGAAGGGCGAAAAGGGCGACACCGGCGAAACTGGCGCCACCGGCCCCCAGGGCCAGCAAGGAGAGACAGGCGCCGGAGCGACGATCTACACCGCCAACTTCGCTGTGTACGACTCGCCGGATGGCAATGGCACCTATGTCATGACCGGCACCGCGCTGGACCGGCAAAGCAACGATCCGAATTTCGGCGCGGTGATGCCGGTGGGCTGCAGCGGCGGCCTGACCCTGAACGCGAGCCTGGCGGGCCCCGTGCCCGATGACGAGGTCAAGTACGCCCTGGTGGCATACCGTGTCGCCAGCGGCGCGGCGCTGGAAACGATCGCTCCGCTTGCCATCACCGACGCGTCCGCCTGCTCGCTCGGCGCCACCGTGCGGACCTGCTCGGCGCCGGCCACGACGGCGGTGGCGGCCAACGACATTGTCCAGGTGCAGGTCAGTGGCAACCGCAACTTCAAATGGGGCGGCGGGTTGTACGTCAACCTCTCCTGCAAGAGCAGCATCTGATCCATGCGGCGGCCACCCGGCCGCCACCGACCCTCTGCCAGGGCTACGAGCACGGCCGCGCGCCAGCCGCACCCGCTCCCTGGTTTTCCTGCACGCCTTCCAGTGTTATTTTGGAGGGCGGCTTTTTTTTCCGCGTTGTTCCCGATCGTCACGGACACTGACCAGGCCTGCCGCTGCGCATGGAAACCTCCGCCGAACACTATTCGCTGGCCCTGCTGTGCGCCGCCGTCCTGACCGTGACCGTGGTCGGCATCCACTACGAGGCACTGCGGCTGCTGTCAGCGATACACCCCCGGCGCTGGAGCGGGCGCATGAACATCGGCGTGCTGATCGTCTGCATCATCGTGGTCCATTGCCTGGAAGCGCTGGTGTTCGCGCTGGGTTTCTGGTTCGCCGACCAGGTGCTGGGCCTGGGCGGACTGACCGCGATGGGCGTTGCCGGCGTGTCCGGCGTCCACACGCAGCCAGGCGCGCTGGTCTACGCCTACTTTGCGCTGGAGACCTTCACCACGCAGAGCCTGGGCGACATCGTCCCGGTGGGCGCCAGCCGCCTGATCGCCAGCATCGAGCCTCTGGTCGGCCTGATCCTGATCGGCTGGTCCACCTCGTTCACCTATGTCATGATGCGCCGCGACTGGGAGCTCGAGCGCGACGAGGGCGGCGGGCGCCGCGCGCCCTAGCGGAATCTCCGCGCCACAGCTTGCTGTTGGCCGTATTGTCCTGTGGCCCAACCACGGGCCGCCCTCGGCGGCGGCCGGCAACGGAAGGAGGAAGACCGGACATGGCAAGACTGGTGATGATCCTGCTGGGCGTAGACTACCTGCGCACGCGCTGGCGCGGCCTGCTGCGGCTGGGCTGCCTGAGCGTGCTGCTGGGGCTGGCCATGTTTGTCGATGCGCTGGACAACGCCATCTATTTCCCGATGACGCCGTTCGCGGTGGTGTTGCTGCTGGAAGGGCTGGCAACGCTGGTGGTGGCGCGCACCGGCATCGGCGGGCAGCGCACGCTGCGGCAGGTCAAGGGCGTGTCGTTCTGCTTTGCCGCGGTGCTGATCGTGGCCGGCCATCATCACGGCAACTTCGTGCTGTCGATGATCTTCGGCACGCTGTTCCTGGCGGACGGGCTGCTGCAGGTCGTATCGGCCCGGGTGATACGGTTCCGCACCTGGCGCCTGGCGGTAGCCGTCGGCGTGTTCGAGATCGCGCTGGCCATCTTCTTCTACCAGCCGTACCCGACCCACTATGTCGGCACCGTGCCCTATTGCCTGGCCCTGGGGCTGATCTTCGGCGGCTGGAACATGCTGCTGCTGGCCTCACGCCTGCGCCGGCTGGACCGCAACCCCGGCATGGACGAAGCCGACGCCGCACCAGCCGCTTCCGCCGCCGGCCCGGCAACCGATACGGCTGCTGCCGCAGATGCGCCCGACATGACCATCTGGGACGGTCCGCCCGGACCCGGCGAGCACGCGCTGACCGTCCATGTCTGGACTCCGGTTGGGTCCGCCCGCGGCGAAGCGCGCCGCCAGCCGCTGGTCGACCGCTATATCGCCGCGGTGGACCGCGACGGCGTGATCTCCACCGGCCATGCCGCGCTGGAATCGCCCGAGGGCATCTATATCAGCCTGTACCCGGCCGAGGAGATCGACCGCTCGCCCGACGAATTCACCCGCATCCTGCGCGCCACCCGCGAAAACGACGTGGGCGGCAAGTTCCAGCCGGATTACCAGACCGAATCGCGCGCCTGGTGCCCGTCGACCGTGCAGGTGCGCATCCGCAACTATGACCCCGGGCGCCTGGACCGCTTCTGGAACGCCTACCGCCGGAACACCACCTACAACCTGACCCACCGCAACTGTTCCAGCACCGTCTCGCACGCGCTGGAAGCGGCGCTGGAAGGCGCGTCGGCCCGGGTCTGGCGCGAGGCCAGGGGCTGGCGGCCGCTCTGGCGCCTGCTGACCACGCCGGAGTTGTGGGTGGCGGCGCAGATCCGCAAGCGCGCCAAGACCATGGCCTGGACGCCCGGCCTGACGCTGGACTACGCGCGCGCGCTCAGCATGCTGGCCGATCCGCGGCCGTCCGGCTGGGCCAGCATGACCCGGCTGGCGCTGGGGCAGATGCGGCGCCGGCGCCAGGACTGGCGCGAGGCGGCGCGTACCCAGGCAGGCGCAGGTGGCATCGACGCCGCAAATGCCGGAAATGCCGGTAGTGTCAGACAGGCCGCGAACGATTAAGCTGGCAGCCTTTGCATAAATTCATCGAGCCACAGGAGAGAAGTCATGCCGAGCCAGCGAACCCTGACCCGCATTGCCGCCATCGCTGCCCTGGCGATGGCCTGCAGCGCGCATGCGCAGAGGCCGGACGGGGACAGCGCTGCCGCCGCCGCCATCAACGAAGCGGTGCAGCAGGGCACCACGCCCTACCGTCCCGACCCGGCCGCGACGCCGGGCAGCATCCAGTCGGACGAATGCCGCGCCCTGGCCGCGCAGATCGCCGAAGCGCCCAAGCGCGAATACCGTGCCACCCAGCCGGCCATCGAGACCGCGCAGGGCCGCATGATTCCGGAACTGGAGCGTGACCGGCCGAAGAAGTCGCTGCAGCAGGCGTACCGGGAGAAGTGCACGCAGTAGTGATGAGTGACTGGGGGCCACCTTCACTCGCGCCCCGCCACCACATACGCCCCGGTCCGGTGCAGCTCGCCCTCGGCCTGCTCCAGCGCACGGATCGCGCCCTTGCCCTTGCGCGCCAGCAGCTGCTCGACCAGGGCCTCGACCACGGCCACGCCGGCGGTGACTGACGGAAAGAACGACGGGCTTTCCACCGAGAACAGCAACGTGCAGTCCGCCGCCAGCGCGATCGGCGCGACCGTGCTGTCGGTCAGCGCGATCACCTTGCAGCCGCACTCGCGCGCGGCGGCGGCGACGCGGATGCTTTCCTGCGAGTAGGGGGCGAAGCTGACCACCAGCACCGCATCCTTGGGCGCCAGGCCGCGCAGCTCCATTTCCAGCGTGCCGGCATCGGCGCGGATCAGGTGCACCGTGCTGCGGAACAGCCGGTAGACATAATGGAAGGTGAACGCGATCGGAAAGCACGAGCGGAAACCCGCCACATGCACGCACGCCGCATGCGACAGCAGTTCCGCCGCTTGCTGCAGCGTCTTCTCGTTGTTGGCGGCAATCATGTCCAGGTTGTGGTGCTGCGCGTCCAGCATCTCGCCCAGCATGCGGCTGGAGCTGCTTTCACGCACCACCTTGCGCGCGCGGCGCGCGTACGGCTGGCTGCCGCCGCGCAGCGCATCGACGAACAATTCACGCAGCCCCTGCCAGCCCTCGAAGCCGAGATGCTGCGACAGCCGCACCAGGGTGGCAGGCTGCACCCCGGCACTGGCCGCGATCTTGCGCATCGACAGCACCGGCACGTCCTGCGGATGGTCGAGCAGGTAGCGCGCGCCGCCCTGGAACTGCGTGCTGAGCGTGGGAAAGTTGCTGCGCAGCAGCGCCAGCAGGGCGTCCAGGTCCTGCGGCGGCGCTTGCGGCGATGGGGTAGGGCTGTCGGGCGGCATGGGCATTCCGGATTCGGTGTTTGTAACGATTGTTGCACAGGTGCGCCCGGGCGCGCATCGGGCCGGTCGAACAGGGCGGGTCAGGGTTACCCCTCGCTGACAGTTAACGTCTGCATATGCCTTGGCTGTATGTCCTGAGCAGGTCTCGTAACACCACTGTCTGTTCGCTACAACGCCGGTCGGCCGGCATCATATTTTCCTTACCCGCTTAGCAGATCGTGACTTACACTCCGCGCCATAACCTCCGGAATTGGTCATCCGGAACATAATTGGTATCGGAGCGCGGCATGGGACATAGAAGCCCGGCAGTGCGACACGGCGGGAGGGTCAACCCGTCGTTTCGGGTCATTGGGGAAGTTGGGGCAACCGGCAATCCGTGCCGGGGCTGGCGCCTGCGCGGCGCCAGGGCAGCGCATGGCTTCACGCTGATCGAGGTGATGATCACCGTGGCAGTCATTGCCATTCTTGCCGCCGTCGCCATTCCAAATTACAGCCGTCACGTCGTGCGCTCGCACCGGGCCGCAATCGAGTCCTTCATGCTGGAGGTCTCGGGCGCCCAGGAGCGCTACCTGGTCGACAACCGCGCCTACGCCGCCAATCTGGGCGCGCTGGGCATGTCGGTGCCGGCCGCGCAGGCAACGCGCTACGACGTCGCCGTGACGCCGAACGCGGCGCTGCCGCCCGGCTACAGCATCGTGGCCACGCCCAAGGGCAGCCAGCTCGCCGCCGACGCCGACTGCGGCTCGCTGACGCTGACCAGTGCCGGCGCAAAATCCGCGTCTGGTGCAGGCACCGACTGCTGGAACTGACCATGCGGCGCGCCACATTCCCGCCGTCTTTGCCAGGCCGGCCCAGCCGCCGCGGCTTCACCCTGGTCGAACTGCTGTGCGCCATGTCGGTGCTGGCGATCCTCGCGGTCGCGGCGGCGCCGTCGTTCTCGTCACTGATCGCCAACCAGCGCGTGCGCGGTGCCTCGCTTGACCTGACCTCGGCGCTGCTGCTGGCGCGCAGCGAGGCGGTCAAGCGCAATGCCACGGTCACGCTGGCAGCCACCGGTGCCGCCTGGACTGCCGGCTGGGCGGTCACCGCGGGCGCCGAGACGGTGCGCAGCTTCGGGCCCTATGGCGGCCTGACCATCACGCCCAGCGCTGCAGGGGCCCTGGTGCTTGGCAACGATGGCCGGCTCACGGGCGCGGCCATGACTTTCGAAGTGGCGCCCAACGGCGATACGGCAGCGACGTCGCGCGTCTGCGTGCAGGTCAGCGAGACTGGCCGCGTCGCCTCCGCCACGGGAGCCTGCTCATGAAGCAAAGAATTCCGCGGCCGCGGCCGCGCATGACTGGCCGCCGCACACAGGGCGGCTTCCTGCTGATCGAGGTGCTGGTGGCGGTGGTGATCCTGCTGGTCGCGCTGCTTGGCACCGCCGGGCTGGTGGCGCGCTCGGGGCAGACCGAGATGGAGTCCTACCAGCGCGTGCAGGCGCTGGCGCTGCTGCAGGACATGGTTGCGCGCCTCAACGCCAACCGCCAGGTGGCATCGTGCTATGCCAACGGCGCGACCGGCATGCAGCTGGGCAGCGCGGCGGCGCCGCCGGCGGCGTGCACGCAGGGCACCGCCGCGCAGAAGGCTACCGCCGATGCGGACCTGCAGGCCTGGAACACGGCGCTGCTGGGTAGTGCCGAGATGCGCCTGGGTGCCAGCGCCGCTGATGCCGCCCAGGCCGTCGGCGCCATGATCGGCGCGCGCGGCTGCATCGAGACCGTCGACGCCGTCAACAATATCTACCGCATCACCGTGGCCTGGCAGGGCCTGGCCACCACCGGCGCGCCCGCTCTGGGCTGCGGCAAGGGCCAGTACGGCAACGATGCCTATCGCCGCGCGGTCAGCACGCAGATCCGCATCGGCACCCTGGGAACCGTGTCATGAGCCCCCTGCGCCTGTCCGCGCGCCGCCTGCGCCGCCAGCGCGGCATCTCGCTGGTCGAGCTGATGATCGGCATCACCATCGGCCTGGTGCTGCTGACCGCGCTGGCGAGCCTGTACCTGGCCAACAGCCTGTCGCGCACCGAATTCACCAAGTCTGCCGAGCAGGTCGAGAACGGCCGCTACGCGCTGGAGCAGATCCGGCGCGAAGTGGAGCTGGCCGGGTTCTTCGGCGTCGGCAACATTGCACGCAGCACCAAGGCCGCGGATCCGGCGCTGTGCGCGACGGATTCCGCCGCCCTTGGCTTCTCGCCTACTGCCGAAACCGTGCCGGTGGCGCTGACCGGCTATGCGCCGGGCGTCGCGGCACCATGCCTGCCGGATCTGGCGCCGACTTCCGAGGTGCTGGTGATCCGGCGCGTGTCGACCACGGCGGTTGCCGCCCCGGCGCCGGGCGTGCCCTACCTGCAGGTATCGGCCTGTTCGCAGGACACGCAGACCTTTGTCTTCGATGCCAGCGGCGCGGCGGCCTTCGGGCTGCGCACCAAGGCCTGCGATCCGGCCCAGCCGGCCGAACTGCGCCGCGCCATGGTGCGCATCTTCTACCTGGCCGGCTGCGACCGCTGCAGCAACGGCGGCGACGGCATCCCCACGCTGAAGATGGCCGAACTGGTCAACGGTGCGTTCCAGTCGCGCTCGGTCGCGCAGGGGGTGCAGGACATGCATGTGCTGTACGGCGTCGACCAGGACAGCAACGGCTCGGCCGACTGCTACGTGTCCGATCCCCGCGCGAACAACAGCGCCGTCTGCACCGCCGTTCCCGGCTATGACTGGGGCGTGGTGCTCAACAACCTGGCCAATGTCACCACGGTGCGCGTGCACCTGCTGGCGCGCACGCTGAAGCCCTCGGGCGGGCATTCAGACAACCGCACCTATGACCTCGGCCGCGCGGCGGCCGCAGGCCCGTTCAATGACGGCTACAAGCGCCACGTCTACGCGCAGGTGGCGCGGCTGGTCAATGTGGCCGGGCTGCGCGAGCAATAACGCCATACCGATTCAACACAGCGAAGAGCGAGCAATGATGAAGTCAACGGGCAGGCCGCTGCGCCGCAGGCAATCCGGGGTCACGCTGGTGGTGACGCTGGTGTTCATGGTGCTGTTCCTGCTGATCGCCGTGGCCATGGTCAATTCCGGGCTGGTCAACGTCAAGGTGGCTGCCAACCAGCAGCACAGCGCCGAAGCACGCGACGTGGCGCAGCAGGCAATCGAGCAGGTGATCAGCGATGACTTCACCAAGGCGCCGGTTGCGGTGGATGTGCCGGTGGACGTGACGGGTGACGGCAAGGCGGATTACATCGCGCAGGTGGCGGCACCGACCTGCGTGACCAGCAAGCCAGTGGCCAAGGTGATCGATCCGGAAAAGCACCCGGAGGATGCCGAATGCACGCTGGGCAGCAGCACCGGCAATGGCAACCTGGTCATGGGCGCAAGCGGTGTCAGTGCGATCAGTTCGCTTTGCAACGATACGCAGTGGGATGTGGCAGCCACCGTCAATGACGTCAATACAACCGGCGCCGTCGCGACGGTGCACCAGGGCGTGGCGGTGCGCACGCTCTATGGCTCCACTTGCCCCTGAAGTCTCGGGCCAGATCCGGATCTTGAAAGGAAGAACCAGCATGTCCATGCCCGCTCGCCGGCTTCGCGCTTCCGCCGCCTGTGCCACAGCCCTGCTCGGGCTGGCTGCCGCGCCCGCGGCGATAGCCGAAGACATCGACCTGTTCACCGGCCTGCAGGCCAACTCCGGGTCGCGTCCCAACGTGCTGCTGATACTCGACAACGCATCGGCGTGGAATGCCAATGCCCAGGTCGATTGCGAAACGCAGAACGTGGTGAGCGCCAACAACGATAACACCAACGTTGGCGCCGAGCAGTGCGCGCTGTACAAGGCGGTGTCGGACCTGATCAATGATGACAAGACGAACGGCAAGATCAACCTTGGCGTGATGATGTTCGGGCAGGGCACCAATACGGGTGGCCAGTTCCGCTTCCCGAAGGTGACGCCGCCCACCGCGCCGTCCGGGCTGGTGCTGATGGAGAAAGGTGCGGGCGGACAGGACATGCTCGACTACATCAAGACCATCGACCGAACCAAGGACAGTGCCAACAACTCGCAGGTCGGCGGCGCCATGCAGGAGGCATGGGCCTTCTTCTCCGGCAAGACGGGATTGTCCGGCACCACATACAAGTCGCCGATCACCAACCCGTGCCAGAAGAACTTCATCATCTACATCGCCAACGCGCTCAACAACGGCAAGCCGCAGGACTCCGGCCAGGATGCCTACAACAAGCTCAAGGAGGCGGGCGCCACCACCGCGCAGCTCACTCCGATCCCGCTGCCCAGGGGCAACAACATCGACAACTGGGGCGATGAGTGGGCGCGCTTCCTGAACGACCTGGACCTGAACGCCGCCAACAACGCGGGCTCGACCACGGCGACGCGCCAGAACATCATTACCTACACCATCGGTGTCACTGACGGTAGCCAGCAAAGCCAGGACTACCTGCAGTTCGTCACCAGCATGGCCCAGAAGGGCGGGGGCGGCAACTTTACAGTCCGGGCCGGAGATGACGACGCGCTTTCGAAGGCGCTGAAGGACATCTTCAACGAGATGCAGGCGGTCAACAACGTGTTTGCCTCGGTCAGCCTGCCGGTCAGCGTGAACGGGCAGGGTTCGTACCTGAACCAGGTCTATATCGGCATGTTCCGCCCGGACGGCAAGGCCCGTCCGCGCTGGGTGGGCAACCTCAAACAGTACAAGCTGGGCTATGACAGCAACGGCAATCTGGTGATGCTCGACGCCGGGGTGCAAGGCGCGATCGACCAGCCCCCGAAGAATGCGGTTAGCAACGCGGGGACCGGGTTCATATCGCCCAATGCCCGCAGCTACTGGACCGAGGATCCGCCGAAGGCGGTGGGCAGCTCCAGCATCGTGACGGACTGGCCCTCGGACGGGTTCTGGAAGAATGCCTCGTCGCTGCTGCGCAATGCCAAGGATTCACCCGACGGCGAGGTCGTCGAGAAGGGCGGCGCCGGAGAAATGCTGCGCGCAGACTACCTGACCAGTCAGGCCGGGCGCCGGCTGCTGACCTGCGCCGACGCGAAATGCAGCAAGGGGACCGCGCTGGCAAATTTCGATACCGCCAACAAGGCCCTCACCGAGGGCAACGGTCCGTCGCTGCTGAAGACCACTGCCGCGGATGTGGCCAATATGATCGACTGGGTGCGCGGCAAGGACGTCTTCGCCGCGCTGACCGGCACCGACCCCAAGAAAGAGGCGGAGCCCGGCCCCGGCGGCAACGTCACGGTGCGCGGCTCGATCCACGGCGACGTGCTGCATTCGCGTCCGGTGGTGGTCGACTACGGCGGCACCACTGGCGTGGTGGTTTTCTACGGTGCCAATGACGGCGTGTTCCATGCCGTCAACGGCAACCGCACTGCAGCCATTTCCACCACCGCGGGCACGGTGCGCGCGGGCGGTGAACTTTGGGGCTTCATCGCTCCCGAGTTCTACGGCAAGCTGGCGCGGATCTATAGCAACGCGCCCGAGGTGCGGCTGACGGGCAGCCCGCAGGACACCGCCGAGGTCCAGTTCGCTCCACGCGACTATTTCTTCGACGGCACCACCACGGTCTACCAGGACCTGAGCAGTCCAGCCACGCCGCAGGTAAAGATCTACCTGACCGCACGGCGCGGCGGCCGCCTGATCTATGCGCTGGACGTCAAGGATCCGGCAAAGCCGGAGTACCTTTGGAGCAAGACCAACGCCGACATCCCTGAACTGGGGCAGACCTGGTCGCAGCCGCGGGTGATGCGCGTGCGCGGCTACCCGACGCCTGTGCTGATCATGGGTGCGGGCTACGACCCGGATGGCGAAGATATCGACCCGGCGCTCAACGGCGATGCCTCGGCCAAGAACAAGCAGGGCCGCGGCGTGATCGTGCTCGACGCCGGGACGGGCGATGTGGTCTGGGCAGCCCTGGCCAATTGCGCTGGCATCAGCACGGGCACCTGCGTCACCATCGACAGCCGCGCGATTCCTTCCGACGTTGCCGTGGTGGACCGCAATGGCGATGGCTATGCCGAAAAGGCCTACGTCGGCGACGTCGGCGGCAATCTCTGGCGTATCGACTTCGGATCGACGGATACGGATACTCCGTCGACGTGGACGGTCGGCAAGCTCGCGCAATTGGGCGGCGCAGTGGACACCAACGATGCGCGCAAGTTTCTCTATCCGCCCGATGTCGTCGCCACCGGCAAGTACGACGCTGTGATGATCGCCTCGGGCGACCGCGAAAAGCCGCTGTACTCGCTGAGCCAGACCCCTGGCGCGGCGCAGAACGTGCAGAACCGCTTCTTCATGGTCAAGGACCCGAACGTCGACGGGAAGCTGCCTTCGACCTGGACGGCGGTCAAGGCGGCCGATCTTGTCGACGCGACCAACGTGGCCTACCGCGATTCGGCGGTGGCGAGCGGCTTCTACTTGTCGCTGGAATTCGGCGAGAAGGCGGTCAATGCGCCGCTGACCGTGGCGGGCTATACGTACTTCGGCACCAACACGCCTTCCAAGGTCGAGCCCGGGGCCTGCTATCCCGACCTGGGCGTTGCGCGGGGCTACGCGGTGTCATTCCTGACCGGGCTTGGCGTGAACAACGGGCCGCGGTTCGTCAGGTTCGACAACGGCGGGCTGCCGCCGTCGCCGGTGTTCGGCATGGTGTCGGTCACGCAGACCGACGGATCGACCCGGCTGGTCCCGGTGCTGATCGGGGGCGGCAAGGCTGGTGCCTCGGGCGGCGACGACAAGTCATCGCTGGGCGGCCAGGAGGTGAAGCCCGCCAGCACCGGCAAGCGCAAGCGCACCTACTGGCACACGCAGAGCGACAAGACCTAGCCGGCCGCCATCACCGCGGCGCTGCCGCCACAGCGCCGCCTTCCTCCTCCCACCACCCGCCCCCCAACGCCTGCAGCAGCGCCGCCGAATCCGCCAGCCGGTCGGCGCGCGCCTGCGCCAGTTCCAGCGACGCCTGGCGCGACTGCCGCTCGGCATCCAGCACCGCCAGCTGGCTGACGCCGCCGAGCCGGTACTGCTCCGACACCACCGCCAGCGTATCGCGCGCCTGCCGCGCGCTGTCGGCGCGTTCGCGCAGCGCGGCGGCATCGGTTTCGAGTGCGCGCAGCGAATCGGCCACGTTCTGCAGGCCCTGCAGCACGGCTTGCCGATACGCGGCCAGCGACTGCTCATAAGCCGCCTCCGCCGCGCGTTTGCGCGCCTGCAGCTCGCCGCCGCGGAATACAGGCTGCACCAGCCCCGCGGCCAGGCTCCATACGTTCAGGCTGCTGAACAGGTCGCGCGCCGCGGTGGCTTGCGTGCCGCCGCTGGCGCTCAGCGTGATCTGCGGATAGAGGTTGGCGGTGGCAACGCCGATATTGGCCGAGGCCTGGTGCAGCAGGGCCTCGGCCGCGCGGATATCGGGACGGCGGCGTGCCAGCGTGGCCGGCAGGCTGACCGGCAGCGTGTCGGGCAGGTGCAGGTCGTCGAGGCGGAATTCGGGCAGCGTGGCCGAGGCTGGGGTCTGGCCCGTGTACACCGCGAGCTGGTGCCGCGTGGCATCGAGCTGGCGTTGCAGGGCCGGAACCAGGGCCTGGGTTTGCGCAAGCTCCGCGCGCTGGCGCTGCACGTCGACGCGCGCGACGCCGCCCGCGCGCAGGCGTTCCTCGGTGATGCCAAGCTGGCGCTGCTGGGCCGCCGCCACGGCGGCGGTATCGGCCAGTTGCGCGCGCAGGCCGGCTTCGCGGATGGCCGCGGTGGCCACGTTGGCGGCCAGCGCCAGGCGCGCGGCTTCCAGTTCATAGCGCTGGTAGTCCACCGCTGCCTGCAGTCCTTCCAGTTCGCGCCGCTGGCCGCCGAACAGGTCGAGCACGTACGACACCTGCACCGTGGCGCCGTACAGCGTGAACGGGCCCGGGCTGGGGATCGCGGTGATGCCCAGGGACTGGAAGTCGACCTGCTGGCGCGTGGTGTTCAGTTTTGCGTCGACGGCGGGCCAGCGCGTCGCGCCGGTGCGCGCGGCCAGGTTCTCCTGCGCCTCGCGCAGCCGGGCGCGCGCCTGCGCCAGCGTCGGGCTGGCATCCAGCGCGCCGCGGATGGTGGCGTCCAGTGCCGGGCTGCGGAACAGTGTCCACCACTGCGCGGGCACGTCGGCGCCGGCGGCCAGGGTTTGCGCGTGGGATTGCCTGCCCGCGTCCGCGGCGTCGGCCGCGACGGTTGCCACCGGCTGCGGGCCCGGCACGTAGCCGGCGTCGTCCGGCGGTGCGGGCGCGCGGAAGTCGGGGCCTACGGCGCAGCCGCACAACAGTGCCGCGGCGGCAAACAGAGGCGTGAGTCGTTGCATGGCCAACCCCTTCAGTCCAGCGTGCGGCGGTAGAAGCGCACCGCAATCGTCATCACCACCACGATGAACAGCGCCATCGGCCACACATTGGGCCATAGCTCGACCCAGCCGTTGCCCTTGAGCAGGATGCCGCGCACCATGCGGTGGAAATACGTCATCGGCAGGATGTTGCCGATGGCCTGCGCCCAGCCAGGCATGCCGGCGAACGGGAACATGAAGCCGGACAGCAGGATGTTGGGCAGGAAGTAGAAGAACGTCAGCTGCATCGCCTGCAGCTGGTTCTGCGCCAGCGACGACAGCGTGATGCCTACCGTCAGGTTGGCCGCGATAAACAGCAGCGCCGCCAGGTACACCGCCAGCACCGAGCCGACGAACGGCACGCTGAAGATCCAGCGCGCGGCCAGCAGCACGATGGTCGACTGGATCAGGCCGATGAAGATATAGGGCACGATCTTGCCGGTCATCACCTCGAGCGGCCGCACCGGCGTGGCCAGCAGGTTCTCCATGGTGCCGCGCTCGCGTTCGCGCGTCATGGCCAGGCCGGTCATCATCACCATGGTCATCGTCAGGATCACGCCCATCAGGCCGGGAATGATGTTGTATTGCGTGATGCCTTCCGGGTTGTAGAGCCGCTGCACCTGCACGTCGAAGGGCGGCTTGCCGCCGGCCAACGGCGCCAGCGATCCGTTCAGGTCATGCGCGGCCACGCGGTAGGGCAGCTGCGGCAGCGCGGCGATGGCCTGGCCGGTGGCGGAGGGATCGGTGGCATCGGCCTCGACCAGCAGCGCGGGCCGTTCGCCGCGCAGCAGACGGCGCGTGAAGTCGGGCGGGATGGTCAGCACGAACTGCACCTCGCCCTTCATCAGCGCCTCGCGCCCGGCCTGTTCGTCCGGCAGCGTGCCGACCAGCTTGAAGTAGGTGGACTGCTCCATGCTGGCGATGAACGAGCGCGTGAATTCGCTCTGGTCGGCGGCGATCACCGCGGTCGGCAGGTGGCGCGGATCGGTGTTGATGGCAAAGCCGAACAGCAGCAGCTGCATGATCGGCAGCCCGATGATCATGCCGAAGGTGACGCGGTCGCGCCGCAGCTGCAGGAATTCCTTGAGCACGATGCTCCACCAGCGTTGCAACGAGAAGCGCTGTTGCGCGGCCGGCTTGCGGGCGGCGGCTGTCATGACGCCTCCCTGGCCTTGCGGACAGCCATATTGTCTTCGGCCCCGCTCATCATGTGGATGAACACGTCTTCCAGGCTGGTCTGGGTTTGCTCGACGCGCCGGCCCGGTCCCGCCAGCCGCGCAAGCGTATCGGCCAGCGCCTGCGCATCGCGCCCGGTCACATGCAGCGCGGTGCCGAAGGCCACGGTCTGCTCCACGCCCGGCGCACCCTGCAACTGCTCGGACAGCGCGGCGAGGTCGTCGCCTTCCACGCTCCAGGTCGACAGCTTCTGGCTGGCCACCACTTCATCGGCGGTGCCCTGCGCCAGCAGCTTGCCGTAGGCGATATAGGCCAGCTTGTGGCAGCGCTCGGCCTCGTCCATGTAGTGCGTGCTGACCAGCACCGAGATGCCGCGCGCGGCCAGCTGGTGCAGCTGCTCCCAGAAGTCGCGCCGGGCCTTGGGGTCCACGCCCGCGGTGGGTTCGTCGAGCAGCAGCAGCTCGGGCTCGTGCAGCAGGCACGCCGCCAGCGCCAGCCGCTGCTTCCAGCCGCCAGACAGCGCGCCGGCCAGCTGCGCCGAGCGCGTGGCCAGGCCCAGGTCTTCCAGCGCGCGGTCGACCGCCTCGCGCCGGTTCGGCATGCCGTAGACGCGCGCGACAAAGTCCAGGTTCTCGCGGATCGACAGGTCGTCCCAGTAGGAGAACTTCTGCGTCATATAGCCGACGCGGCGCTTGATCTCGTCGGACTCGCTGCGGATGTCGTAGCCCAGGCAGGTGCCCTCGCCGGAATCGGGCGTCAGCAGCCCGCACATCATGCGGATCGAGGTGGTCTTGCCGCTGCCGTTGGGGCCGAGGAAGCCGAAGATCTCGCCGCGCGCGACCTGCATGCTGAGGTCGTTGACCACGTGCTTGTCGCCGAAGTGCTTGTTCAGGCCGCGCACGTCGATGGCGAGTTCGCTTGCGCTGCCGTTGATTGTCGTGTTCATTGCCGCACCACTTCAACGGGCTGGCCCGGCCGCAGCCTGGGCGCATCGGCCGCCGCCGGGCGCGCTTCGACCAGGAACACCAGCTTGCGCCGCGTCTCGTTGCTGTAAATCACCGGCGGCGTGTATTCGGCCTCGTTGGCGACGTAGCTGATGGTGGCCGCCACCGGCGCGGCGCAGCCGTCGCAGCGCACCTGCACCGCCTGGCCGTTGCGCAGCGCGCCCACCACGGTCTCCGGCACATAGAAGCGCACCTTGACGTTGCCCGGCGGCAGCATGCGCACCACCGGGCTGCCCGCCGGCACCCATTCGCCGAGGCGGTAGGGCGTGTCGTAGACCAGCCCCGCCTGGGTCGCGGCAACGGTCTTGCGCGACAGCTTCCACTCGGCCTGCGCCAGCGCCGCGCGCGCGGCGGCCACCTGCGCGGCCTGCGCGGCTTGCTGCGCATCCCGGCCCGGCAGCCGGGCCACGTCGATATCGCGCTGCAGTTCGCGCACACGTGCGGCGTCGCTGCTGGCTTGCGCGCGCGATTCGTCCAGCTGCGCTTGCGCGATGCCGCCGATCTCATACTGGCGCTGGTCGCGCCGCAAGGCCGCGGCACTGCGCTGCGCCTGGGCCTGTGCCTGCGCCAGCTGGGCGCGGCTGACCTCGACTTCGACCGGGCGCTTGCCGGTCTTCAGGTCTTGCAGCTGTGCCTCGGCCGCGCGCAGCTGGTCTTCGGCCTGCTGGCGCGCGGCGCGCTCGTCGTCGGATTCGAGGGCAAACAGCGCGGCGCCCTGGCCGACCTGCTGGCCGCGCTGCACCGACAGCGTGTCGAGGCGCCCGGCGAACGGCGAGGCCACGCTGACGAATTCGCCTTCGACATAGCCTTGCCAGGTGTCGGCGCGCTCACGGCTGCAAGCGGCGACCAGCAGCACCGCCGCAAGCACGGCAAGCACCGCTGCCGGCAGTTGCGGGCTGGTGGGGAGGGCGTGGTTCATGATGGCTCCGGAGAAGGCCTGGACTTGCCGGCGTCGGGCGCCGGCGCCAGCCCGTGCGTCAGCAGCGCGGATACGTGGCGCACCAGCGTGTCGGTATCGACCGCTTCGCCGCCGGGCAGCCGGCGCCAGATATGGGTGGTGGCCAGCGGCAGCAGCGTCAGGCCGATCAGCGACGGCATCACCAGCGCCGGCTCCAGTCCGCTATTGAGCTGCCCGCGCGCGATCGCGGCCGCCAGCGGCGCGCTCAGTGCACCGGCGCGCTGCAGCGCGAAGCGGTCCAGCACGCGCTCGCGCAGGGCGCCGTCGGCACTGGCGACTTCGCGGATCCACAGCCCGGGAAACCAGGGCGTGGCGGCCGCGGTGCGGATCAGCTGGCCGGCGATGCCGATCAGCATGGCCATCGGCTCGGCATCCCCGGCGGCAGCGAAGACGCTGGCCACCAGCGGCTGCAGCTTTTCCTCGACCACGGCGTCCAGCAGCAATTCGCGGTCGCTGAAGTAGTAATGGACCAGCGCCGGCGTTACGCCGGCCTGGGTGGCAATCGCCTTGACCGGGGTGCCGGCCACGCCCTGGCGCGAGAACAGGTCGGTGGCCGCATCGAGGATGCGTTCGCGCTGGCCGGGCTGGCCGGCCGCAGGACGACCGGGGCTGCGGCCGGCGGAGGGTTTCGGTTTGGCGGGCGGGCGCGGCATGGGCAAACGGATGCAAGCGGTCTCCAGTGAATATTAATTTTTGCGTTAATTAATTCAAGGACGGTTACAACGTCGGCCTTCCGGCACACCCTTTGGCAGGTAGACATGTCATGGGCGCTTGGCTATGCTGCGGGCGCCGGAGCGCGCCGTCTCGGGCACTTCCCTTGCCGATCGCCTCTGCCGATGCCGTTTCCGCCACTTGCCACCGCTCCCGTTCGTCTCCGTTTTCGTCGTGTGCTGGCCGCGCTGGCCTGTTGTGCGTGCCTGCCAGCGATGGCGCAGCAAGCGGAGCCGGTGCAAGGCCCGGCTGAAGCGGAGAGCCCGTTCGCCTTTCACGGCCAGAGCACCTACATCTGGCAGCGCAAGCCATCATTCGGCGCGGCCTACTCCGGCCCCAACAGCCTGGGTACCGAACGAGCCAAGAGCTACTCGTTCAGCGCGACGCTGGATCTGGGACTGAAGCTGTGGCAAGGCGCGGAGTTCCACTTCAACCCGGAGGCCACGCAAGGCGTGCCGTTTGCCGGCCTGCACGGCCTGGGCGGCTTGTCCAACGGTGAACTGGGCAAGGCCGCCAGCACCAATCCGGTGTTCTACCGCGCGCGCGCGTTCGTGCGGCAGACCTGGGGCCTGGGCGGCCGCAGCGAGGCACTGGAAGCGGATTTCAACCAGTTTGCGCGCACGGTCGACCAGCAGCGCGTGGTGCTGACGGCGGGCAACTTTGGCGTGCTGGATGTCTTCGACCAGAACGAGTTCGGCTCGGACCCGCGCACGCAATTCATGAACTGGTCGTTCATGACGCATGGCGCCTTCGACTATCCGGCCGATGCACGCGGCTATAGCTGGGGCCTGTCGCTGGAATACATCGGCGACGGCTGGTCGGCGCGCATCGGGCGCTTCCTGCAGCCGCTGGAATCCAACGGGCTGCGGCTCGACACCCGCATGTTCGAGCACTACGGCGACATCATCGAAGTGGAGAAGCGCTACCAGCTCGCTGGCCGGCCCGGCACCGCGCGGCTGCTGTGGTTCCGCAACAAGGCGCGCATGGGCGCGTTCAGCGATGCCATCGGCTTCGGCATGGCCAACAACACCACCCCGGACGTCGCCGACGTGCGCCGCGAGCACGCCAAGAGCGGCGTGGGCGTGACACTGCTGCAGCAGGTCACCGATTCACTGGGGATGTTCGCGCGCGCCAGCCTGTCCGACGACAAGACCGAGACCTACGCCTTCACGGAAATCGGCCGCCAGGTGTCGGCCGGCGGCGTGCTGAAGGGCGATGCGTGGGGACGGGCGCGCGATGCGCTGGGCGTGGCGGTGGCCATCAACATGCTGGGCCCAAACCACCGCAACTACCTGGCCGCGGGCGGGCAGGGCGCGTTCCTGGGCGACGGTGCGCTGCGCTACGGGCCCGAGCAGATCCTGGAGATCTACTACAGCTTCCAGCCGGTGAAGTACCTGAGCATCAGCCCCGACTTCCAGTACGTGCGCAACCCGGGCTACAACCGCGACCGCGGGCCGGTGAAGTTCTACGGGGTGCGGTTTCACGGGGAGTTCTGATCCTCCCCGCCTGCCTCACTGCCGCGCGTTGCGCTTGTTATCCGGCCACGCCGTATTGAAGTTGGTCCGGAACGGATTGATATCCAACCCGCCCCTACGCGTATAGCGCGCATACACCGCCAGCTTGACCGGCTTGCACTCGCGCATCACGTCCATGAAGATCCGCTCCACGCACTGCTCGTGGAACTCGTTGTGGTTGCGGAACGAGATCAGGTACTTGAGCAACCCTTCCTGGTTGATCGGCGCACCCACGTAGCGGATCTGCACGCTGCCCCAGTCCGGCTGGCCGGTGACCAGGCAGTTGGACTTCAGCAAATGCGACACCAGCGTTTCTTCAACCGGGGCTTCTTCCTGGTCCGCGCTGAGCAGATCGGGCGCGGGCTCATAGCGGTCCACCTCGATATCGAGCCGGTCCAGCAGCAGGCCGTCGAGCTCGCCCATCTTCTGCTTGCCCAGGTCCGCTTCAGTCACCAGCCGCACCTGCACGGTGCCGCCGGTGGCTTCGGACAGGTCGTGGTGCAGCAGCTGCTGCAGCGCCTCGGGTGAAGCAATCCTGGTCTGGTTGAACGAGTTCAGGTACAGCTTGAACGACTTGGACTCGATGATATTGGGCGTGTCCGACGGGATGATGAAGCTGGCCAGCGCCACCTGCGGCTTGCCCTTCAGGTTCAGCCACGACAGCTCGTACGCATTCCAGATATCGACGCCGAAGAACGGCACCGGCTTGCCTTCGGGCAGGCCGATCTCGGTGCGCTTGGGCTGGCGCGGGATCGGGAACAGCAGCGAGGCGTCGTATTCGGTCTTGTAGGCCGAGGGCTTGCCCAGCGGCGAGTGTTCAGGGAGGCTCATGGGGCGCTCAGCAGGTGTCAGGACAGGAACAGCTTGTACACCGGGTTGTCGGTCTCGTCCCAGTGTACGTAACCCAGCGTCGAAAGGAAGGCGCGGAAGGCGCGCTTCTCGTTCTTCGGCACCTGGATGCCGACCAGGATGTTGGAGGTATCCGCACCCTGGTTGCGGTAGTGGAACAGGCTGATATTCCAGTTCGGGCTCATGCTGGACAGGAACCGCATCAGCGCGCCCGGCCGCTCGGGGAACTCGAAGCGGTACAGCAGCTCGTCATGCGCCAGCGCCGAGCGCCCGCCCACCATGTAGCGGATATGCTGCTTGGCCAGCTCGTCGTTGGACAGGTCCAGCGTGTCGAAGCCGTGCTTGCGGAAGCTGGCCGCGATCTTGTCGTTCTCGGCGCGGCTGGCGATCTGCACGCCGACGAAGATATGCGCCATGCTGGTATCGGCGATGCGGTAGTTGAACTCGGTCACGCTGCGCGTGCCCACCAGCTCGCAGAAGCGCTTGAAGCTGCCGCGCTCCTCGGGGATGGTCACGGCGAACACGGCTTCGCGCGCCTCGCCCACCTCGGCGCGCTCGGCGACAAAGCGCAGGCGGTCGAAGTTCATGTTGGCGCCGCAGGCGATCGCCACCAGGTGCTGGCCCTTGAGCTTCTCGCGCTCGGCATAGGCCTTCAGGCCTGCCACGGCCAGCGCGCCGGCCGGCTCCAGGATGCTGCGGGTGTCCTGGAACACGTCCTTCAGGCCCGCGCAGATGGCGTCGGTATCCACCAGGATGATGTCATCGACCAGCTCGCGCGTGATGCGAAAGGTCTCCTTGCCGACCAGCTTGACCGCGGTGCCGTCCGAGAACAGTCCCACTTCCTTCAGCTCGACGCGCTTGCCGGCGTCGACCGAGCGCTTCATCGCGTCAGAGTCCACCGTCTGCACGCCGATCACCTTGATCTCGGGGCGCACCGCCTTGATGTACGAGGCGATGCCAGAGATCAGCCCGCCGCCGCCAATGGCGACGAACACGGCATGGATCGGGCCCGGGTGCTGGCGCAGGATCTCCATGGCGATGGTGCCCTGGCCGGCGATGACCTCGGGATCGTCGAACGGATGGATGAAGGTCAGCTTGTGCTTCTTCTCCAGCTCCGCAGCGTGGTTGTAGGCGTCGCTGTAGGACTCGCCGTGCAGCACGATTTCCACCCACTGGCCGCCGCGTTCGCGCACCGCGTCGATCTTCACCTGCGGCGTGGTGACCGGCATGGCGATGATGGCCTTGCACTGCAGGCGCGCCGCGGACAGCGCCACGCCCTGCGCGTGGTTGCCGGCCGAGGCGGCGATCACGCCGCGCTTGAGCTCTTCCTGCGTCAGCGAGGCCATCTTGTTGTATGCGCCGCGCAGCTTGAAGGAGAAGACCGGCTGGGTGTCCTCGCGCTTGAACCAGACTGCATTGCCGGTGCGCGCCGACAATTGGTGCGCGTAGGTCAGTTCGGTCTCCTGCGCCACGTCGTAGACCTTGGCGGTCAGGATCTTCTTCAGGTAATCGGGTCGGGCGGCGGACGTGCGGGTCATGGTCTCGGGGCGGGCCGTGGGGCGGCGCAAAAAAAGGCGGAAATTCTGGCGGAAACCGTCAATGATAAAGGATGGCGGCGACTTCCACCCGGCCCGGGCGACGCTCCCGCCGCCCGCGGCGGGCGGCCCGGGCCGCGCGGAGGTCGCTCTTCGTGTGGATGACGGTGCACTCATGCGGGGCGCGGCGAGCCACGCGGGGCGGGGCCGCAGACGCTTGGCCCTGGACTTGCGTCGAGGCCAGGTTGCGTGCGCGCCATGTAGGACGGCGTCCGGTGGACGCCGGTCAAAACGACGTGTTACGGTGTAACGCGATGCCACAACTACCGCTAATCGAACCCAATACCGCCCTGTTTCTCGACTTCGACGGCACCCTGGCCGACCTGGCCCCGCGCCCGGAACTGGTGCAGGTCGAACCGGAACTGGTCGGCACGCTGCACACGCTATTCGAGCGTCTGGACGGCGCGCTGGCCGTCATCTCCGGGCGGCCGATCTCTGAACTCGACCACTTCCTGCAGCCCCTGCGGCTGCCGGCCGCCGGCGTGCATGGTGCTGAATTCCGCACCGACGGCGGCATGGTGTCAAAGACTTCCGCCCCCGGCCTGGAACCGCTGATCCCCCACCTGGAAGCGCTGGTGCGCGCCTATCCCGCCCTGCGGCTGGAGCGCAAGTCCGTTGCCGTCGCCATCCACTACCGCCAGGCGCCTGAACTGGCCGGCGTGGTCGATGCCGCGGTCACCGAGGTGCTGCGCCATGCCGTCGGACTGGAGGCGCTGCCCGGCAAGATGGTGGTCGAGATCAAGCCGGCCGGCGTCGACAAGGGCGACGCCATTGCCGCATTCATGAAATCCGCGCCCTTCGCCGAGCGCGTGCCGCTTTTTGCCGGCGACGACCTGACCGACGAGCCGGGCTTTGCCGCTGTGCGCAAGCTTGGCGGGCTGGGCGTGCTGGTGGGCCAGCGCGAGACCGTGGCCAGCGTCAGCGTGCCCGGACCGGCCGCGCTGCGCAGCTGGCTGCACCGCTCGGCCCGAGCGCTGGAAGGCGCCGGCGGCGAGCCGCGCGCCGTGCCGAATGAGGCCGAGCCAGGCCCGGCCCGGCGCACAACGACATCCTGAGGGAGGTATCGCTGTGACCAATCCGAGCAGCCCGAGCGAACCGGGCCAGCCGCCGACCGAAGGCGTGCACAAGACCGTGGACGGCGGCAGCCGCTTTGCCAATCCGTCGTTGTCGCTTGGCATGATCGGCAACTGCGCCATCTCCGCGCTGGTGGACTGCCGCGCGCGCATTGTCTGGTCGTGCCTGCCGCGCTTCGATGGCGACCCGGTGTTCAACGCCCTGCTGGACCCGAGCGAGAACGCCGGCCATTTCTCGATCGAGATCGAGGACTTCCAGTCGTCGCGGCAATGGTATGAGCCCAATACCGCGGTGCTGCGCACGCGGCTGACGGACATCCACGGCAACTGCCTGGAAATCACCGACTTTGCGCCGCGCTTCTTCCGGCTCGGGCGCTATTTCCGCCCGACCACGCTGGTCCGGCGCATCCGCCCGGTGCGCGGCGCGCCGCGCGTGCGCGTGGTGGTGGCGCCGCGCTTCGAGTGGGGCCGCAAGGCGCCGCAGACGACGCGCGGCAGCAGCCACGTGCGCTATATCGGCGACGACATGACCCTGCGCATGACCACCGACGCGCCGATGGCCTATGTGCTGTCGCATACGCCGTTCCTGGTCACGCGCGGGTACAACTTCATCCTCGGCCCGGACGAGACCCTCGCGCACGGCGTGGAAGAAACCGCGCGTGACTTCGAGCAGGAGACCACCGCCTACTGGCGCCTGTGGAGCCGCCGCCTGGCGGTGCCGCGCGAATGGCAGGACGCGGTGATCCGCGCGGCCATCACGCTGAAGATGTCGCTGTTCGAAGAGACCGGCGCCATCGTCGCGGCGATGACCACCAGCATCCCCGAGGCGCCGGGCAGCGGCCGCAACTGGGACTACCGCTTCTGCTGGCTGCGCGACGCCTTCTTCGTGGTGCGCGCGCTCAACAGCCTGTCCGAGGTCGGCACCATGGAGGACTACCTGCGCTGGCTGTCCAACGTGGTGATGCAGTCGCAGGACGGGCATATCCAGCCGCTGTACGGCATCGGCCTTGAGCGCGAGCTGCCTGAAAGCATGCTCGACCATCTGCCCGGCTACCGCGGCATGGGCCCGGTGCGCGTGGGCAACCAGGCGCAGGAGCACTTCCAGCACGACGTCTACGGCAACGTGGTGCTGGGCGCGGCCCAGGCCTTCCATGACCACCGGCTGCTGCACCGCGGCGGCCCCGCTGAATTCCGCCGGCTGGAAGAGGTCGGCGAACAGGCAGTGAAAGTGTTCGGCACGCCCGATGCCGGCATGTGGGAGCTGCGCACGCGGGCGCGCGTGCATACGTCGTCGGCGCTGATGAGCTGGGCCGCCTGCGACCGTCTGGCCAAGGTTGCCGACAAGCTCCAGTTGCAGGCGCGTGCCGCCTACTGGCACGACCATGCCGAGCGCATGAAGGAGCGCATCCTGGCCGAATCCTGGAGCGAGGAGCGCCAGGCCTTTGCCGAGAGCTTCGGCGGGCGCGAGCTGGATGCCAGCGTGCTGCTGATGGCCGAAGTCAATTTCATCGAGCCGCGCGATCCGCGCTTCATCGCCACCGTCAAGGCGCTGGAGGCATCGCTGTGCGACGGACCCTATATGCGCCGCTACGAGGCGCCCGACGATTTCGGCAAGCCCGAGACCGCGTTCAACATCTGCACGTTCTGGCGCATCGATGCCCTCGCGCGCATCGGCCGGCGCGAGGAAGCGCGCGAGATCTTCGAGTCGATGCTGGCCTCGCGCAATCCGCTGGGGCTGCTGTCCGAGGATACCCATCCGGTGACCGGCGAGATGTGGGGCAATTTCCCGCAGACGTATTCGATGGTCGGGCTGATCAATGGCGCGATGCGGCTGTCGGCGCCGTGGGACACGGTGATCTGAACCGCCTGCGCCCACGGCAACCAGAACAGAGGACTCCAAGAACAACATATGCCAAGACTTGTAGCGGTATCCAACCGGGTCGCCGACCCCCGCAACGTGGCGGCGGGCGGCCTCGCCGTCGCGCTTTCCGAAGCCCTGCGCCAGACCGGCGGCATGTGGTTCGGCTGGAGCGGCAAGGCACTGGAAACCGCCCAGGGCGGCACGCCCGGTGAAGGCGACCTGCACCTGCAGCAGGCCGGCAACGTGACGCTGGCCACCGTCGACCTGAGCCGCGAGGACCACGACGCCTACTACCTGGGCTACAGCAACGGCGTGCTGTGGCCGGTGTTCCACTACCGGCTGGACCTGGCGGACTTCGACTCCAATTTCCTGAACGGATACCGGCGCGTGAACCAGCTGTTCGCGCGCAAGCTGGCGCCGCTGCTGCAGCCCGATGACATCATCTGGATCCATGACTACCACCTGATCCCGCTGGCGTCAGAGCTGCGCGCCATCGGCTGCGGGCAGAAGATCGGCTTTTTCCTGCATGTGCCGCTGCCGCCGCCGCTGATCCTGGCCGCCATCCCGCAGCACGAGTGGCTGATGCGCGCGCTGTTCGCCTACGACCTGCTCGGCTTCCAGAGCCATGCGGATGTCGAGCACTTCTCGCGCTATGTGCAGGCCGAAGCGCAGGCCGAGCCGATGGGCGAGCACCGCTACCGCGCCTTCCACCGCACGGTGCGGGCGCAGGCCTTTCCGATCGGTATCGACGTGGACGAGTTCATGGAGCTGGGCCGCGGCGCGGACGCGCAGGAAACCTACGAGATGATGTGCGCGCAGTACGCGCGCCGCAGGCTGCTGCTTGGCATCGACCGGCTCGACTATTCCAAGGGCCTGCCGCATCGGCTCAAGGCGTTCTACCGGTTGCTGGCCGAGTACCCGGAGAACCGCTCGAGCGCAACGCTGGTGCAGATCGCCGCGCCCTCGCGCGAGTCGGTCGATGCCTACGTTGACCTGCGCCGCGAGATGGAGCAGTTGAGCGGCTCCATCAACGGCGAGTTCGGCGAGCTGGACTGGATGCCGGTGCGCTATATCCACCGCACCACCGCGCGCAAGCGGCTGCCCGGCCTGTGCCGCGCCAGCCGCGTGGCGCTGGTGACGCCGCTGCGCGACGGCATGAACCTGGTGGCCAAGGAGTTCATCGCCGCGCAGGACCCGGAGGACCCGGGGGTGCTGGTGCTGTCGCGCTTTGCCGGCGCCGCCGAGCAACTGCGCGAGGCGCTGCTGGTCAATCCGTACGACACCCGTGCCACCGCGCAGGCGATCCAGCAGGCGCTGCACATGCCGCTGGCCGAGCGCCAGCAGCGGCACCGGAAATTGCTGGAGCGCATCCGCGCGCAGGATGTGCACTGGTGGAGCAGCGAGTTCCTGCGCGCACTGACTGAGACCGAAGGGGCCTGAGGCGCGGGCTGTTCTTCCGGTCGGGGAGCATGACCATGAGCGAAGACCTGGCAGCGCAATCGTGCACGCCTTGCCGTGGCGGGGTGCCGCCGCTGGCGCCGGCTGAAGCCGAGGCGTTATTGCAGCAGGCGCCGGGGTGGGAGCTGGTCGATAGCGCGACGCGGCTCGAACGGCGTTTCACCTTCGGCAATTTCGCGCAGGCGCTGGCGTTCGTGAACGGCGTCGGGCAACTGGCCGAGGCGCAGGGGCATCATCCCGAGATCAGCTTTGGCTGGGGGCATGCCACAGTGTCGTGGCGGACCAAGAAGATCAAGGGCTTGCACCGGAATGATTTCATCATGGCGGTGAAGACGAGCGAGTTGGCGGAGGGGATCGGGTGAGGTTGGTGGGGTCACTTCAGATCCCCGGGCGTATCAATATCCCGAAACGCCCCTTCATCCTCGGTCAGGATCCGCGTCACAGGCTTGTCCTTCAGCAACGCCCGCGCCCCCTCATCCCCATCCAGCTTCAGCAATTCCTCGCGCCAGGCCGCGCCAAAACCCACCGGATGCCCACGTTGCCCGTTGCGCCAAGGGGCGGCGATGGTGTCCGGCGTGGTGATCGTCAACGCCACCGCCCGGATCAGCTCCATCGGCAGCCAGGGCATGTCCGCCAGCGCCACCACCCAGCCGCGCGCTTCGGGCGTGGCGGCCACGGCAGCTCGCAGGGCTGCGCCCATGCCGGCCTCGGCGTCGGGCGACTCCAGCACGCGGCAGCCGCCGCGGCGCAGTTCCTCCGCCAGTGCCGGGTTGCCCGGACGAATGACGGCGATCGATTCCGGCAGCGCCGCGGCCAGCGTGCGCGCGCTGCGCCAGGCCACGGAGCGGCCGCCGGGCAGCACCTCCAGCAGCTTGTTGCGTTTGCCGGCGGCGTCGAAGCGGCGGCCGTAGCCTGCGGCCAGCAGGATGCCGGTGGGCAGGTCGGTGCGGAGCAGGGGAGCGTTGGGGGCGGCAGTCATGGCGGCACTCGCGAGGTCGTCAGGTGGGATCGGGCGCGACGTCGCAGCTGCTGCTGGTGCCGGCAGCCATCTCGCGTGCGGCCTTGGCGCCTTCCACCTGCAGGATGTCGGGCAGCGATACGTGGTTCCTGGCCGCGATCACCTCGGCCAGGATCGAGATGGCGATCTCGGGCGGCGTGCGGCTGCCGATGTAGATGCCCACGGGGCCATGCAGCCGCGCCAGCTGCAGCCCGGTCAGGTCGAATTCCTTGAGCCGTTCGCGGCGCGCCTGGTTGTTGCGGCGCGAACCCAGCGCGCCTACGTAGAAGGCCCGGGTGCGCAGCGCTTCCATCAGCGCCAGGTCGTCCAGCTTGGGGTCGTGCGTGAGCGCGATCACGGCGCAGCGCTCGTCCAGCTTCATGTCGGTGACGGTGTCGTCCGGCATGGTGCGCACCATGGTCACGCCGGGGATGTCCCAGGTCTCGGTGTATTCCTCGCGCGGGTCGCACACGGTGACCTGGAAGCCCAGGCCCACGGCGATCTGGCACAGGTACTTGGACAGCTGCCCGGCGCCGATCACCAGCATGCGGTAGCGCGGGCCGTGGATGGTCAGCAGGGTCTTGCCGTCGAACACCAGGCCGTCGGTGGCGTTGGCCGGGCCCAGCGTGGCGGTGCCGGTGGCCATGTCGAGGGTGCGCGCGACCAGGCGGCCGTTCTCAACGGCATCGAGCAGCTCGGCGATGCCGCTGGCCGGGGTCAGCGGTTCGGTCACCAGCTCGATGGTGCCGCCGCACGGCAGCCCGAAGCGGTGGGCTTCCTCGGCGCTGATGCCGTACTTGATCGCTTCCGGGTGGTCGGCGGTGATGCCCTGCCGGCGCACGCGGTCGATGATGTCGTCCTCGATGCAGCCGCCCGAGACCGAGCCCACCACCAGGCCGTCGTCGCGCACGGCCAGCATCGCGCCTTCGGGCCGGGGCGACGAGCCCCAGGTCCGCACTACCGTGACCAGCAGCACGCGATGGCCTTGCTGCTGCCACTGCACACTGTTCTTCAGGACTTCGAGATCCACGCTGTCCATGATCGTTTCCGCTTCGGTTCCTCTGTTGGTTCATTGTCGCCGGCGGCTGCGGCGGGGGCGCCCTCGGCCGCTGGCGTGTCGTCGGTGGCGTCAGGGGTGACGGCCTCGGTGAAGCGCGCAAAGAAGGTGTCTGCCATCTTGCGCGCCGCGGCGTCCACCAGCCGCGAGCCGATCTGTGCGATCTTGCCCCCCACGTGGGCGTTGACGGTGTAGGTCAGCACGGTCTCGTCACCGTCTGCTTCCAGCCGGACCTGGGCGCTGCCCTTGCCGAATCCCGCCGCGCCACCCTGGCCATCGAAACGGATGGTGTAGCTGTCGGGGGCCTGGATGTCTTCCAGTGCCATGCGGCCCTTGAAGCGCGCCTTGACCGGGCCCACCGCGGCCGTCAGGGCCAGCTGGTAGGCGTTGTCGCCGTCGGGCTCGATACTCTCACATCCCGGGATGCAGTGCTTGAGCAGCTCGGTGTCGTTGAGCGCTTCCCATGCCACCTGCTGCGGGACCGGCAGGCGCTGGCTCTGGTTCATTTCCATGGCGGGGCTTCCTTGTTGTGCCTGGCGAGGGCAGGGGTGGCGGCCCGGGGCGGGCCGCCATGGTCGGACAGCAGCGTCTCGAGCGCCAGCAGGCTGTCCAGGTTATGGGCCGGGCGCAGTGCGTCCACGTGCGGCAGGATGGCTTGCACGCCACGCGCCTGCGGGGTGAAGCCGGGGTAGCGCAGCAGCGGGTTGAGCCAGACGATGCGGTGCGCAAAGCGGCGCAGCCGTGCCATTTCGTCGCCGAGCAGGTCGATATGCTCGTGGTCCAGGCCGTCGGTGACCAGCAGTACGGTGGCGCGCCCGGACAGCGTGCGCCGCGCCCAATGGCGGTTGAAGCTGGCCAGCGCCGCGCCGATGCGGGTGCCGCCGGCCCAGTCGCGCACCTGGCCGGTGATCAGCGCGACGGCCTCGTCGGGGTCGCGTTCGCGCAGCGAGCGCGTGATGTTGGTCAGCCGCGTGCCGAACAGGAATACCGACAGCCGCTCGCGCGACTGCATCAGCGCATGGCAGAAGTACAGCACCGCGCGCGAGTACTGGCTCATCGAGCCGGAGATGTCGAGCAGCAGCACCACCGGCGGCTTGCGCTCGGCGTGCTTGCGGAATTTCCAGCGCAGCCACTCGCCATGCTGGCGCACCGCCAGGCGCGCGCTGGCGCGCAGGTCGGCATGGGTGCCGCAAGTGGCGGCGCGCAGGCGGCGGGTGCGCTGCAAGGCCAGGTGGGCGCGGCGCGTGCGCACCAGGTGCTGCAGCGCGCGCCATTCCTGCGCGGTCAGGGTTTCAAAGTCGCGCTGCGCCAGGCGTTCCTGGTCGGAGAAGGTCAGCGGCACATGGATGCGCTCGGCTTCGGCCTGTGCCGGGCGTGACTGCGCTTCGGGCTGGCGCGCGGCCAGGGCATCGGCAAGCCGGTTGCTGCGTTTCGGTGGCGGCGCGCCGCTGTCGACGCGCGGCAGCAGCAGCGCCCGCAGCTTGCCTTCCCAGTCGGGATCGCGCCAGAACAGGTCGAAGGCGGCATCGAACAGCGGGCGCTGGTCGGGGCCGGAAAGCACCAGCGCCGCCAGCGCGGCACGTACCTCGTCGCGCTGGCCGATATCGACATGGCGCAGCGCCTGCAAGGCATCGACCGCATGGGCCGGCGACAGCGCGAAGCCGCCGTCGCGCAACAGCCGCATGAAGTGCGTGACGTTGCGCGCCAGCACCGGCAGGGCCGGTGCGGCGGGCCGTGCGGCGGCATGCAGCGTGGCCACGGTCAGCCTCCCGGCGTGGCACCCGCCAGCAGCTCGGCCACGGTGGGGCCGTCCACGCGCGCCAGGTCGTCCTGGTACTTGAGCAGCACGCCCAGCGTGTCGCGCACGGATTGCGGATCGAGCTCGGTCGCGCCCAGCGCGGACAGCGCGCGGCACCAGTCGATGGCCTCGGCGATGCCCGGCGCCTTGAACAGGTCGATGCCGCGCAGCCGGTGGATAAAGTCGATGGCCTGGGCCTGCAGCGCCGCGGCGGCCTCGGGGGCGCGCGCGGCCACGATCTGCAGTTCGCGGTCGCGCTCGGGGTAGCCCATCCACTGGTACAGGCAGCGGCGCTTGAGGGCGTCGTGGACTTCGCGGGTGCGGTTGGAGGTGATCACGATCAGCGGCGGACGCTCGGCGCGGATCACCCCGATCTCGGGGATCGACACCTGGAATTCGGACAGCACCTCCAGCAGGAAGGCCTCGAAGGGCTCGTCGGCGCGGTCGATCTCGTCGATCAGCAGCACGCGCGGCACGTCCGGCGCGGCGGGATCGGGCAGCAGGGATTCCAGCAGCGGGCGCTTGAGCAGGTAGTCATCGTGGTACAGCGACTGCGCCTCGGGCCGCTCGCCGCGCGCCTCGGCCAGGCGCAGCGCCATGATCTGGCGCGGGTAGTCCCATTCGTACAGCGCGCTGGCGGCATCCAGCCCTTCATAGCATTGCAGCCGCAGCAGCCGCGTGCCGAGCACGCCCGCCATCGCTTGCGCCATGGCGGTCTTGCCGACGCCGGGCTCGCCTTCCAGGAACAGCGGCCGCTGCATGCGCAGGGCGAGATAGAGCACCGTGGCGGTCTCGCGGTCGGCGAAGTATTGCTGGCGTTCCAGCTGGGCGATGGTGTCGTCGATGGAGGTGGGAAGCATGAGCAATCTTGTGTGCCGATGCGGAAATACGCCGGCGGTTTGCGCCCCTCTCCCGCCGTGCGGGAGAGGGGAGACAACATGCGGCGGCGAAGCGCTACCCCTTCGCCGCCGCCTCCACTGCCCTTGCCGCCAGCACCGGGATCAAATGCGCCCGGTACTCCGCCGACGCATGCAGGTCGGCATTCAGCGTCGACGCATCGACCTTCACCCCACGCGCCGCCTGCGCGGTGAAGCCGGCCGACAGCGCCTGCTCCAGCGGCTGGCAGCGGAACACGCTGTCGGCCGCGCCTGTCACCGCCACGCGCACCGTGTTGCCGGTGCGCGCCACCATCACGCCCACCAGCGCGAAGCGCGAGGCCGGGTTGCGGAACTTGGCGTAGGCCGCCTGCTCCGGGATCGGGAAGCGCACCGCGGTGATCAGCTCGTCCGGTTCCAGCGCGGTTTCATAGAGACCCTTGAAGAAGTCGTCGGCGGCGATGGTGCGGCGGTCGGTGACCACGGTCGCCCCCAGCCCCAGCACAGCGGCGGGATAGTCGGCGGCGGGATCGTCATTGGCGAGCGCGCCGCCGATGGTGCCCATGGCGCGCACCTGGCGGTCGCCGATGCCGCCGGCCAGTGCCGCCAGCGCCGGGATGCGCCGGCGCACCTCGGCATGCTCGGCGACGTCGGCATGGCGCGCGGCGGCGCCGACCACGATCTCATTGCCTTCGACGCGGATCTCGGCCATGCCGGGAATACGCGCCACGTCGACCAGCACGGAGGGCGCGGCCAGCCGCAGCTTCATCGCGGCCAGCAGGCTCTGGCCGCCGCCGAGGAACTTGGCGTCGGGATCGGCCTTGAGCGTGGCCACGGCCGCCTTGGCATCCGCGGCGCGTTCAAAATTGAATGCGTACATGTCGGTTTCCTTTGCGGTGTGCGTGGATCACGGCCGGGCGGCCTGGATGGCCTGCCAGACCCGGTGCGGCGTGGCGGGCATCTGGATGTCCTTCACGCCCAGCGGGCTGAGCGCATCCACCAGCGCGTTGATGAACGCCGGCGGCGAGCCGATCGCGCCGGCCTCGCCGCAGCCCTTCACGCCCAGCGGGTTGTGGGTGCAGGGCGTGCCGGTGGCGGTCTCGACGGTGAAGTCGGGCAGGTCGCCGGCGCGCGGCATGGCGTAGTCCATGTATGAGCCGGTCAGCAACTGGCCGCTGTCGTTGTCGTAGACGCACTGCTCCAGCATGGCCTGGCCCAGCCCCTGGCCGATGCCGCCATGGACCTGGCCTTCGACGATCATCGGGTTGATGATGTTGCCGAAGTCGTCCACCGCGGAGAACTTGACCACCTGCGACTCGCCGGTATCGGGATCGACCTCCACCTCGCACACATAGGCGCCGGACGGGTAGGTGAAGTTGGTGGGGTCGTAGAACGCGTTTTCGTTCAGGCCCGGCTCCAGCTTGTCGAGCGGATAGTTGTGCGGCACGTAGGCGGAAAGCGCGACTTCGCCGAAAGTCTTGGTGCGGTCGGTGCCGGCCACGCGGAACACGCCGTCGCTGAATTCGATGTCGGTGTCGGCGGCTTCCAGCAGGTGCGCGGCGATCTTCTTGGCCTTGGCCTCGATCTTGTCGAGCGCCTTGACGATGGCCGAGCCGCCCACCGCCAGCGAGCGCGAGCCATAGGTGCCCATGCCGAACGGCACCCGGCCGGTGTCGCCGTGCACGATCTCGACCTGGTCCAGCTGCAGCCCGAGCCGGTCGGCGACCACCTGCGCAAAGGTGGTCTCGTGTCCCTGGCCATGGCTGTGCGAGCCGGTGAACACGGTCACGGTGCCGGTCGGGTGCACGCGGATCTCGCCCGCTTCGAACAGCCCCGCACGCGCGCCCAGCGCGCCGGCGATGTTGGACGGCGCCAGTCCGCAGGCCTCGATGTAGCAGGAGTAGCCCAAGCCGCGCAGCTTGCCGCGCTGCTTCGCTTCATCACGCCGGGCCGGGAAGCCCTTGACGTCGGCCAGCTCCTGCGCGCGTGCCAGGCAGGGCTCGTAGTCGCCGGTGTCGTAGGTCAGGCCGACTGGCGTGGCGTGCGGGAACTGGCGGATAAAGTTCTTGCGGCGCAGCTCGGCCGGGTCGATCTTCATCTCGTGCGCGGCGGTTTCGACCAGGCGCTCGACCACATAGGTGGCCTCGGGTCGTCCGGCGCCGCGGTAGGCATCCACCGGCGCGGTGTTGGTGAACACCGCCTGCACCTCGGCGTAGATCGCGGGCGTCGCGTACTGGCCCGCCAGCAGCGTCGCATACAGGATGGTCGGCACGCAGCTGGCGAAGGTCGACAGGTAGGCGCCCATGTTGGCGGTGGTATGCACGCGCATCGCCAGGAACTTGCCGTCGGCGTCGAGCGCCAGCTCGGCCCTGGTCACATGGTCGCGCCCGTGCGCATCGGTGAGGAAGGATTCGGAACGGTCCGCGGTCCACTTGACCGGCCGCCCGATCTTCCTGGAAGCCCAGGTCAGCGCCACATCTTCCGGGTACAGGAAGATCTTGGAGCCGAAGCCGCCACCCACGTCGGGCGCGATGATGCGCAGGCGCGATTCGGGCAGCCCCAGCACGAACGCGCCCATCAGCAGCCGCTCGACGTGCGGGTTCTGGCTGGCCACGTAGACGGTGTAGCTGTCGTCGTGGCGCGTGTAGCTGGCGTTGACCGCGCGCGGCTCGATCGCGTTGGGGATCAGCCGGTTGTTGACGATGTCCAGCGTGGTCACGTGCGCGGCCTTGGCAAAGGCGGCGTCGGTGGCGGCCTTGTCGCCGTGGCCCCAGGTGTAGCAGGTGTTGGCGGGAACGTCGTCATGCACCAGGGTGGACGCCTTGGCGGCATCCGCGGCGCTGACCACGGCGGGCAGTTCTTCATAGTCGACGTCGATCTTCTCTGCCGCGTCGCGCGCCTGCTGCAGGGTCTCGGCGATGACCAGCGCGACCTGGTCGCCGACGTGGCGCACCTTGTCGTGGGCAATCACCGGGTGCGGCGGCTCCTTCATCGGCGTGCCGTCGATGCTGTGGATCAGCCAGCCGCAGGGCAGGCCGCCGACCTTGTCGGCCGCCAGCTCGTCGCCGGTCAGCACGGCGATCACGCCGGGCGCGGCCAGGGCCTCGGTCTTGTCGATCGAGCGGATGCGCGCATGCGCATGCGGCGAGCGCAGGAAGTACGCGTAGCTTTGCTGCGGCAGCACGACGTCGTCCGTGTACTGGCCGTTGCCGGTCAGGAAGCGGTAGTCTTCCTTGCGCTTGACCGGCGCGCCTACCAGGCGCTGGCTTTCGGGTGCGTTCATGGCCGGTCCCCCTTATTCAGCGCTGGCGGCGGTGCCCTGCATGGCCGCCTGGCCCTGCTGCACTGCGCGCACGATGTTGTGGTAGCCCGTGCAGCGGCACAGGTTGCCTTCCAGGTGGGCGCGGATGGTGGCGGCGTCGGCGCCCGGATGTTCCTGCACCAGCGCGGTGGCGCTCATCACCATGCCGGGCGTGCAGAAGCCGCATTGCAGGCCGTGGCATTCACGGAAGGCTTCCTGCATCGGGTGCAGGCCGTTGCCGGCCTTGTCGCCGGCGAGGCCTTCGATGGTGGTCACGGCGGCGCCGTCGGCCTGGACCGCGAGGATATTGCACGACTTGACCGCCCGGCCATCCAGGTGGACCGTGCAGGCGCCGCACTGCGCGGTGTCGCAGCCGACGTGGGTGCCGGTCAGGCGCAATTGTTCGCGCAGGAACTGGACCAGGAGGGTGTTGGGTTCTACCTGCGCGTCAACGGGCTTGCCGTTGACCGTCAGGCGGATCGGAATCGCCATGCTTGTCTCCATGTGGGGTGGACGCGCATGACCAATTGCCCGAAATCCCGAAAGAACTGCGCGGGACTGGCCACGACGCGGTACTGCCGCTTAAGACGGCTATAGGACGGCTAATTCGTGATATTGGTGCTGCCGCTACAACTGCTGTAGGTGCGCCAGCGCACGCGGCGAGCGGCTTCAATGCTGGCGCGAATGCTGCGGCCGGCGAACGATTGGCCGCAACAGGCTCTAACAGTTAATCACAAATCGTGGGGCGCTGCCATGTGGTTTGCCCGCGCCCCGTTCGGGGCACAGCAGCTAGAATGAGCCGCGCCCACTGGCACCTGCCCCCCTTACATGGAAGCTTTCTTCGACTGGCTGTTCGAAACCATTGCCCTGCCCAAGGTGGGCCTGCCCGCGATCTTTGTGGTCAGCCTGATCTCGGCCACGCTGCTGCCGCTGGGCTCGGAGCCGGCGGTGTTCGGCTACGTCAAGCTCAACCCGCAGATGTTCTGGCCGGCGATCGTGGTGGCCACTGCCGGCAACACCGTGGGCGGCGCCATCGACTGGTGGCTGGGCTATGCCGCCAAGCTGGCGCTGGTGCGCTACCACAAGCGGCGCCGGGCGCGCGAGCACGACCGTGAGCACCTGGAGCACCGCGAGCACGCGCGCAAACCGCCCAAGCCCAAGCTCGACGCGCGCTACTTCCGGTGGATGCGCCGGCTTGGGCCGCCTACGCTGCTGTTCTCGTGGTTGCCCGGCATTGGTGATCCTTTGTGCACTTTAGCCGGCTGGCTGCGCCTGTCCTTCTGGCCCAGCCTGGCCTGGATGGCGGTCGGCAAGTTCATCCGCTACCTGTTCATGACCGCCAGCCTGCTTTGGATCCCGGACAGTTTTTGGCAGAACATTGCGCAAACGTTCAAGGCCTGGTTCTGATCCGGTGCGCTGCAGGCACCACCATGGGGCGCAATTGCCAGGCCAGAAAGCCGCCTAATCCCTTGTTCCGACAAGGATTCCTCTATGTTGCGGTGCAGCGAAAGCAGGGGTTGAAGTACAATCGCCCTTTAATGAACGATTCGCGCACAGTCCCCGTGCGCAGCAGGAAGCGGTCCCCCAATGAACGCCCCACTCGTGCTCGACGCCAAGCTCGCCGCGCAGGACGCCCCGCCGCGCCTGCGTGAAATCCCCTATAACTACACGTCCTTCTCGGACCGCGAGATTGTCATCCGCCTGCTGGGCGAGGAAGCCTGGCGCATCCTGGACGAGCTGCGCAGCGAGCGCCGCACCGGACGCTCGGCCCGCATGCTGTACGAGGTGCTGGGCGATATCTGGGTGGTTCGCCGCAATCCTTACCTGCAGGACGACCTGCTGGAAAATCCCAAGCGCCGCCAGATGCTGGTCAGCGCGCTGCACCACCGCCTGAACGAGATCGAGAAGCGCCGCGCCGCCGACCGTGCCGAGCACGCCGAGCCCGCCGCCGAGGACCGCTCGCACCGCGTGGAGCAGCTGGTCGCCTTCGCCAAGCAGGCGATCGAGGATTTCAAGAACGAATTCGCCGCCGCCTACGACCTGCGCAAGCGCGCGCAGCGCGTGCTGGGCCGCGTCACGCAGAAGGACAACATCAAGTTCGACGGCCTGTCGCGCGTGTCGCACGTGACCGACGCCACCGACTGGCGCGTGGAATATCCGTTCGTGGTGCTGACCCCGGATACCGAGGAAGAGATCGCCGGCCTGGTCAAGGGCTGCTTCGAACTCGGCCTGACCATCATCCCGCGCGGAGGCGGCACCGGCTATACCGGCGGCGCCGTGCCGCTGACGCCGATGAGCGCGGTGATCAATACCGAGAAGCTGGAACAGCTCGGCCCGGTCGAGCAGACCGACCTGCCCGGTGTGTCGCATCAGGTTGCGACCATCTTCTCCGGCGCCGGCGTGGTGACGCGCCGCGTGGCCGATGCCGCCGACAAGGCCGGCCTGGTGTTCGCGGTCGACCCGACTTCGATCGATGCCTCGTGCATCGGCGGCAACGTGGCCATGAACGCCGGCGGCAAGAAGGCCGTGCTGTGGGGCACCGCGCTGGACAACCTGGCCTGGTGGCGCATGGTGGACCCGGAGGGCAACTGGCTGGAAATCACCCGGCTGGACCACAACCTGGGCAAGATCCACGACGTGCCGGTGGCCACCTTCGAACTGAAGTGGTCGGACGGCAACCGTGCGCCGGGCGAGAAGGTGCTGCGCACCGAGACGCTGGCGATCGAAGGCCGCAAGTTCCGCAAGGAAGGCCTGGGCAAGGACGTCACCGACAAGTTCCTGGCGGGCCTGCCCGGCGTGCAGAAGGAAGGCTGCGACGGCATCATCACCAGCGCGCGCTGGATCCTGCACCGCATGCCGAAGTTCATCCGCACGGTGTGCCTGGAGTTCTTCGGCCAGGCGCGCGACGCCATCCCCAGCATCGTCGAGATCAAGGACTTCCTCGACGCCGAGACCAAGAAGCCCGGCGGCGCCATCCTGGCCGGCCTGGAGCACCTGGACGAGCGCTACCTGCGCGCGGTCGGCTACGCCACCAAGAGCAAGCGCAACGCCTTCCCGAAGATGGTGCTGATCGGCGATATCGTCGGCGACGATGAAGACGCCGTGGCGCGCGCCACCTCGGAAGTGATCCGCATGGCCAACGGCAAGAGCGGCGAAGGCTTTATCGCCGTCAGCCCGGAGGCGCGCAAGAAGTTCTGGCTCGACCGTTCGCGTACCGCCGCCATCGCCAAGCACACCAACGCCTTCAAGATCAATGAAGACGTGGTGATCCCGCTGAACCGGATGGGCGAGTACACCGACGGCATCGAGCGCATCAATATCGAGCTGTCGATCAAGAGCAAGCTCAAGCTGGTCGACACGCTCGAAGCATTCTTTGCGCGCGGCAACCTGCCGCTGGGCCGCAGCGACGACGCCAACGAGATCCCCAGCGCCGAGCTGCTGGAAGACCGCGTGCAGCACGCGCTGACGCTGCTGCGCGAGGTCCGCGCGCGCTGGCGCTACCTGCAGGACCACCTGGACCTGCCGCTGGTGCAGGCCAAAGCCTCGCTGATCGGGCATGGGCTGGGGCTGCTCGGGCAGGAGTTCGAGGCGCGGCTGCAGCAGCAGCCGGACGCCAACGTGTTCCACCTGCTGCAGGACCGCACCATCCGCGTGTCGTGGAAGTCGGAGATCCGCGCCGAGCTGCGCAAGATCTTCAACGGCGGCGAGTTCAAGCCGATCCTGGACGAAGCCCAGAAGATCCACAAGCAGGTGCTGCGCGGCCGCGTCTTCGTGGCGCTGCACATGCACGCCGGCGACGGCAACGTGCACACCAATATCCCGGTCAACTCCGACGACTACGACATGCTGCAGGACGCGCACCGCGCGGTGGCCCGCATCATGGACCTGGCGCGTTCGCTGGACGGCGTGATCTCGGGCGAGCACGGCATCGGCATCACCAAGCTGGAATTCCTGACCGAGGAAGAGATCGGCGACTTCCGCGCCTACAAGCTGAAGGTCGATCCGCAAGGGCGCTTCAACAAGGGCAAGCTGCTGCCCGGCGCCGACCTGCGCAATGCCTACACGCCGTCGTTCGGCCTGATGGGGCATGAGTCGATCATCATGCAGCAGAGCGATATCGGCGCCATTGCCGAGAGCGTCAAGGACTGCCTGCGCTGCGGCAAGTGCAAGCCGGTGTGCGCCACGCACGTGCCGCGCGCCAACCTGCTGTACAGCCCGCGCAACAAGATCCTGGCGACCTCGCTGCTGGTCGAGGCCTTCCTGTACGAAGAGCAGACCCGCCGCGGCATCTCGGTCAAGCACTGGGACGAATTCTCCGACGTGGCCGACCACTGCACGGTCTGCCACAAGTGCGTGACGCCGTGCCCGGTCAAGATCGACTTTGGCGATGTGTCGATGAACATGCGCAACCTGCTGCGCAAGATGGGGCAGAAGAAGTTCAACCCCGGCACCGCGGCGTCGATGTTCTTCCTCAACGCCACCAACCCCGAGACCATCAACCTGACCCGCAAGGTCATGATCGACTGGGGCTACAAGGCGCAGCGCCTCGGCAACGACGTGCTGAAGAAGTTCGCCAAGAAGCAGACCGCGCATCCGCCCGCGACCGTGGGCAAGGCGCCGGTGCGCGAGCAGGTGATCCACTTCATCAACAAGAAGATGCCGGGCAACCTGCCCAAGAAGACCGCGCGCGCGCTGCTCGACATCGAAGACAACGAGATCGTGCCGATCATCCGCGACCCGAAGGCGACCACGCCGGAAACGGAAGCGGTGTTCTACTTCCCGGGCTGCGGCTCGGAGCGGCTGTTCTCGCAGGTGGGCCTGGCCACGCAGGCGATGCTGTGGCACGTCGGCGTGCAGACCGTGCTGCCGCCGGGCTACCTGTGCTGCGGCTATCCGCAGCGCGGCAACGGCCAGTATGACAAGGCCGAGAAGATCGTCACCGACAACCGCGTGCTGTTCCACCGCGTGGCCAACACCCTGAACTACCTTGACATCAAGACCGTGGTGGTGAGCTGCGGCACCTGCTACGACCAGCTTGCCGGGTATGAATTCGACAAGATCTTCCCGGGCTGCCGCATCATCGACATCCACGAATACCTGCTCGAGAAGGGCGTGAAGCTGGAAGGCGTGACCGGTACCCGCTACATGTACCACGATCCCTGCCACACCCCGATCAAGACCATGGACCCGACCAAGCTGGTCAATGACCTGATGGGCGGCAACACCGGCCTTGGCAAGATCGAGAAGAACGAGCGCTGCTGCGGTGAATCGGGCACGCTGGCGGTAACGCGTCCGGATATCTCGACGCAGGTCCGCTTCCGCAAGGAAGAGGAAATGACCAAGGGCGCCGACAAGCTGCGCGCCGACGGCTTCACCGGCGACGTCAAGATCCTGACCAGCTGCCCGTCGTGCCTGCAGGGGCTGTCGCGCTACAAGGAAGATGCCACGGTGCAGGCTGACTACATCGTGATCGAGATGGCGAAGCATCTGCTCGGGGAGAACTGGATGCCTGAGTACGTCGCGAAGGCGAACGCCGGCGGTATCGAGCGGGTGCTGGTCTGAGTCTCGACGATGGCGCGCGTATCCAACTGCCCCTTGTGCGAGACCGACGGCGGCGAACTGGTCTGGATGGGCGACCGCGCCCGGCTGATCCTGGTCGAGCATGACCGTTTCCCGGGCTTCTGCCGCATCGTCTGGAACGATCACGTGGCCGAGCTGAGCGACCTGGACGATGCCGACCAGGCTTGGCTGATGCGGCTGGTCGCACGTGTCGAACGGGTGGTGCGCGAGGTCATGGCGCCGGACAAGGTCAACCTGGCGGCCTTTGGCAATATGGTGCCGCACCTGCACTGGCACATTATCCCGCGCTACCGCTGGGACACCCATTTCCCCGAGGCAATCTGGGCCGCGCCGCAGCGCGCGGCGGATGCCGTGCGCGTGCAGGAGCTGGCCAGCCGGCTGCCGGCGCTGCGTACGGCGCTTTCGCTGCTCGAAGCCGGCGACGCCTGAGGGGCGCGCGGAACCCACGCCTGGCCGTGACCGTCTGAATGCTGTTGCCGCCGTGGCCTGCCGCCACGGTATCCAGAACAACAAGCCCGGCCGGCATCCGCTGACGGGCCAAGCACTGCCGCTATGTCCTCCACTCCGACCTCAGTCACCGTACCGGGCCCTGCCGTCCCTGCCCGGGCCCTAAAGATCCAGAGCCGGCTGCGCATGGCCGCCACCTGGGCGCTGATCAAGCCTTACTGGAAATCCGAAGACCGCGTCGCCGGGCTTGGCCTGCTGGCGCTGGTGGTGGTGCTCAACCTTGGCATCGTCTATATCAACGTGCTGCTCAACGAGTGGAACCGCGTGTTCTACAACGCCCTGGAGCAGCGCGACTACGCCTCGTTCAAGGTGCTGCTGCTGCGCTTCTCGTGGATCGCGGCGTTCTTCATCGTGGCGGCGATCTCGCGCCAGTACTACACCATGATGCTGCAGATGCGCTGGCGTACCTGGATGACCGGCCGCTTCATGGGCCACTGGCTCGGGCACCAGGCCTATTACCGCATCGAGCAGACCCACACCACCGATAACCCTGACCAGCGTATCGCCGACGATTTGCGCCAGTTCACCGACGGCGCGCTGTCGTTGTCGCTCGGGCTGCTCAACTCGGTGGTGACGCTGCTGTCCTTCGTCGGCATCCTGTGGACGGTATCGGGGCCGATCAGCTTTGCGCTGGGCGGCACCGAGTGGACCATCCCCGGCTATATGGTGTGGTTCGCGGCGGGCTATGCGGTGATCGGCTCGCTGGTGGCGCACGTGGTTGGCCGCCCGCTGATCGGGCTGAACTTCCAGCAAGAGCAGTACGAGGCGGATTTCCGTTTCACGCTGGTGCGCCTGCGCGAGAACAGCGAGCCGGTGGCGCTGTACCGCGGCGAGCCCACCGAGCAGGCCGGCCTGCGCGCGCGCTTCGACCGCATCCGCGCCAACTGGAACCAGCTGATGCGCTATACGCGGCGGCTGACCTTTGTCAGCTCCGGCTATGCGCAGTTCGCCATCATCTTCCCGATCCTGGTGGCGGCGCCGCGCTACTTCGCCGGCAAGATGACGCTCGGCGGCCTGATGCAGACCAGCTCCGCCTTCGGCCAGGTACAGGGCGCGCTGTCGTGGTTTGTCGACAGCTACGCCACGCTGGTGGGCTGGAAGGCGGCCGCCAACCGCCTGATCGATTTCCAGGAAGCGATCCGCGTGGCCGAGCGCCAGGACCTGGCGCCGGGCGGCGTGCGCGATATCGAGGTGGAACATACCGGCAAGCCGCAGAATGGCATCACCATCGACGGCCTGGCGCTGGCACTGCCGGTACGCGCCGCGCGCAGCGCGGCCGTGGGCCAGCGGCCGCTGGTGGCGCCGTTCTCGCTGTCGGTCGCGCCGGGCGAGCGCTGGCTGGTCAGCGGCCCGTCCGGCTGCGGCAAGAGCGTGCTGTTCCGCGCGCTGGCGGGGATCTGGCCGTACGGCAGCGGCACCGTGACCATGCCCGACGGCGCGCGCATGCTGTTCCTGCCGCAGCGCAGCTACCTGCCGATCGGCACGCTGGCCGATGCGCTGGCTTACCCGGACGCCGGCACCGTGCATAGCGCGGAAGCGCTGCAGGCGGCGCTGCGCCAGGCGCGGCTGGCGGCGCTGGCGGACCAGCTCGACGTGTTCGACAACTGGGCGCTGCGGCTTTCGCCGGGCGAGCAGCAGCGTCTGGCCTTTGCGCGCGCGCTGCTGCAGAAGCCGGACTACCTGTTCCTGGACGAAGCCACCAGCGCGCTGGACGAGGAAACCGAAGGCGCCATGTACCGGCTGATGGTGGAGTCGCTGCCGCAGGCGGCCATCATCAGCATTGCCCACCGCAGCACCGTGGCGGCCTATCATCAACGGCGCCTGCGTTACGTGCCGCAGGACGGGGAAGCGGCCCGGGCTGCGCAAGCCGGCGAGCCTGGGGTAAGCTATCGGGTCGTATGCGATGCGTGATGCCGTGCCGTACCGGCAGCATCGCGCGGCAATCACCCCCTCAGGAGCGACCCTAACCGGGCCGCGATCATCATGGCAGGCCTGGAAAAAGACACCCCTCATCCCACCGCGCTGACCGTCCATACGCAATCCCGCGTGCTGGAGATCGGCTTCGACAACGGCCGCAGCTTCCGGCTGCCGTTCGAGCTGCTGCGCGTGTATTCGCCGTCCGCTGAAGTCCAGGGCCACGGCCCGGGGCAGGAAGTGCTGCAGACCGGCAAGCGCGAGGTGGGCGTCAACGCGGTCGAGCCGGTCGGCAACTACGCGATCCTGATCCGCTTTACCGACGGCCACGATACCGGCATCTATTCCTGGGACCTGCTATACCGCCTCGGCGACAACCAGGATGCGCTCTGGCAGGACTACCTGCAGCGCCTGGAAGCCGCCGGCGCCGACCGCGACAGCCCGATGCCCGCCGCCGGCGCTGCCGGCGGCCACGGCTGCGGCCATCACTGAGCCGCGCCGAACCGATTACCCTGGAGTCTGAAAGATGAGTGAAACCCACTTCGGGTTTGAAAAGGTCGACGAAGCGGAAAAGGCCGACAAGGTTGCCGGCGTGTTCCATTCGGTGGCGAGCAAGTACGACGTGATGAACGACCTGATGTCGGGCGGCATGCACCGGCTCTGGAAGATGTTCACCATCGCCCAGGCCGGCGTGCGCCCCGGCCACAAGGTGCTGGACATCGCCGGCGGCACCGGCGACCTGGCCAAGGCGTTCGCGAAGCAGGCCGGTCCGACCGGAGAGGTCTGGCTGACCGACATCAACGAGTCGATGCTGCGCGTGGGCCGCGACCGGCTGCTGAACAAGGGTATCGTCACCCCGGTGTGCCTGTGCGACGCCGAGCGCATCCCGTTCCCGGACAACCATTTCGACCTGGTGACCGTGGCCTTCGGCCTGCGCAACATGACGCACAAGGATGCCGCGCTGGCCGAGATGCGCCGCGTGGTCAAGCCGGGCGGCAAGGTCATGGTGCTGGAGTTCTCCAAGGTGTGGAAACCCCTGGAGAAGGCCTACGACGTCTATTCTTTCAAGGTGCTGCCGTGGCTGGGTGAGCGGGTGGCAGGGGATGCCCCCAGCTATCGCTATCTCGCGGAATCGATCAGAATGCATCCAGACCAGGCTTCACTTGTACGCTTGATGGAACATGCCGGCCTGGAAAATGTCGAATACTTCAATCTGACGGCCGGAGTGGTGGCGCTCCACGTCGGGCGCAAGTATTAAGAAGACTTGAAATCGCCATGCCTCGCCCGCATATAGGGTGAAACTGACAGGGGATAGCAGAATATGTCGTCATTTCGTGGAAAGTTCCTGGTTGGGTCGCTGATTGCCGCGATTGCCTTGGGAGTGATGTTCGACGCCAATGCCAAGCGCATGGGCGGTTCGCGCAGCATCGGCAAGCAATCTGAGTCGGTCACGCAGCGCCAGCAGGCGCCGCAGCCCACTTCGCCGACCCAGCAGGCGCAGCAGCCCGCACAACAGGCGGCTCCGGCAACGGCCGGTGCAGCCGGCGCGGCCGCGGCCGCGGCGCCCAAGCGCAACTGGGGCGGCATCCTGGGCGGCATCGCCGCCGGCCTGGGTATCGGCTGGCTGCTGTCGCACTTCGGCCTGGGCGGCGCGGCGCTGAGCTTCCTGTCCAACCTGATCCTGATCGCGCTGGTGGCGTTCGCCGCGATCTGGCTGATCCGCAAGTTCCGTGGCGGCAGCAAGCGCACCCAGCAGCCGGCCTACGCCGGCGCCGGCAACGCGCCGAACCTGGGCCGCAACGCCGAGCCCATGTTCCGCGGCGAGCCGACGCCTGTGTCGTCGGGTAGCCCGGCAGGCCCGGCCGCCAATACGGTACTGCCGGCAGCATCGGCAGCCCCGGTCGCGGCCGATGCGGTGGCCCAGCAGCCGTGGGGCGTGCCGGCCGACTTCGATACCGAAGCCTTCCTGCGCAACGCCAAGGTCCACTTCGTGCGCCTGCAGGCCGCGTGGGATGCCGGCAACCTGGACGACATCCGCGAGTTCACCACGCCGGAGATGTTCGCCGAGATCAAGATGGACCTGGCCGACCGCGGCGCCGAGGTCAACAAGACCGACGTGGTCACGCTCGAAGCCCAGCTGCTCGGCATCGAGTCGGCCGCGGCCCAGCATATCGCCAGCGTGCGCTTCTCGGGCATGATCCGCGAGAAGTCCGGCGAGGCGGCCCAGCCGTTCGGCGAGGTCTGGAACCTGGCCAAGCCTGCCAGCGGCACCGGCGGCTGGCTGCTGGCCGGCATCCAGCAAGAGTCCTGATGCCGCACCCCGCGGCGGTGATGCGCCGGGGGGAGTAGCTTAGAATGGAGGCCCACGCGAAAGCGTGGGCCTTTTTTGTTTGGGACGCCCGACCTGCGGCGTCGCTGCCTGCCCGCCAACCGCGCTGTCATGAATACTCTGCCTTCCGCCCTGGCCATGCCCGCCATCTCGGCGCTGAACCACCTGCTTGAGCAGGAGCCGTGGGCCCGCAACCAGCTCACGCCGTTTGCCGGGCGCGTGATCCGCTTCGATGCGGCCGCCTTCGTGCTGTCGCTGAAGGTGACGGAGCACGGCTGCACCGAACCGGCGCCCGAGGCCGAGGCGCCCGCGGTGACGCTGCGCGTGCCGGTGCAGCAGTGGCCGCTGGTGGCCGCCGACGTGGCCGAAGGCGGCCAGGCCGCCGCCATGCGCCATGTCCGTATCGAGGGCGACGCCGAGCTGGCCAACACCGTCTCGACGCTGGCGCGCAACCTGCGCTGGGACGCCGCCGAAGACCTGTCGCGCGCGCTGCGCGGCATCCTGGGCGGGCCGGTGAGCGACAGCGTGGCGCAGCGCGTGGTCGACGGCGCGCGCCAGGTGCATGAGCAGGCCACGCGCGTGGGCCGCGCCCTGGTCGACAACGTCACCGACTACCTGCTGGACGAGCATCCGACTCTGGTGCGCCACGCCGCGCTCGATGCCTTCGGCACCGACGTGGGCCGGCTGCGCGACAGCCTGGCCCGGCTCGAAAAACGATTGGAGCGGCTGGAGCGCGCCGGCCCGCGGCCGGCTTCCGGCCAGTCGGGCCAGTCGGGCCAGTCCGGCAAGCTGCCGTCGCCGCACCGCTGAGCCGGCCGCGCCCCGATCCCATCCACCAACAACATGACTGCCTGCCCGGCCCTGTGAAGACTCCCGAATGACCCGCCTCCTGCGTCTTGGCAAGATTCTCTTCGTCATCCTCTATTACGGCCTGGACGAGCTGGTGCTCTCGGGCTTCAGCAGCCGCAGGATCCGCTTCCTGGTGCGCGTCATCACCATCGGGCGCAAGCTCGAGATGCCGCGCGGCGAGCGCCTGCGGCTGGCGCTGACGCGGCTGGGCCCGATCTTCGTCAAGTTCGGCCAGGTGCTGTCGACCCGGCGCGACCTGATGCCGGCGGACATTGCCGACGAACTGGCCAAGCTGCAGGACCAGGTGCCGCCGTTCGATTCGGTGGTGGCGGTGAAGATCATCGAGCGCGCGCTGGGGCGGCCGCTGGACCAGCTGTTCGAGACCTTCGAGCACCAGCCGGTGGCCAGCGCCTCGATTGCGCAGGTGCACTTCGCCACGCTCAAGGGTGGCCCCTGCCACGGCCGCGAGGTCGCGGTGAAGGTGCTGCGCCCGGGCATGCTGCCGGTGATCGACAGCGACCTGGCGCTGATGCGCGACATGGCGACCTGGATGGAACGCTTCTGGGCCGACGGCAAGCGCCTGAAGCCGCGCGAGGTGGTGGCCGAGTTCGACAAATACCTGCACGACGAGCTCGACCTGATGATCGAGGCGGCCAACGCCAGCCAGCTGCGCCGCAATTTTTCCGACTCCAGCCTGCTGCTGGTGCCCGAGGTGTTCTGGGACTGGTGCAGCAGCACCGTGTTCGTGATGGAGCGCATGCACGGCATCCCGATCTCGCGCACCGAGTCGCTCAAGGCCGCCGGCGTGGACATGCACCTGCTGGCGGAAGAGGGCGTCGAGATCTTCTTCACCCAGGTGTTCCGCGATGGTTTCTTCCATGCCGACATGCATCCGGGCAATATCCTGGTGTCGGTGCAGCCCGAGACCTTCGGCCGCTATATCGCGCTGGACTTCGGCATCGTCGGCGCGCTGTCCGAGTTCGACAAAAACTACCTGGTGCAGAACTTCATCGCCTTCTTCCGGCGCGACTACCACCGCGTGGCGCTGCTGCACGTGGAGTCCGGCTGGGTGCCGCCCGACACCCGCATCGAAGAGCTGGAAAGCGCGGTGCGCGCCTGCTGCGAGCCGTACTTCGACAAGCCGCTCAAGGAAATCTCGCTGGGCATGGTGCTGATGCGCCTGTTCCAGACCTCGCGCCGCTTCAATGTCGAGATCCAGCCGCAGCTGGTGCTGCTGCAGAAGACGCTGCTCAATATCGAAGGCCTGGGCCGCCAGCTCGACCCCGACCTGGACCTGTGGAAGACCGCCAAGCCTTTCCTGGAACGCTGGATGCACGAGCAGGTGGGCTGGAAGGGCGCCTGGGAGCGGGTCAAGGTGGAGGCGCCGCTGTGGGCCAAAATGCTGCCCGACTTCCCGCGCCTGGCGCACCAGTTCCTGGAGCGGCGCGCGCTGACCAGCAACGGCGAGCAGGACAAGCTGCTGGCGATGCTGGTGGTGGAGCAGCGCCGCACCAACCGGCTGCTCGGCACCGGGCTGCTGTTGCTGGGCGGCTTTGTCGCCGGCATCGTGCTGACGCATGTGCTGGGCTGGGCGGGCTACTGGTAGCGCACCCCTGGCTGATCCATATTAGAGATGACCATGAGCGACCCTGCCAAGCCCGCGCCGACCTTCGCCACCCGCAACGCCGCCGACCCGGCGTTCTGGGACGAGCGTTTCGAACAGGGCTTCACGCCCTGGGACCAGGGCGGCGTGCCCGAGGAATTCCGGCAGTTCATTGAAGGCCGCGCGCCATGTCCGACCCTGGTGCCAGGCTGTGGCAACGGCTGGGAGGCCGCGTGGCTGTTCGAGCGTGGCTGGCCGGTGACGGCAATCGACTTCTCGCCGCAGGCGGTGGCGTCGGCGCGGCGGACGCTGGGGCCGGCGGGGGTAGTGGTGCAGCAGGGCGATTTCTTTGCCTTCACGCCGCAGCCGGCGTGCGAGCTGATCTACGAACGGGCCTTCCTGTGCGCGTTGCCGCCGGCGATGCGGGCCGACTATGCCGCCCGGGTCGCGCAACTGCTGCCGCCGAGCGGCCTGCTGGCCGGCTACTTCTACCTCGGCGAAAACCGCGGCGGGCCGCCGTTCGCGATGCCGGCCGAGGCGCTGGACGCGCTGCTGGCACCGGCCTTCGAGCGACTGGAGGACCGGCCCTCGGCCGCGCCGCTGCCGGTGTTCCAGGGGCAGGAGCGCTGGCAGGTCTGGCGCCGCCGGTCCGGCTGAGGCAGCCGCCGGCCAGCCCTTGTGGCGCAGGCGATGCTCCGCGTGGCGCTTTTGCGCCAGCAGGGAATTTTTTTCGCCCACGCTGGTCTGCGTCGCTATAATCCGCGTTTTGATTCGGCTACGACCGCAGCCCCGGCCGCGTTTTCCGCCCAGCGCGAGAACTCCAGGCAGCTCGATATGCGGCCCCGACCGATGAATTGGACTCCGGGCAGATGCGCGCAAGCAACGTGCACTCATGCGCCGCCCGGCATTCGGTTTTTCGCCACAAGGGCACTTCTGCATAGGGCAGCGGCATGCTGATCTGGTTCGTCATCATCTACTGGGTAATCTCGGTCGGCATCGGCCTGTGGGCGGCGCTGCGCGTACGCAACACCACCGATTTCGCCGTCGCCGGGCGCAGCCTGCCGTTCCATATCGTCACCGCCACCGTCTTTGCCACCTGGTTCGGCTCAGAGACGGTGCTGGGCATCCCCGCCGTATTTCTCAAGGAAGGCCTGTCGGGCGTGGTCTCCGACCCCTTCGGCTCGTCGCTGTGCCTGATCCTGGTGGGCCTGTTCTTCGCCCGGCCGCTGTACCGGATGAACCTGCTGACCATCGGCGACTACTACCACAACCGCTATGGCCGGCTGGCCGAGGTGCTGACCACGCTGTGCATCGTGGTGTCCTACCTGGGCTGGGTGGCGGCGCAGATCAAGGCGCTCGGGCTGGTGTTCTTTACCGTCTCGGACGGCGCGCTGTCGCAGGAGGCCGGCATGATGATCGGCGCGGCCAGCGTGCTGGTCTATACGCTGTTCGGCGGCATGTGGTCGGTGGCCATCACCGACTTCATCCAGATGATCATCATCGTGATCGGCATGCTCTATATCGGCTACGAGGTCAGCGGCCAGGCCGGCGGCGTCACGGCGGTGGTGTCGCACGCGGCCGCGGCCGGCAAGTTCGAGTTCCTGCCATCGCTGGATTTCATACAGATCATCGGCTTTGCGGCGGCGCTGTTCACCATGATGCTGGGCTCGATCCCGCAGCAGGACGTGTTCCAGCGCGTGACCTCGTCGCGCACCGAGCAGATCGCCGGGCGCGCCTCGGTGCTGGGCGGCGTGCTGTACTTCTGCTTCGCCTTCATCCCGATGTTCCTGGCGTATTCGGCCACAATGATCGACCCCGGCATGGTGGCCAAGTACATCGACACCGATTCGCAGCTGATCCTGCCGAAGCTGATCCTGCAGCACGCACCGATGTTCGCCCAGGTGATGTTCTTCGGCGCGCTGCTGTCGGCGATCAAGAGTTGCGCGTCGGCCACGCTGCTGGCGCCGTCGGTGACCTTTGCCGAGAACATCCTGCGCCCGTACTTCCGCCACCTCGACGACCGGCAGTTCCTGCGCGTGATGCAGACCGTGGTGCTGGTATTCACCGCGCTGGTGACGCTGTTCGCGCTCAACTCGCACCTGTCGATCTTCCATATGGTCGAAAATGCCTATAAGGTCACCCTGGTTTCGTCGTTCGTGCCATTGGCCTTCGGCATGTTCTGGAAGCACGCCACCCGCCAGGGCGGGCTGGCGGCGATCCTGCTGGGCCTGTCTTCGTGGCTGACCTGCGAGGTGGCCTTTGCCGATGCCGTGGTGCCGCCGCAAATGGTGGGCCTGCTGTTCTCGATCAGCGGCATGGTGATCGGTTCACTGCTGCCGCAGTGGATTGCAGATCACGCGCCGGTCAAGGAAGTGCATATCGCCTGACGGCCCGGGGTCTGCCACCCCCTCATTTCCGGCGATCAGGCGGCCCCGGAACGGTTTATAATTCAAGGCTTTGCATCGTCGCACGGGAATTTCCCGCGGCCGCCATGGCCCGCGCCGATGTCCGCCTTTGTACCAATTCCGAAGTTTTCTCGCGAAATAACACCATGCCGATCTATGCCTACCGTTGCGACGCCTGCGGCCACGGGCGCGATGTGCTGCAGAAAATGAGCGATGCCCCGCTGACGGACTGCCCGTCGTGCGGCACCGCCGGCGCGTTCAAGAAACAGCTGACCGCTGCTGGTTTCCAGCTCAAGGGCTCGGGCTGGTACGTGACCGACTTCCGCGGCGGCAGCGCCGGCGCGCCGGCAGCGACCGGCGCCGCGGGTGGCGCCACTGCAGCGGCGGCCAGCACCCCGGCGGCGGCTGAATCGCCGGCCAGTCCTGCCACGTCCGCTTCGGCCACGCCCGCGGCAGCTGGCGGCTGCGGCAGCGCCTGCGCCTGCCATTGAGCCGGACCCGCCCCGTGGTTGCCAAGAAGACTTCCGCCCTGAAAACCTGGTTCCTGACCGGGCTGCTGGTGCTGGTGCCGCTGGGCATCACGCTGTGGGTGCTCAGCCTGATCATCGGCACGATGGACCAGAGCCTGGCGCTGCTGCCCGAGGCCTGGCGCCCGGACCGGCTGATGTTCGGCAAGCGCGTGACCGGCCTGGGCGCCATCCTCACGCTGCTGGTGATCCTGCTGGTCGGCCTGCTGGCGCATAACTTCATCGGCCAGCGCCTGGTGCGCTGGTGGGAAGCGCTGCTGGGCCATATCCCGGTGGTGGGCCCGATCTACACCAGCGTCAAGCAGGTCTCGGACACGCTGCTGTCGTCCTCGGGCAATGCCTTCCGCAAGGCGCTGCTGGTGCAGTACCCGCGCGAGGGCTCGTGGACTATCGCCTTCCTGACCGGGCGCCCCGGCGGCGACGTGCAGAACCACCTGCAGGGCGAATACGTCAGCGTCTACGTGCCGACCACGCCGAATCCGACCTCGGGCTTCTTCCTGATGATGCCCAAGGCCGACACCATCGAACTCGACATGACCGTCGACGCCGCGCTCAAGTACATCGTCTCGATGGGCGTGGTGGCACCGGCGGAATTGCCGCGCAAGAACGGCAGCATGTCCCGGCCGGCAGCCCCGGCCAGTCCGGCCAATCCGGCCGGCAGGGCCAGCAGCGAGGAAACGGTCGAGACGACCGATCCTTAAGCATCCAATCTGATCACGGGCCGCCCGATGTGCTTCGGGCGGCCGCGTTTTACCGGGAATCTCCTTATGTCCTCCATGCGTACTCACTACTGCGGTCTGGTGACCGAACAATTCTCGGGCCAGGAAGTGGCCCTGACCGGCTGGGTCCAGCGCCGCCGCGACCATGGCGGCGTGATCTTCATCGACCTGCGCGACCGCGAAGGCCTGGTGCAGGTGGTGTGCGACCCGGACCGCCCCGAGATGTTCAAGGCTGCCGAAGAGATCCGCAATGAGTTCTGCATCCGCGTCACCGGTAAGGTCCGTCCGCGCCCGGCCGGCACCGAGAACGCCAACCTGACCTCGGGCAAGATCGAGGTGCTGTGCCATGAGCTGACCGTGCTGAACCCGTCGGTCACGCCCCCGTTCCAGCTCGACGACGACAACCTGTCGGAAACCACGCGCCTGACGCACCGCGTGCTGGACCTGCGCCGCCCGCAGATGCAGTACAACCTGCGCCTGCGCTACAAGGTGGCGATGGAAGTGCGCAAGTTCCTCGATGCGCAGGGCTTTATCGACATCGAGACCCCGATGCTGGGCAAGAGCACGCCCGAAGGCGCGCGCGACTACCTGGTGCCGTCGCGGGTCAACCCGGGCCACTTCTTCGCGCTGCCGCAGTCGCCGCAGATCTTCAAGCAGATGCTGATGGTCTCCGGCTTTGACCGCTACTACCAGATCACCAAGTGCTTCCGCGACGAAGACCTGCGCGCCGACCGCCAGCCGGAGTTCACGCAGATCGACTGCGAGACCTCGTTCCTGACCGAGCAGGAGATCCGCGACCTGTTCGAGGACATGATGCGCACGGTGTTCAAGAACGCCATCGACGTCGACCTGGACGCCAGGTTCCCGGTGATGGAGTTCCGCGAGGCCATGGCCCGCTTCGGCTCGGACAAGCCTGACCTGCGCGTCAAGCTGGAATTCACCGAGCTGACCGAGGTGATGAAGGATGTCGACTTCAAGGTGTTCTCAAGCCCCGCCAACAGCGACAACGGCCGCGTGGTCGGCCTGCGCGTGCCGGGCGGCGGTGCGATCTCGCGCGGCGAGATCGACGCCTACACCCAGTTCGTCGGCATCTACGGCGCCAAGGGCCTGGCCTGGATCAAGGTCAACGAAGTGGCCAAGGGCCGCGACGGTCTGCAATCGCCGATCGTCAAGAACCTGCACGACGCCGCCATTGCCGAGATCCTCAAGCGCACCGGTGCCCAGGACGGCGACATCATCTTCTTCGGCGCCGACAAGGCCAAGGTGGTCAACGACTCGATCGGCGCGCTGCGCCTGAAGATCGGCCACTCTGACTTCGGCAAGGCCAACGGCCTGTTCGAAGACACCTGGAAGCCGCTGTGGGTGGTCGACTTCCCGATGTTCGAGTACGACGAGGAAGACGCGCGCTGGGTGGCCATGCACCACCCGTTCACCAGCCCCAAGGACGAGCACCTGGAATACCTGGAGACCGACCCGGGCAAGTGCCTGGCCAAGGCCTACGACATGGTGCTGAACGGCTGGGAAATGGGCGGCGGCTCGGTGCGGATCTTCCGTTCGGACATCCAGAGCAAGGTGTTCCGCGCGCTCAACATCAATGACGACGAAGCCCGCGCCAAGTTCGGCTACCTGCTGGACGCGCTGCAGTACGGCGCGCCCCCGCACGGCGGCCTGGCCTTCGGCCTGGACCGCATCGTCACGATGATGGCCGGCGCCGACTCGATCCGCGACGTGATCGCCTTCCCGAAGACCCAGCGCGCCCAGGACCTGCTGACCCAGGCTCCGAGCTCGGTCGACGAGAAGCAACTGCGCGAACTGCACATCCGCCTGCGCGCCACGGAGCCCAAGCCGACGGCCTGAGTTGCCCGGAGCCCGCAAGGAAGCCGCGCGATTGCGCGGCTTTTTTGCTTTATGCGCAACGTCGGGTCGCCTGCGCTGTGAGGCGCGCGGCGCATTGGTTTCGATTTGTTACCGGTCGGAACGAAGGGCGCCGCGGCGGGGTCTGCTCTCTTTGACACGTAATTTGCCGAGCGGCCTCGCAATGAAGGCTTCCGGCACTCGGGAGGAAATTCGTGACCCTGGATATCGACCTGATCCGCCAGTTCCTGCTGGCCCATGACCAAACCATCCTGACCTGGCTGGTGGCCGGACTGGTGATGATGCTGCTGGCACGCTTCGAGCTGCGCCGCGCCGTGCGCCGCTCGGCGCAGGCCATGTCTGAATCGGTGGCCACCACGGTGGCCGCCTGCGTGCCCGACATCGCCCATGCGGTGCAGTCGGCCGCGCCCGCCGCGGCGGCCGAGCCGGTGGAAATGCAGCGCGCCGAAGCGCTGCGCCGGCTGGCGCTGGATACCGTCGGCGTGGTCATGACGCGCGGGCGCTGGCTGGACGAGCTCGGCAACCTGCGCCTGGCTGATGACGCCTTGCTGGCCGGCCAGCGCGCCGACGGCGCCGACCCGCTGCTGGTGGTGGCGCCGCAGCCGGTGGTGCAGGCCTACCTGGATGCGCAGCGCGTGTTCGAGGACGAGGCCGCGCAGGTGCAGGCGCTGCGCCGCGACGCCCAGCGTGTGCAGGAGGCGCTGCAGGCCCTGGACGCGGAGGTTGCCCATATCGAGCAGGAAACCGGCAGCATCGTGCTGCGTTTCGAGCAGGTCAACGCGCAGGCGGCGCAGGGCATGGACGGCGGCGATTACCAGCGCTTCCTGATCCAGAAGTACAACTCGCTGGGACAGCGCGAGAAGGAAATCGCGCTGGAGCGCACGCGGCTGCAGGGCGAGGTCCGGCACCGCGCCGACGCCCTGGCCACGCACGCGCATGGCGCGTCCAAGCGCTACCGCCAGGCGCTGGCGCCGCTGATGGACCAGCTGCGTGCGGCCTGGGGCCACGGCGATTCGCCCCAGGTGTTCGACACCTGGCAGCGCACCGCCGCCGACGAGCCGTACCTGGCACCCCGTGCCACCTATGGCGCGCGCAGCGCCGCCTGAAGGCTGCCGCGGGCCGCCTCGGGCGTGCGCCGCCACGCTTTCGCGTGGCAACGTGGCGCGGCTGCGCTATCCTTGGGTTTGTCCTTTCGCCCAGACCCATGTCCTACAAGATCCCGGAATCCGTGCTGGTGGTGATTTACACGCCAGATCTTCAAGTCTTGCTGCTGGAACGCGCCGATCGCCCGGGGTTCTGGCAGTCCGTGACCGGCAGCCTCGACACCCTGGACGAACCCCTGGCCCTGACCGCCGCGCGTGAAGTGGCCGAGGAAACCGGCATCATCGCCGGCGAGCACCAGCTGACTGACTGGGCCCACACCATCCAGTACGAGATCTACCCGCAGTGGCGCCACCGCTATGCCGAAGGCGTCACGCGCAATACCGAGCACTGGTTCGGGCTGCGTGTGCAGCAGGCGCTGCCGGTGACGCTGGCGCCACGCGAACATCTGCAATACCAGTGGCTACCGTGGGAGCAGGCCGCGCAGCAATGCTTTTCCAGCAGCAATGCCGAGGCCATCCGCCAGCTCGCCTGGCGCGCGGCCGGGGCTGGCGCTGGCGAGCGGCAGGCGGTGTACGGAGCGCAGCCATGAAGCTGCGCGTGGTCACCTACAACATCCACAAGGGAGTGACCGGCATCTCGCGGCGCCCGCGCATCCAGAACGTGCGCGCCGGCCTGCATGCGATGGATGCGGACATCGTCTTCCTGCAGGAAGTGCAGGACCGCAACGACCGGCTGGTGGCCGCGGCGCTGTTTGATCCGGAGCATACGCAGCTCAACTACCTGGCCACTGACGCCTATCCGCATTCGGTCTACGGCCGCAACGCGGTCTATGACTACGGCCATCACGGCAACGCGATCCTGTCGCGCCACCCGATCCTGATGTCCGAAAACCTCGATATTTCTGACCACCGTTTCGAGCAGCGCGGGCTGCTTCATGCGGTGGCGGATGTGCACGGGGTGGAAACCCACTTGATCTGCGTGCATTTCGGCCTGTTCGCGCGCAGCCGCGTACGCCAGGCCGAGGCCCTGGTGGAGCGTGTGCGCACCGTGGTGCCGGCCGGCATGCCGCTGGTGATCGCCGGCGACTTCAACGACTGGAACCACCGGCTCGATGCGCAGATCTGCAATACGCTGGGCGCGGTCGAGGCCTCGCACGCGCGCGGCGCGCGGCTGCATACCTTCCCCAGCCATATGCCGTGGTGGCAGCTCGACCGCATCTATGTGCGCGGCTATGAGATCGAGCGCGCGCATGCGCTGACCGGCCGCGACTGGGCGCAGCGCTCGGATCACGTGCCGCTGGTGGCGGAACTGGGGCATCCGCAGGGCGAGCTGGCCATGCCCGCGGAGCCCGCCGGCAAGGCCGCCTGAACTCAGCGCGCGCTGTCCGGATAGTCGCGGATGAAGGCGAACACCGCCTGCGGGTCGTTCAGGTCCAGCACCGGCAGCGCGGTCATGGCAGCGACCGCGGCAGGGTCGTCGCTTGCCACCGCCACCACGCCCGGCACCTCGTCCCACAGCGGCGTGCGCCCCAGTGCCGGGCGATATACCTCCAGCTTGGGAAAATCACTGCGCTTGTAGCCCTCCACCAGCACCAGTTCGGTGTCGGCCGGCAGCACGGCGAGCGCATCGTCCAGTTCGGGCGAGGGCACCGCTTCCGGGTAGTGGCGCATCAGCGTCAGGTGGCGCGCGCCGACCAGCACGACATTGGCGCAGCCGGCCTCGCGCATGCGCCAGGAGTCCTTGCCGGGCGTGTCGGGGTCAAAGCCGTGATGGGTATGCTTGACGCCGGCCACGCGCAGGCCGGCGGCGACGAAACAGGGGATGAGCTGGTCCAGCAGCGTGGTCTTGCCGCTGCCGGACGATCCGGTAATGCCGAATACCTTCACAATGGGTTCCGTGGGGGCGTCAGTCGTCGATTGCCCGTCGCTGGCTGCGCGGGCAAGCATCAGTCTCGACGATAGCAGAGATGCGCCTGCCAATGTGCGCGCGGCGCCTTGCGCCCGGCAATCTGTCCGATAATCACGGCATGTCACGGATCTCCCACTCCGCTCATGCCGACACCAGCGCGCACGACTCCGCCGCGGCCGGCGACCACGCGCCGCGCCGCCACATGCTGCGCTGGACCTGGCGCCGCGGCAAGCCCACCATCGGCAATGCGGTGCGGCTGCTGCACGGCGGCCAGGACTTCTTCCCCGCGCTGATCGCCGCCATCGACCAGGCCGCGTTCCAGGTGATGCTGGAAACCTACATCTATGCCGATGACGAAGTCGGCCGCGCGGTCAGCGACGCGCTGATCCGCGCCGCCGCGCGCGGCGTGACCGTGCGCGTGACCGTGGACGGATTCGGCGCCGGCGACATGCCCGCCGAGCTGGCCGCGCGGCTGCGCGCCGGCGGCGTGCAACTGCGCGTGTTCCGCATGCTGCGCGGCTTCCGGCTGGCGCGGCGCCACCTGCGCCGGCTGCACCGCAAGCTGGCGGTGATCGACCGGCGCGTGGCTTTCGTCGGCGGCATCAATATCATCGACGACCACAACCACGGCCCGTTCGAAGGCGCCAACCTGGGGCCGCGCTATGACTTCGCGGTGCAGGTCGGCGGCCCGCTGGTGGACGGCATCGCGCTGTCCGCCGAGCGGCTCTGGTGGCGCTTGTCGCTGCGCGATATGCACGGCACCGAACGCGCCGCCGCGGTGGCCGACTACCCGCTCGTCACCGACCTGCCGCCGCGCCCGGAAGCCGCGGGCGGCGTACGCGCCGCGCTGCTGCTGCGCGACAACCTGCGCAACCGCCGCACCATCGAGCGCGAATACCTGCGCGCGCTGGGCGCCGCGCGCCACGACGTGATCCTTGCCAACGCCTACTTCCTGCCTGGCCACAAGATGCGGCGCGCGCTGCTGGCGTGCCGCGCGCGCGGCGTGCGCGTGCGGCTGCTGCTGCAGGGGCGGGTCGAATACCGGCTGCAGCACTACGCCACCCATGCGCTGTATGCCTCGCTGCTGGAGGCCGGCGTCGAGATCTACGAGTATGCCGAGAGCTTCCTGCACGCCAAGGTGGGCGTGGTCGACGAGGCCTGGGCCACGGTCGGGTCGAGCAATATGGACCCGTTCAGCCTGCTGCTCGCGCGCGAAGCCAACGTCGCCGTTTATGATGCGGCCTTCGCCGCTGAACTGCGCACCGCGCTGGAATACGCCATTGCGCACCGCAGCGTGCGCGTGATGCCGGAGGTGCATGCGCGCCGCTCGCCGCTGCACCGGCTGGCCAACTGGGCGGCCTATATGCTGCTGCGCCTGGGTGTCGTCATTGCCGGTGTCGCGGGGCGCTACTGAACGATAAGCCGCGAGCGCGGTGTGCGTTTGCTGCCATGCGGCACGGCGCTCGCTGCAACCGGTCGCGGCGCAAGCCAGACCGACATGACGGACATGCTGCATTGCAGTCCGTTTAGAAACAGCGGTCTAATTAAAAGCTTGATGGTCGGCTGCTGCGCCAGAATAATCTGAACGACCGTTCTTTTTTGGCTTAGACTGCGTGCATTCGCGGTATGCACCGGCAAATCCGCCGGTTCGGCCGCAAGCAAATAATGCAACGTCAGGGTCATACGCGGGGCCGCAGCAGGGCCCCGCAGAACGGAGAAAAAACATGCGACACCAGTCAGCCCGTCTCGAATCCGCCGCCGCCTCCCCCGCGCCAATGCGCAAGGGTGAAATGACGCGCGTGGCGATTCTGGATGCCGCACTGGAATTGTCGTCCCGCGACGGGCTCGAAGGTCTGACCATCGGGCTGCTCGCGGAACGCATGCAGATGAGCAAGAGCGGTGTCTTCGCGCATTTCGGTTCGCGCGAAGACCTGCAGGTGGAGGTGGTGCGGGAGTATCACCGCCGGTTCGAGCAGGAGGTGTTCTATCCCTCGCTGCAGGAGCCGCGCGGCCTGCCCCGGCTGTGGTCGATGGTGCGGCGCTGGATGGAGAAGCGCATCCAGGAAGTGACGACTGGATGCATCTACATCAGCGGCGCCGTGGAGTACGACGACCGTGCCGGCAGCCTGGTGCGTGACGAGCTGGTCAAGAGCGTCACCATCTGGCGGGCAGCGCTCACGCGCGCCATCAACCAGGCGCGGGAGGAAGGGCACCTGCGCGCGGACTGCGATCCGCGCCTGATGCTGTTCGAGATGTACAGCCTTGAACTAGGCTTGCATCATGACGCCCGTTTCCTGCGCCTGCCTGACAGTGCCGAGCTTGCCATGGTCGCGCTCAACAAGCTGATTCAGTCTTACCGTACCTGAGGTCGCCCCGGTCGGACCGTATCGCGCAAGCGGGACGGGCGGCGTGGCGGCATCGCACAACTCCAAGGAGTCTCAGATGGGCCAGTACACCGCACCGTTGCGCGACATGCAGTTCGTGCTCCATGAACTGCTCGGCGCCGAAGCCGAACTCAAGGCGATGCCGCCGCACGCGGACATCGACGCGGACACCATCAACCAGGTCATCGAGGAAGCCGGCAAGTTCTGCTCGGACGTGGTGTTCCCGCTCAACCAGGTGGGCGACCGCGAAGGCTGCACCTACGTCGGCGACGGCGTGGTCAAGGCCCCCACCGGCTTCAAGGAAGCCTACCAGCAGTACGTCGAGGCCGGCTGGCCGGCGCTGGCGTGCGATCCCGAATTCGGCGGCCAGGGCCTGCCGATCGTGATCAACAATGTGGTCTACGAGATGCTGAACTCGGCCGGCCAGGCCTGGACCATGTACCCGGGCCTGTCGCACGGCGCGTACGAGGCGCTGCACGCGCACGGCACGCCCGCACTGCAGCAGACCTACCTGCCCAAGCTGGTCTCCGGCGTGTGGACCGGCACCATGTGCCTGACCGAGCCGCACTGCGGCACCGACCTCGGCATCCTGCGTTCCAAGGCAGAGCCGCAGGCCGACGGGTCGTACCTGATCTCGGGCACCAAGATCTTCATCTCGGCCGGCGAGCACGACATGGCCGAGAACATCATCCACCTGGTGTTGGCACGCCTGCCGGACGCGCCGGGCGGCACCAAGGGCATCTCGCTGTTCGTGGTGCCCAAGTTCATCCCCGATGCCAACGGCAACCCGGGCGAGCGCAACGGCATCAAGTGCGGCTCGATCGAGCACAAGATGGGCATCCACGGCAACGCCACCTGCGTGATGAACCTGGACGGCGCGCGCGGCTGGATGGTGGGCGAGCCCAACAAGGGCCTGAACGCCATGTTCGTGATGATGAATGCCGCGCGCCTGGGCGTGGGCGCGCAGGGCCTGGGCCTGACCGAAGTGGCGTACCAGAACTCGCTGGCCTACGCCAAGGACCGCCTGCAGATGCGCGCGCTGACCGGCCCGAAGGCGCCGGACAAGCCCGCCGACCCGATCATCGTGCACCCGGACGTGCGCCGCATGCTGCTGACGCAGAAGGCCTACGCCGAAGGCGGCCGCGCCTTCAGCTACTGGACCGCGCTGCAGATCGACCGCGAGCTGTCGCACCCCGACGAAGCCGTGCGCAAGCAGGCCGGCGACCTGGTCGCGCTGCTCACGCCGGTGATCAAGGCCTTCCTGACCGACAACGCCTTCACGTCCACCAACGAGGGCATGCAGGTGTTCGGCGGCCACGGCTATATCGCCGAGTGGGGCATGGAGCAGTATGTGCGCGATGCGCGCATCAACATGATCTACGAAGGCACCAACACCATCCAGGCGCTGGACCTGCTGGGCCGCAAGATCCTGGGCGACATGGGCGCCAGGATGAAGGCCTTCGGCAAGATCGTGCAGGAATTCGTTGAAGCCGAAGGCACCAACGAAGCCATGCAGGAGTTCATCAACCCGCTCGCCGACATTGGCGACAAGGTGCAGAAGCTCACCATGGAAATCGGCATGAAGGCGATGGGCAATGCCGACGAGGTGGGCGCCGCCGCGGTGCCGTACCTGCGCGTGGTGGGCCACCTGGTGTTCTCGTACTTCTGGGCCCGCATGGCCAAGATCGCGCTGGAGAAGGAAGCGAGCGGCGACAAGTTCTACACCGCCAAGCTGGCCACGGCACGTTTCTACTTTGCCAGGCTGCTGCCGGAAACCGCCGCCGAGATCCGCAAGGCGCGCGCTGGTGCGGCAACGCTGATGGCGCTGGACGCAGACCTGTTCTGAGTCGACTCTACGCGTCGTTCCCGGCCGGGAACGACGGCTTCGCATCTGTCTAACGCTCACTAATCCAGGAGCGAGCATGTCCAATTTCATCGTCAAGAAAGTCGCCGTGCTGGGTGCCGGCGTCATGGGGGCGCAGATCGCCGCCCACCTGATCAATGCGCGCGTGCCCGTGGTGCTGTTCGACCTTCCCGCCAAGGAAGGCCCCAAGAACGGCATCGCGCTGCGCGCCATCGAGAACCTGAAGAAGCTCTCGCCCGCGCCGCTGGGCATCAAGGAAGAGGCCGGCCTGATCCAGGCGGCCAACTACGAGGACGACATCGCGCTGCTCAAGGAATGCGACCTGGTGATCGAGGCGATCGCCGAGCGCATGGACTGGAAGCACGACCTGTACAAGAAGGTCGCGCCGCACCTGGCCTCGCATGCGATCTTCGCGACCAACACCTCGGGCCTGTCGATCACAGCGCTGTCCGACGGGTTTGATGCGGACCTGAAGTCGCGCTTCTGCGGCGTGCACTTCTTCAACCCGCCGCGCTACATGCACCTGGTCGAGCTGATCCCGACCGCGACCACGCAGCCGCAGATCCTCGACCAGCTTGAAGCATTCCTGACCACCACGCTCGGCAAGGGCGTGGTGCGCGCCAAGGACACGCCCAACTTCATCGCCAACCGCGTCGGCATCTTCTCGATCCTGGCCGTGTTTGCCGAAGCCGAGAAGTTCGGCATCCCGTTCGACGTGGTCGATGACCTGACCGGCTCCAAGCTGGGCCGCGCCAAGTCCGCCACCTTCCGCACCGCGGACGTGGTCGGCCTGGACACCATGGCGCACGTGATCAAGACCATGCAGGACACCCTGCACGACGACCCGTTCGCGCCGGTGTACAAGACCCCGGCCGTACTCAAGGGCCTGGTCGACGCGGGCGCGCTGGGCCAGAAGACCGGTGCCGGCTTCTACAAGAAGGAAGGCAAGGCCATCAAGGTGCTCGACGCCAAGACCGGCCAGTACGTCGATGCCGGCAAGAAGGCCGACGAGATCGTGGTGCGCATGCTGAAGAAGGATGCGGCCGAGCGCATCAAGCTGCTGCGCGAGTCGACCAACCCGCAGGCGCAGTTCCTGTGGGCGGTGTTCCGCGACGTGTTCCACTACATCGCCGTGTACCTGGAGCAGGTCGCGGGCTCCGCCGCCGACATCGACCTGGCGATCCGCTGGGGCTTCGGCTGGAACTCGGGTCCGTTCGAAGACTGGCAGTCGGCCGGCTGGAAGCAGGTGGCCGAGTGGGTCAAGGAAGACGTGGAAGCCGGCAAGGCGCTGTCGGCTGCGCCGCTGCCGGCATGGGTATTCGAGGGCCCGGTGGCAGAGAACCAGGGCGTGCACGCCGCTGCCGGTTCGTGGTCGCCGGCGACGCAGTCCTTCGTCGCGCGCAGCAAGCTGCCGGTGTACCAGCGCCAGGCATTCCGTGCCGCGATCAAGGGCACTGCCGCGGCCGATCCGCGCAAGGCCGGCCGCACTGTCGAAGAGAACGACGCCGTGCGCATCTGGGTGAGCGAAGGCCAGGACGACGTGCTGGTGGTCTCGTTCAAGAGCAAGATGAACACCATCGGGCCGGACGTGATCGACGGCCTGACCCGCGCCATCGACCTGGCCGAAACCGGCTACAAGGGGCTGGTGGTGTGGCAGCCGACTTCGCTGCAGCTGGGCGCACCGGGTGGCCCGTTCTCCGCCGGCGCCAACCTGGAAGCGGCCATGCCCGCCTTCATGATGGGCGGCGCCAAGGGCATCGAACCGTTCGTGAAGAAGTTCCAGGACGGCATGATGCGCGTGAAGTACGCCTCGGTGCCGGTGGTGTCCGCGGCGTCCGGCATTGCGCTGGGCGGCGGCTGCGAGCTGATGCTGCATTCGGCTTCGCGCGTGGCCGCGCTGGAGACGTATATCGGCCTGGTCGAAGTGGGCGTGGGCCTGGTGCCGGCCGGCGGCGGCCTGAAGGAAGCCGCGCTGGCGGCCGCGCGCGCGGCGCAGGCCGCGGGCAGCACCAACATCCTGCAGTTCCTGACCAGCCGCTTCCAGAGCGCGGCCATGGCCAAGGTCTCGGCCTCGGCGCTGGAAGCGCGCCAGATGGGCTACCTGCAGCCGTCCGACAAGATCGTCTTCAACGTGCACGAGCTGCTGTACGTGGCGCAGAACGAAGTGCGCGCGCTGGCCAGCGCCGGCTACCGCGCGCCGCTGCCGACGCTGGTCCCGGTGGCCGGCCGCTCGGGCATTGCCACCATCAAGGCATCGCTGGTCAATATGCGCGACGGCGGCTTTATTTCGGCGCACGACTTCCTGATCGCCAGCCGCATCGCCGAAGCGGTGTGCGGCGGCGACGTCGAGGCCGGCTCGCTGGTGAGCGAGGACTGGCTGCTGGCGCTGGAGCGCAAGGCCTTTGTCGACCTGCTCGGCACCGGCAAGACGCAGGAGCGCATCATGGGCATGCTGCAGACCGGCAAGCCGGTGCGTAACTAACAGGGCAAGCGAGGAACCGACATCATGAAACAACTGCAAGACGCATATATCGTTGCGGCCACCCGCTCGCCGATCGGCAAGGCCCCGAAGGGCGCGTTCAAGAACACGCGCCCGGACGACCTGCTGGCAACCATCCTGAAGGCTGCCGTGGCACAGGTGCCGGACCTGGACCCGAAACTGATCGAAGACGCCATCGTCGGCTGCGCGATTCCTGAAGCGCAGCAGGGCCTGAACGTGGCCCGCATCGGCGCGCTGCTGTCGGGCCTGCCCAATACCGTGGGCGGCATCACCGTCAACCGCTTCTGCGCCTCGGGCGTGAGCGCGGTGGCGATGGCGGCCGACCGCATCCGCGTGGGCGAGTCCGACGTGATGATCGCCGCCGGCGTGGAATCGATGAGCATGGTGCCGATGATGGGCAACTCGCCGTCGATGTCGCCGGAGATCTTCACCCGCGACGAGAACGTGGGCATCGCCTACGGCATGGGCCTGACCGCCGAGAAGGTGGCGCAGCAATGGCAGGTCAGCCGCGAGGACCAGGATGCGTTCTCGCTGGCCTCGCACCAGAAGGCCATCGCGGCGCAGCAGGCCGGCGAGTTCAAGGACGAGATCACGCCGATCGAGATCGTCGAGCGCTTCCCCGACCTCGCCAGCGGCCAGGTGAACGTGAAGTCGCGCACGATCTCGCTGGACGAAGGCCCGCGCCCGGAGACCTCGCTGGAAGGCCTGGGCAAGCTGCGCCCGGTGTTTGCCAACAAGGGCAGCGTCACCGCCGGCAACAGCTCGCAGACCTCTGACGGCGCCGGCGCGCTGATCCTGGTCTCGGAAAAGATCCTCAAGCAGTTCAACCTGGTGCCGCTGGCGCGCTTCGTCTCGTTCGCGGTGCGCGGCGTGCCGCCCGAGATCATGGGCATCGGCCCCAAGGAAGCGATTCCGGCGGCGCTGAAGGCCGCGGGCCTGACCCAGGACCAGCTCGACTGGATCGAACTGAACGAGGCCTTTGCCGCGCAGTCGCTGGCGGTGATGCGCGATCTGCAACTGGATCCGGCCAAGGTCAACCGCATGGGCGGCGCGATTGCGCTGGGCCACCCGCTCGGTGCCACCGGTGCGATCCGTTCGGCCACGGTGGTGCACGCGCTGCGCCGCCATAACCTGAAGTACGGCATGGTGACCATGTGCGTTGGCACGGGCATGGGCGCCGCAGGTATTTTCGAGCGCGTCTAAAACGCGCCTGCGGGACGGCTCCTCGGGGCTGTCCCGCCCTTCTGTCAGGTGAAGAAAGCAGTACCGGGGCTGCCGCCCGCCATGCGGGTCACCAGGTAGGGGAGACAATAATATGCAGGAGACAGCCATCCTGGCCGATGCCGCGTGCGATCTGCCGCGCGACATCATGGCCCAGCTGAAGGTCCACACCATTCCGTTCCGCATCCGCGCGGGCGAACATTTTGTCGCCGATACGCGCGATGAAGACGCGCTGCCCACGCTCTACCAGCAATACCTGGTTGGCCGCCAGGACCACTACGCCGAATCGATCCCGCTGCTCGAGCGCGAGCTGGAAGAACACCTGCTGCGCAACGTGGTGGCCCATTGCGACCGCGCCATCCTGTTCACCATCGCCAGTTCGCGCAGCAAGCTGTATGCGCATGCCACCGGCGCGGTGATCGGCACCGTGGCGCGCAGCGTGCGCCTGCGCAAGGAAGCCGGGCGCACCGGCCTGTTCGACCTGACCGTGGTCGACACCGGCGCGATCGGACCGGGCCAGGCACTGATCGTGCGCGAAGCCGCGCGCATGGCCGCCGCAGGCGCCAGCCCGCAAGCGGTGCGGGAAGCGGTCGAGACGCGCCTGCGCGATGCCGCCCATATGTTCCTGGTGCCCGACGAGCTGCTCTACATGTACACGCGCGCGCGCCAGAAGGGCGAGGGCAGCATCACCTGGGGCCGCTATGTGATGGGCAGCGCCTTCAATATCCGCCCGGTGGTGCGCATGCACCGCGGGCACACCGAGGCCATCGCCAGGGCACGCGGCTCCGAGGAGGGTGCGCGCCGCGTGCTGCAGCATGCCGAGCAGTGCATCCGCGGCGGCGACCTGATGGTGCCGGCGATCTCGGTCTGCTATGCCGGCCCGCTCGACGCCGTGCGCGCGATGCCAGCCTTCCAGTCGCTGGAGCGCACCGCGCACGGCCAGGGCGTGGCACTGATGCTGGCGCCGATGAGCCTGACGGTGGCGCTGAATGTCGGCGCGCGCGCGTTCGGGCTGAGCTATCTTTCCGAATCGCCGCCGCCTTTTGAATAACCCCAGCAATGCATCCACAGACGAGGACACCATGAGCATCCGCACCGGCATCGAGCACGGCATCCTGACCATCGAGTTCGACCGCATCGACAAGAAGAACGCCATCACCGCGGCGATGTACCAGGCCATGGCCGACGCGCTGCGCGCGGCCGAAACCGACCGCAGCGTGCGCGCCATCCTGCTGCGCGGCAAGCCGGAGATCTTTACCGCCGGCAACGACCTGGAAGACTTCATGCAGCGCCCGCCTGCCGGGGGTGAAGGCACTGAGCAGGCGCCGGTGTTCCAGTTCCTCTACCAGATCAGCCACGCCACCAAGCCGATCGTGGCAGCCGTCAGCGGTGCCGCGGTCGGGGTGGGCACCACCATGCTGCTGCATTGCGATCTGGTTTACGCGTCCGATACGGCCAAGCTGTCGCTGCCGTTCGTGCAGCTGGGCCTGTGTCCTGAAGCGGCCTCGAGCCTGCTGCTGCCGCGGCTGGTCGGCTACCAGCGCGCGGCCGAGAAGCTGCTGCTGGGCGAAGCCTTCAGCGCGCAGGAGGCGCTGGAGATCGGGCTGGTGACGCGGGTGCTGCCGGTGGCCGAGCTGCACGACTTTGCGCTGCAGCAGGCGCGCAAGCTGGTAGCCCTGCCGGCGTCGTCGCTGCGCGAGAGCAAGCGGCTGATGAAGGCGGGCGATATGACGGCAGTGGAAAAGCAGATGGCCGACGAGGGCGCGGTGTTCCGGAAGATGCTGGTGGCGCCGGAGGCGAAAGAGGCGTTTGCTGCCTTCTTCCAGAAGCGCAAGCCGGATTTTACGAAGTTCGAGTAAACCTGTCCGATTCGCCCCTCGGTAATGCAATGCCGGGGGGCCCTTTCCTGGCGACTCCACGCTCCTGTATCTCTGGATGGCTGAACCGGTGGGACTAGTCGCCTAATCGACAAAGAAGTATCAGGTTTCGCTGATTGATTCCTTATGGAAGCTCTGGCGCAATGGCGTGCGGTGAAAACCTATCTCCAAGCAAGGTGCGGCCATGGTTACCAGAACCTATCTCATCAAGGGCGACAAAGCAAACAATGGGGCCACGATCGTTGGTGGCAGCCTCGGATCCAGCTACGAAGGCAACCCGACAGCGCGTGAAGGCGATCCGGTGTACTGCCCAGTCTGCAAGCGAACGGGAGTCAGCGTCTGCGTCGGCCCACGCTGGCCCAGCACGGATGAGGGCAAGGAAGAAGCCTTGAGCGGTGACATCTGCGCGTGCGGTTGCAGTCCGCGGCCTGTCTTCTTTGCGTCGCGACCGTACACGATGACCATGACGGCAGAGGATGCTGCGCAGTGGCATAAGGCGCATGCGCGGAAACAGCGCCGGCTTTCCCACCTCGCCGGTGACTGTCAGGTACGACGAACAAATTCGAGCGCGATCGGGAGCGGCCCTCGTCGCAGGCTATCCGTACTTCGTTGAGATCTCCGATGGCCGGACGTTCGCCGGGCGCCTGGACGAAAGCGGAAAGCTGCCTCGCGTATATACGGAGAACGCCGACGAGTACTCGGTCTATTGGGGCGACGAAGCCCTGGCAAAGCAGTGCGAGGGGTCCGAGCATGCCTAACAAGAGAACAATCGTTAGGACAAATTCGACCCCGGATTCCATCAAGGAGGTATCACTAAAGGCTGTTACATTCGCTGAGCTGTGGACGGCCTATCCGCAAGGCGCACCGTACGTCGATCCAAAGACAGGAGACATACCGCCAGGTTTCGAGAACCAGTGCGCGATTCGCATGAGCGTGACCCTGCACCGGGTCGGCATCGAGATGAAGTCCTTTCGCGGCAAGGGCCAGATTCGCTTGGACGGCAAGCGCACGGCAGTCCTGGCGTCCGAGATGGCGGATTGGCTGCGGCTGAAGCCGCTGGCGGGCATCGGCGCGCCGGAAAACGTCACGGGGGCCGATTGGCAGAAGAAGATCAAGGGGCGCACAGGAATCGTTGCCTTCAAGAGCTACTGGAGGCGGGACGGTGAATCGGCTGGCAATGCGACAGGCGGTCACGTTGACCTGTGGAACGGATCGAGGCTGACCATCAGCAGTGCGCCCGGTGCTATTGCAACAATTGGTCGCAGCTTGGGCTGGGACGCATTGTTTCCCGGCACCCACTACGGGTGGTCGGATCTCGGGCGGTCAACGGAGATACTTTTCTGGGAAATCAAGTGAACAAGCGGCGCATTGCCATCAAAGCAGCATTCGTCGGCACTGGTCTGGCCAGTGTTCTCACATGGTCCCGTGTCGATGTTTACCTCTGCGACATGTTCCCGAGCCTGTGCATGCCGCGGCCTGGGACTTGCGTTGGAATCGATATATGCCCTTCTGATATCCGGATGCTGCTGGGTTTGATCTTGCTGATACCTGTGCCACCAGCCTTGTTTGGTGTCCTGGGGTTCCTGCTTTGCGCGCGTGTCGATAGAGTCACCGTGCTGGCTGCCGCGCTGGCGGGGGCGGTCCTCGCACATTGGGCGGTTGTGTTCACTGTAACCAGGATCATTGCGCTGTAGTGCCAAGGGGGCGGCGCAAATGGACAGGACATTGGAAGGAATGTATTGACCTGCCGCCCCTCAAGCCGACGGCAACGCCCGCGGCTGCCGCGATTCATCCGTCGCCACATACGTCAGCGTGGCCTCCGTCACCTTGACGATCTCATTGCTGTGGCGCATCCGTTGCGCGTAGACCTCGACCGACACCGTGATCGAGGTACGGCCGGTCTTGACGATGTCCGCATAAAAGCTGACCAGGTCGCCAACGAACACCGGATGCTTGAACAGGAAGGAGTTGACCGCGACCGTGGCCACGCGGCCCTGGGCGCGTTCCACCGCCGGGATCGAGCCGGCGATATCCACCTGCGCCATGATCCAGCCGCCGAACACGTCGCCGTGCACATTGGCGTCGGCGGGCATGGGCACCACGCGCAGAGCGGGATTCTTGCCGGCGGGCAGGGCGGGGACGGTGTGGGGAGCGTTCATGACGGTGTGTGGTGGACTGCGGAAGGAGGCGGAGCGCGGCGAAAGACCCTTCGCCTGCCACGTAATGCGAACTCTGCGACAATCGCGCATTGGCTCGAATTCTAACGTATGCGCCGCTATTCCACGACCGCTGAGCCGGCCCCCGCTCCTGCTTCAAACACGCTCTTTCCCGGTCAGCGCGCGCCCCGCAGCGACTGGCAGACGGTGCGCAACCTGCTGCCCTATGTCTGGCACTACAAGTGGCGCGTGATGCTGGCGCTGGCGTGCCTGGTGTCGGCCAAGGTGGCCAACCTGGGCGTGCCGGTGCTGATGAAGCAGCTGATCGACAGCATGAACCTGCAGCCGGGCGACCCGCGCGCGCTGCTGGCCGTGCCGGTCGGGTTGATCGTCGCCTACGGGCTGCTGCGGCTGTCGGCGACGCTGTTCACCGAGTTGCGGGAGATGCTCTTTTCCAAGGTCACGCAGAGCGCCGTGCGCGAGATCGCGCTGCAGGTGTTCCGGCACCTGCACGCGCTGTCGCTGCGTTTCCACCTGGACCGGCAGACCGGCGGCATGAGCCGCGACATCGAGCGCGGCACGCGCGGCATCCAGTCGCTGATCTCGTATTCGCTGTACAGCATCCTGCCCACGCTGGTCGAGATGGGCCTGGTGATCGGCTTCTTTATCCTGCACTACGACATCTGGTTCGCGGCCATCACCGGCTGCGCGCTGGTGGGGTATATCGTCTTCACCATCGTGGTGACGGAATGGCGCACGCATTTCCGCCGCCGCATGAACGAGCTCGATTCGCGCGCCAACCAGAAGGCGATCGATTCGCTGCTCAACTTCGAGACCGTCAAATACTTCGGCAATGAAGAGTACGAGGCGCAGCGCTACGACGAGAACCTGCGCAAGTACCGCACCGCCGCAATCCGCTCGCAGAACTCGCTGTCGTTCCTGAACTTCGGCCAGCAGACCATCATCGCGCTGGGGCTGATCCTGATCCTGTGGCGCGCCACCGTGGGCGTGGTCGACGGCAAGCTCACGCTGGGCGACCTGGTGCTGGTCAACACGCTGATGATCCAGCTCTATATCCCGCTGAACTTCCTCGGCGTGATCTACCGCGAGATCAAGCAGGCCACCACCGACATGGACCGCATGTTCGTGCTGCTGGGCACCAACCAGGAGGTGGCCGACGCGCCCGGCGCGCAGCCGCTGCAGGTCAGCGGCGCGCAGGTGCGCTTCAGCGACGTGCGCTTCAGCTATGAGCCGGACCGGCTGATCCTGGATGGCGTGGATTTCACCATTGCGGCGGGCACCACCACCGCCGTGGTCGGTCACAGCGGCTCGGGCAAGTCGACGCTGGCGCGGCTGTTGTTCCGCTTCTACGACGTCAACGGCGGCGCCATCGAGATCGACGGCCAGGACATCCGCGCGATCACGCAGGACAGCCTGCGCCGCGCCATCGGCATCGTGCCGCAGGACACGGTGCTGTTCAACGACAGCATCTTCTACAACATCGCCTACGGCCGGCCAGACGCCAGCCGCGACGAGGTCATCGCCGCCGCGCGCGCCGCGCAGATCGACAGCTTCATCCGCGAGCTGCCGCAGGGGTACGACACCCCGGTGGGCGAGCGTGGCCTGAAGCTGTCCGGTGGCGAGAAGCAGCGCGTGGCGATCGCGCGCACGCTGCTGAAGAACCCGCCGGTGCTGGTCTTCGACGAAGCCACCTCGGCGCTGGATTCACGCACCGAGCAGGCGATCCAGGCCGAGCTGATGCGGCTGGCGCAGAACCGCACCACGCTGCTGATCGCGCACCGGCTGTCCACCGTCGTGCATGCCGACCAGATCCTGGTGATGGACCACGGCCGCGTCGTCGAGCGCGGCACCCATGCCGAGCTGATGCGCGCGCGTGGCCGCTACGCCGAGATGTGGGACATCCAGGCGCGCGCCGCCGCCAAGGGCGGCGAAGCCGTGGGCGCGGATGCACTGGCACTCGACGTGGGCGACGCCACGCAGGACGCCTGACGGGGCTGCATTCTCCTGCATCCGCGTGCACCAAGGGGTGGCGGGCATTGTCGACAATCATTGCCGACGATGGCGCTGCGGCAATCGCCTCGCACGTTTTTGGTTCGGCAATCGCTTGCGGGCCCGCCCTGAAACGGGGCTGAAAAACCTGGCACGTCCCTTGCGGACGAATCCCTCCGAGATCACGATCAACGGAGAGATTCCATGCCTCATTTCCACGCTGCGCTAGCGTCCGCCGGCGTTTGCGCTGCTGCCGCCGAGAACCATGAACATACCGGCACGCGCGCGTCCCGCACTACGGCACGGCGCCGCCTGCTGAAGCTCGGCGTGATGATCGGCACCAGCCTGGTGCTGTCGACACAATTCGCCGGCGCGGCCTACGCGCAGGCTGCACCAACCAAGCTCCGCTTCCAGCTCGACTGGCGCTTCGAAGGGCCGGCGGCGCTGTTCCTGCTGGGCGAGCAGAAGGGCTACTACAAGGCCGAGAAGCTCGACGTCTCGATCGACGCCGGCAACGGCTCGGGCAACGTGGTCAACCGCGTGGCCTCGGGCACGTACGACATGGGCTTCGCCGATATGTCGTCGGTGATGGAGTTCTACGGCAACAACCCCGACGCGAAGAACAAGCCGGTGGCCGTGATGATGGTCTACAACAACACGCCCGCCGCCGTTCTCGCGCTGAAGAAGTCCGGCATCCGCGCGCCGAAGGACCTCGCCGGCAAGCGCATGGGCGCGCCGGTGTTCGACGCCGGCCGCCGCGCCTTCCCGATTTTCGCCAAGGCCAACGGCCTGCAGGCGTCCTCGTTCAACTGGCAGGCGATGGACCCGACGCTGCGCGAGACCATGCTCACGCGCGGCGACCTCGATGCCATCACCGGGTTCTCGTTCACATCGATCCTGAACCTGAACGCGCGCGGCGTGAAGGATGAAGACATCGTGGTGCTGCCGTACCCGCAGTTCGGCGTGAAGCTGTACGGCAACGCGGTGATCGCCTCCGAGGAATTCATGAAGAAGAACCCGGAGGCAGTGAAGGCCTTCCTGCGCGCCTTCAGCAAGTCGGCGCGCGACGTGATCGCGCGGCCGGAAGAGGGCATCAAGGCGGTCAAGGCGCGCGACGGCATCATCGATGAGAAGCTGGAAGTGCGCCGGCTCAAGCTGGCGCTGGACAGCGTGGTCAAGTCGCCGGATGCGAAGGCCGAGGGCTTCGGGCGCATCAGCAAGCCGCGCCTGTCGCTGATGGCCTCGCAGGTGGCCGATGCCTTCGGCACCAAGGGCCGCATCAACCCCGATGCGCTGTGGACCGATGCGTTCCTGCCCAGCGCGGCCGAACTGGATGTGCTGCGATGATGACACGCCAGGCTGCCTTCATGCCCGCCTCTGGCGGGAGCGCCGCGCCCGCGGCCGTGGAACCCTTTGTCGATTTCAACCGGGTCTGGCTGGCCTATAACGACGAGCTCGCGCACAAGGGCGAGTTCGCGGTCGAGGACATCTCGCTGCAGGTGGCGCCGGGCGAGTTCATCGCCATCGTCGGCCCGTCCGGCTGCGGCAAGTCCACCTTCATGAAGCTGGCGACCGGGCTCAAGCCGGCCACGCGCGGCGTCGTGAAGATTGCCGGCCAGAAGGTGACCGGCCCGCTCAAGCAGGTCGGCATGGCCTTCCAGGCGCCCACGCTGCTGCCGTGGCGCACCACGCTGGACAACGTAATGCTGCCGCTGGAGATCGTCGAACCATATCGCTCCACCCTGCGCGCACGTCGCGACGAGTACGTCGAGCGCGCGCGCAAGCTGCTGCATACGGTGGGCCTGGCCGGCTACGAGGACAAGTACCCGTGGCAGCTGTCCGGCGGCATGCAGCAGCGCGCCTCGATCTGCCGCGCGCTGGTCCACCAGCCGCGCATGCTGCTGCTGGACGAGCCCTTCGGCGCGCTCGACGCCTTTACGCGCGAGGAGCTCTGGTGCGTGCTGCGCGACCTGTGGCAGGCGCAGCGCTTCAACGTGATCCTGGTCACGCACGACCTGCGCGAGGCCGTGTTCCTGGCCGACACCGTCTACGTGATGAGCCAGCGCCCGGGCCGCATCCTGATGCGCAAGGAGATCGACCTGCCGCGCCCGCGCGACCTGGAACTGACCTATACCGAGCCCTTTGCCGACCTGGTGCACGTGCTGCGCGAGAAGATCGGCCATGTGCGCCAACACTGAGGCAAAGCTACCATGATGACTCTCACTTCCGCGCAGGAGCGCCGCGTGCAGCGCGTGGCGCCCTGGCTGCTGCTGGCCGCGGTGCTGCTGCTGTGGCAGGGCGCGTGCATGGCCTTCGGCGTGTCCGACTTTATCCTGCCGACACCATCGGCGATCGTGGCCTCGCTGGTGGAATATGCCGACGTAATCGCCGGCCATGCGTGGCGCACCTTCTGGACCACCATGGTGGGCTTCGGCGTAGCCATCGCCGTGGGCGTGCTGCTGGGGCTGGCAATGGGCTCGTCGCGGCTGCTCTATGCCGCCAGCTATCCGCTGATGACGGCCTTCAACGCGCTGCCCAAGGCCGCCTTCGTGCCGATCCTGGTGGTGTGGTTCGGCCTGGGCGCGGGTCCGGCCATCCTGACCGCGTTCCTGATCTCGTTCTTCCCGATCATGGTCAATATCGCCACCGGCCTGGCCACGCTGGAGCCGGAGCTGGAGGACGTGCTGCGCGTGCTCGGCGCCAAACGGCGCGACGTGTTGTTCAAGGTCGGTCTGCCGCGCGCCATGCCGTATTTCTTCGCATCGCTGAAGGTGGCGATCACGCTGGCCTTTGTCGGCACCACGGTGTCGGAGATGAACGCCGCCAACGAAGGCATCGGTTACTTGCTGGTGTCGGCCGGCTCGGCCATGAAGATGCCGCTGGCCTTTGCCGGGCTGGTGGTGATCGCGGTGATGGCGATGGCGATGTACGAGCTGTTTGCGGTGGTCGAGAAGCGCATGACCGGCTGGGCCCACCGAGGCTAGCCATGCTTCAGCTGCCGGCCTGCGTCAACTGGTAGCTCGTGCAATAGCTGAAGCGGCTGGCCGGATGGACACCGGTGGTCACGACAATGGCCTGTTCACGCAGGAAATAAGTCCGGGTGATGCGCAGCCCGGCCGATTTGTCGGGGACCTGCAAGGCCTTTGCCTGAGCGCCTTCGATCAGCCAGCCTTCCACTTTCTGCTCGACGCGGGTGATCTTGATCCCGTACTGCTTCTCGACCATCGTGTACACCGGCACGTCCAGGGTCTCGCCGAGCTGGGACAGGGCACCATATGTGCCGTCGACGTAGATGTCGACCAGCGCAATCGGCTCGAGGGCGGGCGGGCAGCCATAGCGCGTGCCGGCAATGTGGAGCCACGCGGCGCCGGGCGCGCAGCGCAGCAGTGCCGCCAGGGCTTCATCAGCCTGGATGGTGCTGCTTCCTGAGGTGCGCAGCGTCGTGCCCTTGGCGTAGCTGACCAGGTCGGCCGGAGAGTCCATGACTTGCATGAAGCGGCTCTGCGGCCGGTCCGCGATCACGCGCGTGCCCACGCCTGCTTGCCGGGTCACCATGCCGAGGCTGGTCAGCTTCTGCACGGCCTGACGCACCGCGTACCGGCTCAGATTCCACCTTTCGCACAATTCGGCCTCGGTCGGCAGCAGTTCGCCGACCGGTGGGCGGCCGCCGATGATTTCCTGCATCAATGTGCGTGCCAGGTCCAGGTGGCGCGGAGTGTTGGCGGCCAGCGCGGCCGCGTAGGCGTCGGTGTCGTCTTGCATGCTTTCAAGCGCTTTCAGAGTCGCTTCATGGTCGCGGGGCAGAGGGAACAGGCTGCCTCCAGCCTTTTGCCAATGCTAGCACGGGCGGCAGGGTTTTTCCTAATATTCGAATGTTCGAACAAACTTCTATAGTTCGAGCCATCGAAGGGCGGCGAGCCGTTTTTCGCCTCGATGCCGTCCTTGTTTCCTGGAGATTCCCAAGCATGTATCCCATCGACTTCCTGTGGCGCGCCGCCCACCGGTATCCCGGCCGGGTGGCCATCATCGGCCCCGCCGGCGAGCTGTCGTTCCGGGCGCTGGCAGACATGGTGCTGCAGCGAGCCGCCGCACTCACCGCGATCGACCCTGCGCCGCGCAGCCGGGTCTGCGTCGGGGCCGCGAACACGGTTGACCACCTGGTGGCGATCCTGGCAATCCTGGCCGCCGGCAAGGTGTGGATACCGCTGAACCCGCGCAACGGCGACCCCGAGCTGCACCGCATCGTTGATTTCGTCGAGCCGTCGCTGGTGCTGGCCGATGCCGAGATGGCGGCGCGGCTGGTGGGTATCACCGTGCCAGTGCGTCCGCTGGCAGACCTCGCTTGCCATGCGGGTGACGTCAACACGGTCATGATGGGACCCCACGGGCGCGGTGGTGTCCCCCTCGACGCCGCGCAGGCGATCAAGTTCACCGGCGGCTCGACGGGGTTCCCCAAGGGCGTGATCCAGCCGCTGCGCGCCTGGAACGCGAACATCGCCACCCAGATCCATGAACTGGGCCTGACGCCGGATGACCGCTACCTGGTGGCCGCGCCGATCACGCACGGCACCTCGACCTACATGCTGCCGTTGCTGGGCGCTGGCGGCGCATTGATCTTTCCGGCGCACAACAAGGCGGCGGCATTGCTTGATGCGGCGCAGGCCCATGGCGCGACGCTGTTCTTCGCGCCCCCGACGCTGATTCTGTCGCTGGTGGAAGAGCAGCGCCGCGCGCCCCGTGGGCTGCGTTCACTGCGCTACCTGGTCTACGGCGGCGCGCCGATGCGCCCGGAACAGATCCGCGATGCCCAGGCGGTGTTCGGTCCGATTCTCTGCACGTCCTTCGGCCAGACCGAGGCGCCGCAGATCATCACCTTCCTGCCGCCGGGCGACATGACGGGCACCAACCTGGCTTCCGTTGGAAAGCCATCGCTGCTGACCCGGGTTGCCATCGTCGACAAGCACGGCAACGTGCTCAAGGCCGGGGAGGAGGGTGAAATCGCCGTGCGCGGCGACCTGGTGATGAGCGGCTACCTGAAGGCGGAGCAAGAGACCCGCAAGACGCTGGTCGACGGCTGGCTGCGCACGGGCGATGCCGGGGTCCTTGATGAGCGCGGCTACCTGTTCCTGCGCGACCGTATCCGTGACGTGATCATCACCGGCGGCTTCAATGTCTACCCCAGCGATGTCGAGGTGGTGCTGTCCGCGCACCCCGCTGTCGCCGACTGCTCGGTGGTCGGCATCCCGGATGCCAAGTGGGGCGAGGCCGTCCACGCGGCCGTGCAACTGCGCCCGGGCATGCGTGTCGACGCCGCCGACCTGATTGCGCTGGTCAAGCGCGAGCTGGGCTCGGTCAAGACGCCCAAGCAAGTACACCTGTTCGATGCGCTGCCGCGCAGTGCGGTGGGCAAGGTGCTGAAGCCCGCGGTCCGGGCAACCATCGTGGGCATCGGGAGCGCATCATGAGCCAGCCGCAAGCGGGCGCCGCGCCCCGCACCAAGCTCTGCCACTACACCACGGAGGCGGTCTACTACGGCGACGATGACCTGGTGGGCGACCTGCTCGGCCAGGCCAGCTTTGTCGATGTCTTCATGAAGCAGACCTTCGGCAGCGCGCCGACCGCGGCCCAGCGCCGCATCGTCGAAGCGGTGTTGGTCACGCTGATGGAGCACGGCATGACGCCGAGTGCCATCGCCACGCGCATGATCTATGCGAGCTCGCCGGAAAACCTGCAGGCGGGTGTGGCAGCCGGCTTGCTTGCGGTGGCCAGCCAGTTCATCGGCACCATGGAGCCGGCCGCCGGCCTGCTTGACCAGATCGCGGTTGCCGGCGAAGCGGGCGCTGCCGAGGCGCAGCGCATTGCCCGGGACTACCGCGCCAGGCGCGAGGCGGTGCCTGGTTTTGGCCACCACCTGCACCGCCCGGACGATCCACGCGCCCTGGCCTTGCTGGCGCTGGCGCGCGAGCTTGGCACCCATGGCTCGCGCTGCGCCGCGCTGGCGCTGCTTGCCGCCGAGGTGGATGCCGCCGCCGGGCGCCATATCACCATCAACGCCACCGGTGCGATCGCCGCCGTGCTCGGCGACATCGGCATCCCGGCCAGGCTGATGCGCGGTTTCGCCGTGCTCAGCCGCACGGCTGGCCTGATCGCCCATATTGCCGAAGAGCAGCGCGAGCCATCGGGGCGGTTCATCTGGGACCTCGTTGACCACGCGATGAAGCCCCCACATCCCGCGGACCAGCCAGGCTGACGATCCCGGTACGGCCTTGCGCACCTGTTCCATCAGAAAACAGCAAGAGGAGACAACATGACACAAACGGACCAGTCCATTCAGCGCCATCACCACATCACGCTGAGCGTGGGCACCGCACAGGACGACTATGACTTCCACACCAAGGTGCTGTCGCTCAAGAGCGTGAAGAAGACGCTGATCTATGACGGCGGTACGCCGTTCTATCACCTGTACTACGGCAACGACGTCGGCGAGGAGAGCACCCTGATCACCTGCTTCCCGGTGGCGCATTTCGGGCGCAAGGGCAAGCGTGGCACGGGGCAGATCGGCAGCCTGGCGCTGTCGGTGCCGGTATCGGCGATTCCGTTCTGGGAGAAGCGCCTGGCCGACCATGGCTTCGAGGTCCGCCGTTCGGAACGGTTCGGGGAAACGGTGCTGGCATTCGCGCATCCCTGCGGTGTCGAGTACGAGCTGATCGGCATTGCCGACGATGCTCGCAAGCCTTACTCCAACGGCGAAGTGCCTGCGGAGCTGGCCGTCCGCGGCCTGCATACGATCGCGGTCAATGTGCGGGAAATGGAGACTTCGCAGGAGTTCATGCAGACCGGCTGGTCGGGCCGCGAGGTGGCACGCGACGGCAAGTACACCCGCTACGCATTTGGCGACGGCGGCTCCGGCAAGTTCGTCGACTATGCGCTCGAACCCGGCATGCCCCAGGCGAGCTGGACTTACGGCGAGGGTACGGTGCACCACTGCGCGTTCCAGGTCGAGGATCGCATGGTCCAGGACCTGGTCAAGGCCCGTCTCGAGGGGATGGGCCTGACCGATACGTCGGAGCGCAAGGACCGCGGGTATTTCGAGTCGATCTACGTGCGCACCCCCAGCGGTGCGATGTTCGAGGCCACGGTATCCAAGCCGGAAGCTTTCCTGATCGACGAGCCCTACGAACGCCTGGGCTCGGAGCTGAAAATCGCACCGCAGTTCGAGAGCCAGCGCGCCAGCATCCTGCAGTCGCTGGAAACCCTGAACTATTGAGAGAACGGGCATGGCAGGGCCAACGCCCTGCCGCTCGCCCATCGCCCGTTATGCCGGGAAGACTATGCCTGACATCAATCCCCACATGCAGACGCCGCTGAGCGTGTTCGATGCGCCGGCTGGCAACGCGAAGCTCGCCGCGATCCTGGTGCATGGGCGCGGCCAGTCCCCCGCGCTGATGCGCGAGCTGCTGGTCAGCCGCATCAGCCACCCCGGGGTCGCATGGTTCGCGCCGCTGGCGGCGGACAATTCCTGGTACCCAGAGCGCTTCATCGCCCCCCTCGACACCAATGAGCCGAGGCTCTCGCAGGCGCTGGAGCGCATCGACGTCCTATCCGAGGCGCTGCTGGCCATGGGCTTTCCTTACGCATCCCAGGTGCTGGTCGGGTTTTCACAGGGCGCTTGCCTCTGCAGCGAGTTCCTCTGGCGCCAGCGCCGCAGGTATGCGGGGCTGATCGCCTTCACCGGCGGACTGATCGGACCGCCCGGCATGCCCCGCGACGGCTCGCATCGCGAACTCGAAGGCATGCCGGTGCTGCTCTCCACCTGGGACCAGGATCCGCATGTGCCCGCCGACAGCGTGCGCGAGTCGGCCTCATGGTTCAGCGCGGTCGGCGCCGACGTCACCCTCAAGGTGGAGCCGGGCAGCGAGCATGGCATCCGCGACGCGGAAATCACCTATGCCAATACCCTCCTGGCTGCTTGCGCGCCGGGAACCTGTTGATCATCTGGAGCAGTCACCATGCAGTCATTCGTGCATGAATCCCGCGCTTGCCGCGTCGTCTTCGGCCGCGGCGCACGGCAACACCTTCCGCGCGAACTGGACCAACTGGGGCTGCGGCGGGTGCTGGTGCTGACCACCCCGGAGCAGGTGGCGCTCGGCCAGCAAATCGCCGATCTCCTCGGGGACCGCTGCGTCGGCGTCTACGGCGAAGCCGTGATGCATGTGCCCGCAGACGTCGCCCGCGCCGCGGTCCAAGCCGTGCATCGGGCCGGCGGCGATGGCTGCGTGGCCGTTGGCGGCGGCTCCACCATCGGCCTGGCCAAGGCGATCGCGCTCAACGCGGATTTGCCTATCATCGCCTTGCCGACGACCTATGCCGGCTCCGAGATGACGCCGCTTTACGCCATCACCGAGGGCGGTCTGAAACACGCCGGCCGCGACTGGCGCGTGGCGCCGCGCAGCGTTATCTACGATCCGGATCTGACGCTGACGCTGCCCCAGGGCCTCACCATGACCAGCGGCATGAATGCCATCGCCCATGCGGCCGAAGGCCTGTACGCAAGCGACGGCAACCCGGTCTACAGCCTGATGGCGGAGGAGGGCATCCGCGCCCTGGCCAGTGCGCTGACATGCCTGAAGCGCGCTCCCACGGATGCCGATGCGCGCGGCGACGCGCTGTACGGCGCCTGGCTGTGCGCCACCGTGCTGGGCAACCTGCAGATGGGTCTCCACCACAAGCTGTGCCATACGCTGGGTGGCAGCTTCAACCTGCCGCATGCGGAAGTCCACACCGTCATGCTGCCTTACGCGCTGGCCTACAACGCCGCGTCGGCGCCGCAGGCGATGGCGCGCATTGCCCGCGCACTGGGTCGCGGGCCCGCCCCCGCCGGCCTGCGCGAGCTGGGCGCGGCGCTTGGCGTGCCGCGGTCCCTGCGCGAGATCGGCATGCCGGCGCACGGCCTCGATCATGCCGCGGACCTGGTGGTGCAGACGCCATATCCCAATCCGCGCCCGATCGAACGCGGGCAGGTCCGGGAGCTGTTACAGCGGGCCTACGAAGGCGCCGATCCAGCCTGACCGGCGAGCCGCCTGAACGAGAACACCCATCCTGATCCCATACCAGCGCGCAGGGTCCGATGACCGGGCGCCGCAGTGGAGTTACTTGCCATGCCATACATCATTCGCGGCTACTTCCGGCAGGACGTTGCGCAGGCGCGCCTCAAGCTTCGCCCTGAACATATCCGCCACATCCTGTCCAGGTTGCCGGAGATCGTCTGCGCCGGTGCGTTGTGCGGGGAGGACCAGCGTCCGCAAGGCCTGTTTCTCGCCGTCGGCTGCACCGACAGAGAGCAGGCGCAATTACTGATCGCGGACGATCCGTACTGCCGCGCAGGCTTGTTCGAACGGATCGAGATCGAACCCTTCCTGCAATTCGTCCCGCATCCCAACCCGCGCATCCTGCACGAGGAACTGGAGCGCGCGCTGCAGAGCGCAACCATGGCTGCGCGATAAACCTGCCCGGCGCCGGCTAGCGTCCGCGTAGCCGCCGCGTATCCCCTGAGCTTGCCATGCAGTGAAACCCTGCGGGGCGGAATTCGCCCGCGGCCGGCGCAGCCTTGCGCATCCAATTCAGACAGAAGACCTGAACCATGCAACGTATCAAACGCATCCTGCTGTCCGGCTTGCCCGTGGCCATCATTGGCGGGCTTCTTTATGCCGGCTTGTTCGTCAAGCCCAAGCCGGCAGGCAAGTCCGTCGCGCAGCCGCTGGTGGAACGCGGCGACGCCTTCTACGGCCTCGCCGTGCTGCCCGATGGCCGCATGTGGGCCGTGGGCACGAACGGGAAGATCCTGCACAGCGACGATGCGGGACAGGGCTGGCACATGCAGCGCACCGCCAGCCAGGAGACCTTGCAGGACATCGCCGCCTGGGATGCGCGCCGCGCGGTGGCGGTCGGCAATGAGGGTGTGGTCCTGACCACGGCCGACGCCGGCCTGACCTGGGCCCCGGCGCAGGCACCCAGGTCAGCCATCAGCAACAAGCTGATGCGCGTCCATGTGAGCCAGGACGGCAGTGCGTGGGCGGTCGGCAGCGGCGGCGTGCTGCTGCGCTCGCGGGACTACGGCAAGCGCTGGGAGTCCGCGGCGCAGGGCGAGGACACCGCATGGAACGGCATCGCCTTCGACGGGCCGCGCGGCTGCGTGGTGGGCGAGTTCGGCCGCATCCGCATCACCGGCGATGCCGGCGAGCGCTGGACCAGCGTCGCCAGCCCGGTCAAGCACAGCCTGATGTCGGTCAGGTTCAGGGATTCCAGCCACGCCATTGCCGTGGGCCTCGGCGGAACCGTGCTGGTCAGCGACAACGGCGGCGCCAGCTGGACGCAGGCCGCCAGGGCCACCGACGAGGACCTGCTCGACGTCGCCTGGGACGGCAGCCAATGGATCGCCGTGGGAGACAAGGGGGTGGTGCTGGTGGCCGGCCCGGATGCAGGCAGCTGGCGGCTGACGCGGTTCGAGCCGCTGGACCGCCGCTGGTACACGCGCGTGCAGCCGCACGGCGGCAAGTACTACGCCACGGGCTCGCGCCTTGCCGTCAAGGAAGCGGCAGCCCTGTAGACGCATTGTCCAGGGACGACCGAAGAATATGGAGGAGAACATGAATACGACAGAACAGGGCAGGCTCGAACGCTTCGTCGAGTCCTGCATACGCCGGCGGGCCTACGTGACCGGCATCTTCCTGCTGGTCACGGCAGTGATGCTGGTGGCCGCGCTGCGGGTGGAGGTCAGGACGGTCTTCGAAGACCTGCTGCCGCGCAGCCATCCCTATATCCAGGTCCATGAGCAGTACAAGCAAGCGTTCGGCGGCTCGAACGTGGTCAGCCTCGTGCTCGAGGCCGAGCAGGGCGACATCTTCAACACCGCGTTCCTCACCAAGGTGAAGTCGGTCACGTCCGCCCTGCAACAGGTGGACGGGGCGAACCAGTTCCAGATCGTTTCGCTGGCATCGCGCAAGCTCAAGGAAATCCGCGGCTCGACCGAGGCCATCGATTCCAGCCCGCTGATGTGGCCCGATGTCCCGCAGGACCAGTCGGGGCTGGAGGCCCTGAAGCAGGCCGTGCTGAATAATCCCCTGGTCTATGGCGCCTATGTCTCGAAGGACCTCAAGGCTGCGCTGGTCACGGTGGATTTCTATGAAGGCGCCGCCGACTACAACAAGATCTTTCCGCAGGTGAGGGCGATCGCCGATGCCGCGCGCGGCGACGGCGTGCGGGTGCGCGTGACCGGCGAGCCCATCCTCTACGGCTGGGTCAACCACTTCCTGCCGGAGACGCTGCACATCTTCCTGCTGACGATCGGTTGCCTGGTGCTGCTGCTCTTCGTCATCGCCCGTACCTGGCGCGGCACGCTGCTGCCGCTGCTGGCGGGCCTGAGCAGTGCCATCTGGGCGCTCGGTGCCGCGCGCCTGCTGGGCTATAACCTGGATCCGCTGGTGATCGTGATCGCCTTCCTGATCACCGCGCGCGCCATCTCGCATTCGGTGCAGCTGGTGTCGCGCTTCGATGAAGAGCTTGCCGCGGGGGCGGACACCACGCGCGCGGCGGCCAAGGCCAGCATGCTGCAGCTGTTCAAGCCAGGCATGCTGGGTGTGGTGGCCGACGCGGGCTGCATGATCGTGGTGGTGCTGACGCCGATTCCGCTGATGCACAAGGTGTCAATCATCGGCACGGTGTGGGTGATGACGATCGCATTGAGTGCCTGCGTGATGACGCCGGTGCTGCTTTCGTGGGTGCACTACCCGCGCGGGTATGCCCATCGGCTGGATCTCGGACCCGGCATCGACCGCATCCTGGGCGTCTGCGTGCGCAGCGCCACCTCGCGCTGGCGCTATGCAGTGCTGGCCGGGGCGGCGGCGGTGTTTGGCGTGTCGGCGTGGTACGCGACCCGTATCCAGGTGGGAGATGCCCAGCCTGGCTCACCCATCCTCTGGCAGGACTCTGCCTACAACCGCGATGCGGCGGCCATCAACCGGCAGTTCCAGGGCGCTGACCGGCTGTACGCGGTGTTCGCGGGACACCAGCCCAACGCGGTCAAGTCGCCCGCGGTGCTGGCGAGCATGGCGGGCATGCAGCGCTACATGGCGGCCCAGCCAGAGATCGGCGGCAGCGCGTCGATCGCGGACGTGATCCCGATGGTGCGCCGCGTACTGAACGAGAACAACCCGCGCTACCAGGAGCTCGGCCGCACGGCACAGGAGAACGGCGAGCTGATGTACATGTTCGTGTCGGGTTCCGATCCCGGCGACATGGCGCGCTTCACTGATGCCCAGGCCCGGGATGCATCGGTGACGTTCTACTTCCGCGACCACCAGGGCGAGAGCATCCGCACCGCCATGGCGCGGCTCAAGGCCTACGTCGATGCCCATCCGCTGGCGGAGGGCAGCTACCGCCTGGCGGGCGGCCTGGTCGGGGTGCTGGCTGCGGTCAACGAGGTGATTCTCGCCGGCCAGATCGAAAGCATCGCGCTGGCCTTGCTGGTGTTGGTGATCTGCTGCGCGGTCGCCTACCGCTCGGTCACGGCGGGCATCTTCTTCATGGTGCCGGTGATCCTGTCCAACACCATCACCTTCAGCTACATGGCGTGGAAAGGCATCGGCATGAACCTCAGCACGCTGCCGGTGGCCGCGCTGGGTATCGGCCTCGGGGTCGACTACGCCTTCTACATCGTCGACGGCATCAAGGAAAAGATCGCCGAGGGCAAGGACCTGTCCGCGGCCACCATCGCCTCGCTGCTGGGCGCCGGCCGTGGCGTGGTCGTGACCGCGCTGACGCTGACCACCAGCGTTGTGCTGTGGTGCGCATCCTCGCTGAGGTTTCAGGCCGATATGGGCGTGTTGATGGCGATCTGGCTCTTCGTCTCGGCGCTCAGTGCCCTGTTCATCATGCCGGCGATGGTGCTGGTGTTCCGGCCGGCATTCATCGTGAAGGCGGCAGGCGAGCGAACGGCGCCCGGCGGCGGCCAGGATCTCGCCATGCGCGCAGTGCCCGAGGCCTAGCGCCTCGGCCAGTCATAAGAAATAAAAGCAAACACCAACAGGAGGAGACCGTGACATTGAATTCTTGGGGAGAGCGGCGCATGAAGTCCGGCGCCGCAGGCCTGGCGCTGATGCTGCTGGCGGCGTCGCCAAACGCGCTCGCCGCGGATGCGGAAGAGGCTGGCGCGACGGCCGCGGCCAGCGCGGAAAGCGCCGACGGCGGCGACGGTAAATCAGATGACTACAGCTTCCGCCTGGGCGGCTATGCGCGCACGTGGGCCTCTTTCAATCTGCAGAACCCGCCGGAGACCAGCCGCAATGACCGGTTTTCGCCATCCATGCTGCGCGCGGCGCTGCTGCTCAATGCCGACGCGAAAACCGGACCGGTCACATGGAAGGTGGTCGGGCGGGCCGAAGGGGAGTACAAGACGCGATACCTGAAGGACCTGGAGCAACTGAATCGGTCCAACTCGCCAGGCGGGCCGGGCAGCCGGCTGATGGACCAGTATGACCGGGCCGACCTGCGCGAGTACTACATGGAGTTCGCGCCCGTGGAGCGGGTCAACTTCCGCATCGGCAAGCAGCAGGTCGTCTGGGGCGAGACCGATTTCTTCCGCGCCCTGGATCTCGTCAATGGCTTCGATTACCGCTGGCGCTCCTTCCTCGAGCGCGAAGGCGACGAACTGCGCAAGCCGTTGTTCCTGGTCAAGGCAAAGGTCAATGTGCCGGAGGCGGACGGCAGCCTGCAATTGCTGTATCGGCCAGGCATCGACCGGAACCGGGACATCGGCAACAGCTACGATCTCTACGGCGGCCGCTGGGCGGGGCAGCCTTACAAGGGCGTCGACTTCCTGGCGCCCGGCGCGCTGAACTACAACTATCGTCACCCGGGAGCGAATGTCAGCGATCAGACCGGAGGCGTACGCTGGGAAGGGATCGCGGGACCGGTGAACTATTCGCTGGCCTACCTGAAGACATTCAACAACGACCCGGTGGTGAACTCGGCCTTCGCGCCTTCGGGTGCCGCGCCGACCGGCGCGCTCGGGGATTTCATCTTCCCCAAGATCGACCTGTTCGGCGCCACCGTCAGCGGCTATGTGCCCGCCATCGACTCCGTGCTGAGCACGGAGCTGGTCTACACGCGCAACGCGCCTTACAACATCGGCACCAGCTTCTTTGGCGGTGCCCTGCCGGGCTTTGGCGGGATCATCAAGAAGGACGTGGTCACCACTATGTTCCGGATCGACAAGAGCCTGAACCTGACGAAGCTGCTGGGCACCAGCCGGCCGTCATTCTTCTCGGTCCAGGTGTTCGACAAATGGATCCAGAACTACAAGCGGTCGGACGATATCGTCAACCTGGTGGGCTATGGCGCCGCGGCCAAGGAGCACTCCACCATCGCCACGGTGATACTGGGGCTGAATTACAGGAACGACAAGATCAATCCGCAGCTTGCCGCGGGGGTGGACCTGCAGGGCCGCGGGGGCTTCCTGATCCCGAGCGTGGAGTTCGTCTACGGCGACCACTGGCGCCTGGTGCTGGAGGCGGATCTGTTCTTTTCCAAGAACAAACGTCAGCCCGGCCAGGTGGAGGGGTCGACGCGCCTGTTCGGCACCTTTGCCAACAATAGTCAGTTCCTGGCCCGCCTGACGCGACAGTTCTGACAGTTCCAAATAAGGAGACACATCATGTATCGCATCCAGAAGACACTCGCGCTGTGCATGCTTGCCGCGCTAGGCGGCACTCTTGCCGTCGCCGCTGAACTGCCCGCCGGCACCGTGATCGACAAGGCCAACATCGACAAGGTCAAGAACGACACCTTCGACGGCCACACCATTGCGAGCCTGCTGACCGAGAAGCTTGAATGGCAGATCCGCAATACCGGCCTGACGATTCCGCTTGGCCACGCCAAGCCCGTGCAGCTCGATCCCAAGTACCTTGAGGCGACCCGCAAGAACGCGGGCAAGGCGCAGTTCGATGAAAAGACGCGCGAGGTCACGGGTTGGGAGGCCGGCATTCCCTTCCCGCAAGTCAGCCAGAACGACCCCTTTGCCGGCGACAAGCTGATCTGGAACTTCTATTACGCCTCACCGGAAGGGGACGTCATCAACAACAAGGTCACCTTCCTGATGATCAGCGGCGACAAGGGCCTGGAGTCGACGCAGGACTGGGTGTTCCAGCGCTATTACATGAAGGGACGGCTCAGCGGCGACAAGCCGGTGCTGGGGGATGGCAGCGTGCTCAGCAAGACGCTGTTCGCCGCGACCGCGCCGGAGGATATCCGCGGGCTGGGCACGTTCACCATCCGCTATGACAGCCCGAAGGTGGAAGACAGCTGGGCCTATATCAAGTCGGCCCGGCGCACGCGGCGCCTGTCCGGCGGGGCGTGGATGGACCCGGTGGGCGGGCTCGATGTGCTGAACGACGACATCTACGTCTGGAACGCCAGGCCCTCGTGGTATCCGAAGATCAAGCTGGTGGGCAAGCGCTGGATCCTGGCAATTTCGGATGCCAGGCTCGGCTACACCCCGTCGAAGAAGGGGACGCCGGACGAATGGAAGACCGTGGACCTGAAAAACGCGCCGTACTGGAACCCGGTGCAGACCTGGCAACCGCGCGAGGTGTGGGTGATCGAAGGCACGCCGCCGGGCGAGCACCCGTACGGCAAGAAGGTGGTCTATATGGACGTGAACTATCCGCGCGTCTACATGGGCGAAGCCTATGACAAGAAGGGCGAGTTCTGGAAGTTCATCAACTTCCATATGACCCCGTCAGTGGGCGAGGACGGTACCAAGTACTCTTCTTCGATCCAGGGCGACATCATCGATTTCAAGGCGCGCCACGCTTCGATCTACATGTTCCGCGGCTACAAGCTCAATGAAGCGAAGATCAAGGAAGGCGACATGACCTACAGCGCGTTGGAGTCCATCGCCAAGTAACAAGCCGACCTTCACAAGCGCGGCCCGGACCGCGCTTCTTCTGGTGCCAGGCCCGCCCGGGGGCGTGCCGGCCAAGGATTCAGGGATCATGGAAATCAAGATAATGACGGATGAACAGCGCAAGGCGGTTGCGCTGGAGTATTTCAAGCGCATGGACCGCGGCGAGAGCGTGCTCGATCTCTTTGACGAGCATGCCGAGTTCTGCTTTCCCAAATGGGGAGTGGCGCACGGCCGCGCGCAGATCGAGCAGCTGTTCGGGGACCTGATGGGAATCCTGGAGTCGGTCCGCCATGATATCGCCCATGCCAACTTCATCCAGCAGGGCGACTTGCTGGTGGTGGAGGGCACCTCGGCCGGAAGCCTCAAGAGCGGCGAGACCTGGCGCGCGGACGTCACCCACGCCGGGCGCTGGTGCGATGTGTTCGAAATCCGCGACTTCCGCATCCAGCGCTGCTATGTCTACCTGGATCCCGACTATGGCGGGCAGGATGTCGGGCGCTATCCGTGGCTGCGCCAGCGGCACGAGGGCAAGGGCGGGGCAGCGTAGTCCGCCGTGCTCCCCGGGGCCAGGTGACGGCCCCCATGCCGCGGGTGGATAATCCGCGTCATGGAAATCAAATGGCTTGAAGACTTCGTCAGCCTGGCCGAGACGCACAGCTTCTCGCGCTCGGCCGAGCTGCGCCACGTCACGCAGCCCGCGTTCTCGCGCCGCATCCAGTCGCTGGAGGCGTGGGTCGGCACCGAACTGATCGACCGCTCGAGCTACCCCACCAGCCTGACCCCGGCCGGCAAGGTGTTCTACGAGCAGGCGCTGGCCATGCTGGCGCAGGTCAGCGAGACCCGCGCGCTGATGCGCGGCCAGCGCTCGGCCAACGCCCAGGTGCTGGAGTTCGCGGTGCCGCATACGCTGTCGCTGACCTTCTTCCCGGAATGGCTCAAGGCGCTGGAGCGCAGGATCGGCACGCTGCCGTGCCGGCTGCGCGCGCTCAACGTCCACGACGCGGTGCTGATGCTGGTGGAAGGCGGCTGCGACCTGGTGATGGTCTACCACCACGCGCGCCAGGCGATCCAGCTGGATCCGGCCCGGTACGACATGCTGGTGCTTGGTACCGAGCGGCTGTCGCCCTACAGCGTGCCGGACGCTGCCGGCAAGCCGCAGTTCCGGCTGCCCGGCACCGACAAGAAGCCGGTGCCCTTCCTCAGCTACACGCCCAACGCCTTCCTCGGCCGCATGGTCGACCTGCTGCTGGCCGACACCTCCGAGGCGCTCAAGCTCGACAAATGCTACGAGACCGACATGGCCGAGGCGCTCAAGGTGATGGCGCTGGCCGGCCACGGCATGGCCTTCCTGCCCGAAAGCGCGGTGCGCGAGGACGTGGCCGCGGGCCGGCTGGTGCGGGCCGAGTCGGCGCGCGGGCTGCCGTTGTCGATCGATATGGAAATCCGCCTGTACCGCGAGCGCCCGGGCGAGAACGGCAACGAACGCCGCGCCGGCGCACGGCGCAAGCGCCAGCTGGTCGACCAGGTGTGGTCGACCTTGTCGGCGGCCCAGTCCGCCCAGCCGGCCGGCTCCCCAGTTTCCGCCAGATGACAACGTTATGCAGGTTTTGCATGACCGGATGAGCAAACGGCATTGGATTCGGGCGGGGCGCCAGCCCTAAGCTTGCGGGCATTCTTCACACCGGAACCAACCGATGTCTTCCGCAGCACCGACCAATATTGGTGGCCAAAAGCACGCACTCCCGTCTTACCTCAATGCCGACAATCTCGGCCCCTGGGGCATCTACCTGCAGCAGGTCGACCGTGTCACGCCTTACCTGGGCTCGCTGGCACGCTGGGTCGAAACCCTCAAGCGCCCCAAGCGCGCGATGATCGTCGACGTTCCCATCGAACTGGATAACGGCACCATTGCCCATTTCGAGGGCTATCGGGTGCAGCACAACCTGTCGCGCGGCCCGGGCAAGGGCGGGGTGCGCTTCCACCAGGACGTGACCCTGTCCGAGGTGATGGCGCTGTCGGCCTGGATGTCGGTGAAGAATGCCGCGGTCAACGTGCCCTACGGCGGTGCCAAGGGCGGCATCCGCGTCGATCCGCGCACGCTCTCGCACGCCGAGCTGGAACGCCTGACGCGCCGCTACACCAGCGAAATCAACATCATCATCGGGCCGAGCAAGGATATTCCGGCGCCGGACGTGAACACCAACGCCCAGGTCATGGCCTGGATGATGGACACGTACTCGATGAACTCCGGCAGCACGGCCACCGGCGTGGTGACCGGCAAGCCGATCTCGCTGGGCGGCTCGCTCGGCCGCCACGAAGCCACCGGCCGCGGCGTGTTCGTGGTCGGCTCCGAGGCCGCGCGCAATATCGGCCTGGAGATCAAGGGCGCGCGCGTGGCGGTGCAGGGCTTCGGTAACGTGGGCGCGGTGGCGGCCAAGCTGTTCCATGAGGCCGGCGCCAAGGTGGTGGCGGTGCAGGACCACCGCACCACGCTGTTCGACCCGGCCGGCCTGGACGTGCCGGCAATGATGGAATACGCCTCGCACAGCGGCACCATCGAAGGCTTCCGCGGCGAAGTCCTGCGTACCGAGCAGTTCTGGGAAGTCGACTGCGACATCCTGATCCCGGCCGCGCTGGAAGGCCAGATCACGGTGCAGAACGCGCCCAAGATCACGGCAAAGCTGGTGATTGAAGGCGCCAACGGCCCGACCACGCCGCAAGCCGACGATATCCTGCGCGAGCGCAATATCCTGGTCTGTCCCGACGTGATCGCCAACGCCGGCGGCGTGACCGTGTCCTACTTCGAATGGGTGCAGGACTTCTCCAGCTTCTTCTGGACCGAGGAGGAGATCAACCAGCGCCTGGTACGGATCATGCAAGAAGCCTTCCGGGCAATCTGGCAAGTGGCACAGGACAACAAGGTGACGCTGCGCACGGCGGCGTTTATCGTGGCCTGCACGCGGATCCTGCAGGCGCGCGAGATGCGCGGCCTGTATCCCTGATCTGGGCACGGGAAACGGGACAAGGCACTGCCATGGTGCAATGCAATAATCGTCCCGCTCCCCATGGCTCATGACCGCCAGACGCGGTCTCCGGCAAGCGCCGGAGACCGCGTTGTCGTATCCGGACGCCGTGCGCAGTGATTGCCCTAAAGTGGGGTTCTAGGAGAAAACCCAGTTGTATTGCGGCGGATGCTGCGCAATACTGTTTCACCAGTGGGGGTTTTATCTCTAGAATCCCGCTTTCTCTTCATGGTCAAGGAGATGTTATGAATTTTGCCAAGCTGGCTGCCCTGATGATTGCCGGGGGCGTGATGTGCGGGACGGCACAGGCAGCTGAACAACTGACGGGCACGCTGAAGAAGATCAAGGACACCGGCGTCATCACGCTGGGCGTGCGCGAGTCGTCGATTCCGTTCAATTACAACCTGGGCGGCGTGCGCCAGGTCGGCTATTCCTACGATATCAACATGAAGATCGTGGAAGCCATCAAGGACCAGCTGAAGCTGCCGAACCTGCAGGTCAAGGAAATCCCGATCACCTCGCAGAACCGCATCACGCTGCTGCAGAACGGCACCATCGACATCGAGTGCGGCTCCACCACCAACAACCTGGAGCGCCAGAAGCAGGTTGGGTTCACCAACTCCATCTTCATCATCGGCACGCGCATCATGGTGAAGAAGGACGCCGGCATCAAGGACTGGGCCGACCTGAAGGGCAAGAACGTCGTCACCACCGCCGGCACCACGTCGGAGCGCCTGCTGCGCAAGATGAACGACGACCAGAAGCTGGGCGTGAACATCATCAGCACCAAGGACCATGGCCAGTCGTTCCTGACGCTTGAGTCGGGGCGCGCGGTCGCGTTCATGATGGACGACGCGCTGCTGTACGGCGAGCGCGCCAAGGCCAAGAACCCGGCCGACTGGATCGTGGTGGGCAAGCCGCAATCGCGCGAGTCCTATGGCTGCATGATCCGCAAGGACGATCCGCAGTTCAAGAAGCTGTCCGATACCGTGATCTCCGGCATGATGAAGGACGGTTCGATCAACACCCTGTACACCAAGTGGTTCATGACGCCGGTGCCGCCGAAGGGCCTCAACCTGGACTTCCCGCTGTCCGAAGACATGAAGGCGTTGTTCAAGACGCCGAACGACAAGGCGCTGGACTGACCTGCCGTTGACAGCAGTGTGAAACGGAAGGCATGTCCTTCCGTTTCTTTTTGAGGACGCAACATGAACTACAACTGGCATTGGGCAGTTTTCCTCGAACAGGCCGCCCAGAACGAGACCTACCTGGACTGGATGATCTCGGGCCTGAAGGTAACGCTCGCCCTGGGACTCTCGTCCTGGGTCATCGCCCTGGTCATCGGTTCGGTGCTCGGCGTGCTGCGCACCGTGCCCAACAAGTGGCTGGCGGGCATCGCCGCCACCTATGTGGAAATCTTCCGCAACATCCCGCTGCTGGTGCAGCTGTTCATCTGGTATTTCGTCGCGCCCGAGCTGCTGCCCGGCGGCGAGGCGATCAAGCAGATGAACCCGTTCGCGCAGCAGTTCCTGGCCGCCATGCTGTGCCTGGGCACCTTCACCGCCGCGCGGGTCTGTGAGCAGGTGCGCTCGGGCATCAACTCGCTGGCGCGCGGGCAGAAGAATGCCGGCCTGGCGATGGGCTTCACGCTGCCGCAGACGTACCGCCACGTGCTGCTGCCGATGGCGTTCCGCGTGATCGTGCCGCCGCTGACTTCCGAATTCCTGAACATCTTCAAGAACTCGGCGGTGGCTTCGACCATCGGCCTGCTGGAACTGGCGGCGCAGGGCCGGCAACTGGTGGACTACACCGCGCGCCCGTATGAATCGTTCATCGCGGTCACGCTGATGTACGCGCTGATCAACGTGACGGTGATGCTGATCATGCGCTGGGTGGAAGCCCGCACGCGCGTGCCCGGCTTTATCGGCGGCAAGTAAGGGGGCGCCATGGCTTATTCCTTCGATTTCACTTCCATCACCCCTGCCACGCTCGAGGTCCTGGGCGAGGGCATGATGGTCTCGCTCAAGATCACCGTCACCGCGGTGGTGGTGGGCATCGTCTGGGGCACCATCCTGGCGATGATGCGGCTGTCGTCGTTCAGGCTGCTGAACTGGTTTGCGCAGGGGTACGTGACCATCTTCCGCTCCATCCCGCTGGTGATGGTGCTGTTGTGGTTCTTCCTGATCATTCCGCAGGTGCTGCAGAACCTGTTCAACCTGTCGCCGGCGACCGACCTGCGCATGACGTCCGCGCTGGTGGCCTTTGCGCTGTTCGAGGCCGCGTACTACTCGGAAATCATCCGCGCGGGCATCCAGAGCGTGTCGCGCGGGCAGATGTTCGCGGCGCAGGCGCTGGGCATGACCTATGGCCAGTCGATGCGGCTGGTGATCCTGCCGCAGGCGTTCCGCAACATGGTGCCGCTGCTGCTGACCCAGGGCATCATCCTGTTCCAGGATACGTCGCTGGTCTACGTCAGCGCGCTGGCCGACTTCTTCGGCCAGGCCTACGGCATCGGCGAACGTGACGGCCGCATCGTCGAGATGCTGCTGTTCGCCGGCGTGGTGTACTTCGTTATCTGCTTCTCCGCTTCGCTGCTGGTCAAGCGTTACCAGAAAAAGGTGGCTGTATGATCGAAATCAACAATGTCTCCAAGTGGTACGGCGCCTTCCAGGTGCTGACCGACTGCACCACCAAGGTCGCCAAGGGTGAAGTGGTGGTGGTGTGCGGCCCGTCCGGGTCGGGCAAGTCCACGCTGATCAAGACCGTCAACGCGCTTGAGCCGTTCCAGAAGGGCGATATCCTGGTCGACGGCACCTCGGTGGGCAATCCCAAGACCAACCTGCCCAAGCTGCGCTCGCGCGTGGGCATGGTGTTCCAGAACTTCGAACTGTTCCCGCACCTGTCGATCACCGAGAACCTGACCATCGCGCAGATGAAGGTGCTCGGCCGCTCCAAGGACGAGGCCATGGCCAAGGGCCTGAAGTACCTGGACCGCGTGGGCCTGAAGAGCCAGGCAGAGAAGTACCCGGGCCAGCTGTCGGGCGGCCAGCAGCAGCGCGTGGCGATCGCCCGTGCGCTGTCGATGGACCCGATCTGCATGCTGTTCGACGAGCCGACTTCGGCGCTGGACCCGGAGATGGTCAACGAAGTGCTGGACGTGATGGTGCAGCTGGCGCAGGAAGGCATGACCATGATGTGCGTAACCCACGAAATGGGCTTCGCGCGCAAGGTGGCCAACCGCGTGATCTTCATGGACCAGGGCAAGATCGTCGAGGACTGCGAGAAGGAGGAGTTCTTCGGCAATATCGAACACCGCTCCGAGCGCGCCAGGCAGTTCCTGTCGAAGATCCTGCATCATTGACCGGCCTCGCAGGGCAATCAAAAAGGGACGCCTCGGCGTCCCTTTTTTCGTTCCCGATGGCTCAGGTGCAGGCCGTGTTGGCCGCGTTCTTCGCCTGCACTTCCGGCGGGATCGGCACCGTCAGCGTCATGGTCGGGTGCCCGTCCTCGAACATGATCAGCTCGCCCGGGGCGAAGCGGGTCCAGGTCTCGTTGTCGGTCAGCGGCTGGGTGGCGATCACCGCCACGCGGTCGTCCGGCGTGGTGACCTGGGCGAAGTCGATCGACAGGTCGGCGTCGATCAGGTGCGCGGTCGAGAACGGCCACTGCCGCACGATGTAGTACAGGTGCGTGGAGCAGTGCGCGAACTGGGCCTGGCCGTTGCACAGCAGGTAGTTGAACACGCCATGCAGCGTGATCTCGCGGGTGATGTCGGCCAGCGCATGGCACAGCTCGTTCAGCGGCGGCTGCGAACCCGGGAAGCGCTTGCGCAGGCCCTGCATCAGCGTGCAGAAAGCCAGTTCGCTGTCGGTATCGCCCACTGGCTGGTAGACGCCGGACAGGAACGGGGTGAAGCCCTTCAGGTCGCCGTTATGGGCAAAGATCCAGTGCCGGCCCCACAGCTCGCGCATGAAAGGGTGGCAGTTCTCCAGCAGCACGGTGCCCTGCGTGGCCTTGCGGATATGCGAGATGACGTTCTTGGACTTGATCGGGTAGCGCTTGATCAGGTCCGCCACCGGCGAGGTGCCGGCGGACTGGTTGTCGATAAACAGGCGGCAGGCCTTGTCCTCGAAGAAGGCGACACCGAAGCCGTCGGCGTGATGGTCGGTCAGGCCACCGCGCGCGGCGAAGCCGGTGAAGGAGAACGTCACGTCGGTCGGCGTGGCGCAGTTCATGCCTAGCAGCTGGCACATATCGGGGCACCGGTCGGCAGCGGGCTGCCGCTTTGCAATAGAATGCAGACATTATCCCGCGCACCCGGGCCGCTGCCAAGCAGCGTCGGCCGGCCGCGCGCGGCGACCGGCCATCCTGCACGTATCTCCCCAATAACCATGCGCCAATACAAGATCGCCGTGATTCCCGGAGACGGAATCGGCACGGAAGTGATGCCCGAGGGCATCCGCGTGATGGACGCCGCGGCGCGCCGCTTCGGCATCGACTTCCAGTGGGACCACTTCGACTTTTCCAGCTGCGACTACTACGCCCGCCACGGCAAGATGCTGCCGGACGACTGGTTCGACACGCTGGTCAAGTACGACGCCATCTACTTCGGGGCGGTGGGCTGGCCTGATGCCGTGCCTGACCACGTCTCGCTGTGGGGCTCGCTGCTGCAGTTCCGGCGCTCGTTTGACCAGTATGTGAACCTGCGCCCGGTGCGGCTGATGCCCGGGATCAGGAGCCCGCTGGCCGGCCGTCAGCCTGGTGATATCGACTTTTACGTGGTGCGCGAGAATACCGAGGGCGAGTATTCCAGCATCGGCGGGCGCATGTTCCCGGGCACCGAGCGCGAGATCGTGGTGCAGGAAACCGTGATGAGCCGTACCGGCGTCGACCGCATCCTGAAGTTTGCCTTCGAACTGGCGCAGAAGCGGCCGAAGAAGCACCTGACGTCGGCGACCAAGTCCAATGGCATCTCGATCACCATGCCGTACTGGGACGAGCGCGTCGAGGCGATGGCGGCCAGCTATCCCGGCATCAAGGTCGACAAGTACCACATCGACATCCTGACCGCGCATTTCGTCCAGCATCCGGACTGGTTCGACGTGGTGGTGGCCAGCAACCTGTTCGGCGACATCCTGTCCGACCTGGGCCCGGCCTGCACCGGCACCATCGGCATCGCGCCGTCGGGCAATATCAACCCCGACCGCACCTTCCCCAGCCTGTTCGAGCCGGTGCACGGCTCGGCCCCGGATATTGCCGGGCGCGGCGTGGCCAACCCGATCGGCCAGATCTGGTGCGGCGCCATGATGCTGGAGCACCTGGGCCATGAAGCAGCCGGAGCCGCCGTGCTGGGCGCGATCGAGAAGGTGCTGGCCGCGGGCCCCGAACATGCGCCGCTGACGCGCGACATCGGCGGCAGGGCCGGCACGGCCGACCTGGGCCTGGCTATCGCGGAGGCGCTGTGAGCGCGGCGGTCACGGGCGATCCCCGCGCCTTGCTGCTGGACAGCTTCCACGCCGCGGTGGCGGCGGCCGATCCGCTGCAGATCGTGGCGCAGCACCTGCCGCCCCCCCACGTGGGCGGCCGCACACTGGTGGTGGGCGCGGGCAAGGCCGCGGCGTCGATGGCGGCGGCGGTCGAGCGTGCCTACGCCGGCAAGGCCACGCTGGAGGGGCTGGTGGTCACGCGCTACGCGCACGGGCTGCCGACCGACCATATCCGCGTGATCGAAGCCGGCCATCCGGTGCCCGATGAGGCAGGCGAGCAGGCCGCCGCCGATATCCTGGCCAGCGTGCAGTCGCTGACGCCGCAGGACCGGCTGCTGGTGCTGGTGTCGGGCGGCGGCTCCAGCCTGCTGTCGCTGCCGGCCGAAGGCATCCCGATGGCTGACCTGAAGGCCACCACCCGGGAACTGCTGCGCTGTGGCGCGCCGATCACCGAGATGAATATCGTGCGCAAGCATGTCTCGCGCATCCAGGGCGGGCGGCTGGCGCAGGCAAGCCATGCGCCGGTGACCACGCTGATCGTCTCGGACGTGGCCGGCGACGATCCCAGCGCGATCGCCTCGGGCCCGACCGTGGCCGATCCGAGCACCTTTGCCGATGCGCTGGAGATCCTGCGCCGCTGGGGCGCGCAGGTGCCGGCCAGCGTGCAGGCGCACCTGGAGCGCGGCGCCCGCGGCGAGGTGCCGGAGACGCCCAAGCCGGGCGATGCGCTGTTCGCCCGGGTCGACAACCGCATGATCGCCACCGCCCATGGCAGCTTGCAGGCGGCCGCGGCGCTGTTCCGCGAACGCGGCATCACGCCGGTGGTGCTGGGCGATACCGTGACCGGCGAAGCGCGCGAAGTGGCTCGCGTCTACGCTGCGCTGGTGCGCGAGATTCGCGCGTACAATGCGCCGTTTGCCGCGCCCGTGGCGCTGATTTCCGGAGGTGAGTGCACGGTCACTTTGCCTGCCGGCGGTGGTGCCATGAAGGCACGGGGTGGGCGCTGCTCCGAATTCCTGCTGTCGCTGGCGGTCGAACTTGACGGCATGCCCGGCGTGCATGCGATCGCGGCCGACACCGACGGCATCGACGGTTCGGAAGACAATGCCGGTGCGCTGGCCGATCCGACCACGCTGGCGCGCGCCGCGGCCGCCGGCCTGCCTGGGCTGCGCCAGCTGGACGCGCACGACGCCTGGGGCCTGTTCGATGCCATCGGCGACCTGGTGGTCACCGGCCCGACGCGCACCAATGTGAACGACTACCGCGCCATCCTGATTCTCTGATTTCGACGAACGCCAGCCGCCGCCGCGGCAGGCCCAAGCTAGCCATGACCCAGAAGCTCACCATCACCCGCCCGGACGACTGGCACCTGCACCTGCGCGACGGCGCGGCCCTGGCCGCCGTGCTGCCCGACACCGCGCGCCAGTTCGCACGCGCCATCATCATGCCCAACCTGAAGCCGCCCGTGACCACGGTGGCGCAGGCGCAGGCCTACCGTGCCCGCATCCTGGCGGCGCTGCCGGCCGGCCTGCAGTTCGAGCCGCTGATGACGCTGTACCTGACCGACAACACCACGGCCGAAGAGATTGCCGCGGCCAAGGCCAGCGGCTTCGTGCACGGCGTCAAGCTGTACCCGGCCGGCGCCACCACCAACAGCGACGCCGGCGTGACCGATATCCGCCGCTGCTACCCGGCGCTGGAAGCGATGCAGCGCGCGGGCCTGCCGCTGCTGGTGCACGGCGAGGTGACCGACCCCAGCATCGACATCTTCGATCGCGAAGCCGTCTTTATCGACCGCGTGATGACGCCGCTGCGCCGCGACATGCCCGAGCTGAAGGTGGTGTTCGAGCACATCACCACCAAGGACGCGGCCGAATACGTGCGCGACGCCAGCGGTCCGGTGGGCGCCACCATCACCGCGCACCACCTGCTCTACAACCGCAACGCCATCTTCACCGGCGGCATCCGCCCGCACTACTACTGCCTGCCGGTGCTCAAGCGCGAGACCCATCGCGAGGCCCTGGTGGCGGCCGCGGTCTCGGGCAGCCCGCGCTTTTTCCTGGGTACCGACAGCGCGCCGCACGCGCGCGGGTTGAAGGAGCACGCCTGCGGCTGCGCCGGCTGCTATACCGCGCTGCATGCGATGGAGCTGTATGCCGAGGCCTTCGACGGCGCCGGCGCGCTGGACAAGCTGGAAGCCTTTGCCAGCTTCAACGGCCCGGCCTTCTACGGCCTGCCGCGCAACACCGGCATGCTGACGCTGGAGCGCGAGGACTGGGAACTGCCGGCCGAGCTGCCCTATGGCGACACCACGCTGGTGCCGCTGCGCGGCGGCGAGACGCTGCGCTGGAAGGCCCGCTAAACCCTGCTGCGGCCTTGCCCATGCAGGTGCAAGCGGGCGACGAGCGCTTCGTCGCCGCGCTGGCCGGGATCGACTGGTCCCGGCCGTGGTTCCAGCCGTTTGCTGCGCAGGGTGCCGCGCTCGCTGCGGCGGTGCAGGGCGGCGCCGATCTGCGCGCGCTGCTAAGCGCGTATGCAGCCCAACTCCGCCTGTGCAATGCCCGCGGCCTGCCGCTGCGTTTCATCGCCCAGCATGCCTTGCCGGAAGGCAGCGCCTATGAGGCGCATATCCATGCCACCGGCGAGATCCCGACCCGCGACAATCTCCACGATTTCTTCAACGCGCTGACCTGGCTGCATTTCCCGCAGGCCAAGCGCGTGCTCAACCAGATCCAGGCCGAGGTCATCGCGCGCGATGGCGTGCAGACCACGCGCGGCGGCGTGCGCGATGCGGCGACCCTGTTCGACGAGAACGCGGTGCTGTTTGTCAGCACCGACCGGGACCTGGCGGATGCGCTCAAGGGGTTTGCGTGGCAGCGCCTGCTGGTCGAATCCAGGCCGGCGTGGGGCAGGGCCTGCACGGTGGTGCCGTTCGGCCATGCGCTACTCGAAAAACTGGTGCAGCCGTACAAGTCGGTCACTGCCCATGCATGGGTGCTGCCGCTGGCGCCGCAGCAGGCGGCAGGCCCGTCGCTGGACGCCATGCTGGCGCAATCCCTTGCCGCTGCGGCCCAGGCTGGCGCGCTGCGCGGCGGGCGCAGTTTTGCGCCGCTGCCGGTGATGGGCATTCCGGGCTGGTGCAGCGATAACGCCGAACCTGGCTTCTATGCCGATACCGCGGTATTCCGGCCGGGACGTCGCTCTGGCTGAAGGCGCCGCCAATCGGTGTTAGACTGCGGGCCGCAAAGCAGGCCAGGCAACCGCTGCCTGCACCGCAAGGTGCAGGGGGAGGAAAGTCCGGACTCCACAGGGCAGGGTGTTGGCTAACAGCCATCCACGGCAACGTGCGGAATAGGGCCACAGAGACGAGTCTTGCCGCCGGGTTCGCCCGGCGGGAAGGGTGAAACGCGGTAACCTCCACCTGGAGCAATCCCAAATAGGCAGGCGATGAAGCGGCCCGCTGAGTCTGCGGGTAGGGAGCTGGAGCCGGCTGGTAACAGCCGGCCTAGAGGAATGGTTGTCACGCACCGTTTGCCGCAAGGCGGGCGGGGCGCACAGAATCCGGCTTATCGGCCTGCTTTGCTTCTTCTTCCGGCATGACCCGGCGCCACCACGGCGTACCGGGTCTGCATCTTCCCTTCAGGCTTCGACGATTTCCATCGTGTGCGTGATCTCGGCCGTCTTGGCCAGCATGATCGACGCCGAGCAGTACTTTTCGTGCGACAGCTTGATGGCACGCTCGACCGTGGCGGGGTTGAGATTCTTGCCGGTCACCACAAAATGGAAGTTGATGCGGGTGAAGACCTTGGGGTCCTCGCCGGCGCGCTCGGCCTGCAGCTGCACGCTGCAGCCGGAGACGTCCTGGCGGCCGCGCTTGAGGATCAGCACCACGTCGTAGGCGGTGCAGCCGCCGGTGCCGAGCAGTACCATTTCCATCGGCCGCGGCGCCAGGTTATGGCCGCCGCCCTCGGGCGCACCGTCCATCGCCACGATATGGCCGCTGCCGGTCTGGGCCACGAAGCTCATGCCGTCGGCACCCATCCATGTCACTTTGCATTCCATTTTGTTCGTTCCTGTCGTTTATATTGTGTGCTTCCGATCACAAGCGCATGATCACGAATCTTGCAATTCTCAGTATATGGCATCGCCAAGCTTGGGCTGCTGACGCCCATATCCCTACGAAATCTGAGGGTTTCCTCTAGTATGACAGCTCAATGACATGCCTTGATTTTGCATAAACCATTGATTTTTAAATGAAATATCCTGCCTGGTGCGCCACGTTCTTCTTTCCGCAATACGAAATTGCATTTCGCAGTGCAAATTCCCCTTGCACTGGGGAAAACCCCATGTATAATTTGAATCATTGAACGACGGCACTGACAGCGCGCCAGAGTGCGAAAGCGAAGCTCCAGGGCAAGCCGCACCGCCCGCCAGTCCCTCCGTCGATCTCCCAGTGTCTCCTCCACCCTCCTCCTTTGGTGGATTCAAACCCAAGCTCAACCGCTTGGGTTTTTTTTCGCCCCTGCGTTCTGGTGCGCTAAGCACTGACAAGTGCGCGACGCTGCCCTGGTTTGGTCCCGCCATGGCGGCAACCTTGACGAAAAGGTCAGTCTTTGCTTGTGCGGTTCCGGCAGCCGCCAGTATAATGGAAGGCTTTCCGTCATACCCGCGGAAGAAAGAGCAGGATCAGGCCAGCCTTCACGGGCCAGCCACAAGACTTGCAGGGGCGAGCACAAGCCTTCGCGAGTCGGATTTCGGGTACGAACTAATAGTCAGGAAAAATCATGAAGACCTTTTCCGCCAAGCCTCATGAGGTAAAGCGCGACTGGTACGTGATTGACGCGACGGACAAAGTCCTCGGCCGTGTCGCCAGCGAAGTGGCACGCCGTCTGCGCGGCAAGCACAAGCCGGAATTCACTCCGCACGTCGACACGGGTGATTACATCATCATCGTCAATGCAGCCAAGCTGCGTGTCACGGGTACCAAGGAAACGGACAAGAAGTACTATCGCCATTCGGGCTACCCGGGCGGTATCTACGAAACGACGTTCGGCAAGATGCAGCAGCGTTTCCCGGGCCGTGCCCTGGAAAAGGCTGTGAAGGGCATGCTGCCGAAGGGTCCGCTGGGCTATGCGATGATCAAGAAGCTGAAGGTTTACGCCGAAGCCGAGCATCCGCATGAAGCGCAGCAGCCCAAGGCGCTGGAAATCTAAGGAGGCCAATCCATGATCGGTAACTGGAATTACGGTACTGGCCGCCGCAAGAGCGCTGTGGCTCGTGTCTTCATCAAGTCGGGCAAGGGCGACATCATCGTCAACGGCAAGCCCATCAAAGAGTATTTCGCTCGCGAAACCTCGCTGATGATCGTGCGCCAGCCCCTGGAACTGACCGCTCACGCTGAAACGTTCGACATCAAGGTCAACGTGACCGGCGGTGGCGAAACCGGCCAGGCCGGCGCAGTGCGCCACGGCATCACCCGCGCCCTGATCGACTACGATGCGACCCTGAAGTCGGCCCTGTCGAAGGCTGGCTACGTCACGCGCGATGCACGTGAAGTCGAACGTAAGAAGGTCGGCTTCCACAAGGCGCGTCGTCGCAAGCAGTTCTCGAAGCGCTGATGCGTTTTCGCGGGTCCGGTACTGCCGGATCTTGCGAGACCAAAAAACCGCACGCTGGCCGTGCGGTTTTTTTTCGCCCGCAGGGGTACGAAAATACTCTGGCCTGCCGAAAAAGCGATGGGGCAGCCATACTTTTGTGGGGTATGGGCTGCGCGCGGCTACAATCACGCCCTGTCGCCATCGGCAAGTGCTGCTTGCCGGCGCGAATGCGCCACGGCCGGAGGGGTCGGCACGAACGAGAGAGGAGTGAGAGTGATGCTGTTTTCGAAAAAGAAGGGCCTTTCGATCGATACGCTGATCGGCGAAGACACCGCCATCGACGGCGACCTGGTGTTTGCTGGCGGCCTGCGCCTGGACGGCCGCGTGCGCGGAAACGTCACCGCGGCGCCGGGCAAGCCGAGCATGCTGGTGGTCAGCGAAAAAGGCATGGTCGAGGGCGAGATCAGCGTCGGCCACCTGGTGCTCAACGGCACCGTCAAGGGCCCGGTGCAGGCCACCGACCTGCTCGAACTGCAGCCGCATGCCCGCGTGCTGGGCGACGTGCGCTATGCGGCGCTCGAAATGCACCAGGGTGCGCTGGTCGAAGGCCGCCTGATGCCGCTGCTGCAAGGCGAGGTCAAGGCGCTGCCGAACCTGGTCGAGGCCGCGCCTGCGGCTGAAGTGACGGAAGCGGCGGACGAGGCTGGTGCCACGGACCACACAACCCCCGCTGCCGACGCCCATCCCACTGAAAAGGCCGCCTGAGCGGCATCCGCCATGCCGGGAACCCCTTGAAAGCACAGGGTTTCGGCACGATCTTCCAGTAGCGCTTAGAATACAGGCGTATCTAAACAGGAGAACACCCCATGAACGCAGTCGCAGAGGCACCCGTTACCGAGGACGTGCCGGCACCGTTCGTCTTTACCGACAGCGCCGCCGACAAGGTCAAGCAGTTGATCGAGGAAGAGGGCAATGCCGAACTGAAACTGCGCGTGTTCGTGCAGGGCGGCGGCTGCTCCGGCTTCCAGTATGGCTTCACCTTCGATGAGGAAGTCAACGAAGACGACACCACCATGGTCAAGAACGGCGTCACCCTGCTGATCGACTCGATGAGCTACCAGTACCTGGTCGGCGCCGAGATCGACTACAAGGAAGACATCAACGGCGCGCAGTTCGTGATCAAGAACCCGAATGCCTCGACCACCTGCGGTTGCGGCTCGTCGTTCTCGGTCTGACTGGCACCGGTCCCCAAAAAAACGCACCTTCGGGTGCGTTTTTTCTTTTCCGCGATGGCTTACTGCGCGGCGCGCCAGACCACGGGAAACCAGTCTTCGCGCATGCGCTCGCCGGTCTGCTGATCGATGCCGGGGAAGGGCGGCGAAGTGCGCCCGGGCCGCTGCATGAAGCGCACGTCGTCGCCCAGGAAGCGCGCCGAGAACGCGCGCCGGCGCCCGGTGCCGGTATTGCCGGCGGCGCCGTGCACGGTGCGGAAGTCGAACACCACGGCATCGCCTGGCTCAAGTTCGGGGGCGAGCAGGGTGTGGCTGCCATCCTCCACGTCCGGCATCTCCATGAAGGCATCGTCGCCCCCATAGAAGTTCTCGTTGCTGGCCCAGCGCTTGGGCCGCACCAGCCGCGGCCAGCGGTGCGAGCCAGCCACCACGCGCAGGGTGTTGGCCTGCGTCACCGGATCCAGCGGGATCCAGTAGCTCGCGGTCTGGGTGCCGTCGACACAGTAATAGGGCAGGTCCTGGTGCCACGGCGTGGGCTTGGCCGTGCCGGGCTCCTTGACCAGGATGTGTTCGTGGAACACCTGCACCGCCTGTGACTGCATGATGCGCCCGGCAATGGCGGCCGCCAGCGACTGGCGGATAAAGTCATCGAACGGCGCAATGCGCTGCCAGTTGCAGTAGTCCTCGAAGAAGCGCCCGCTTTCGCCGGGCCTTACGTTCTCGATGGCGAAGGGACCGGGCTCGGCCAGGTTCTGCGCAAAGCCGTCGCGCAGCCGTTCGACCCAGTCGGTGAAGGCGCCGCGCAGCACCAGCACGCCGTCGCGCTGGTAGGTGTCGATCTGTTCCTGGGTGATGTTCATGGCGATCTTGTGTGGGGGGCGATGTGCCCAGTATCGCCATGCATAGTGGATAGGAAAAGCATATATTTCCTATGTTGCGATATAGGAAATCATGATTCCCTTCTCCTTCCGCCAGCTCGAATACTTTGTCGCTGCAGCCGAGCACGGCAGCATCAGCGCGGCGGCTCGTGCGCGCCATGTGTCGCAGCCTTCTGTTTCCACCGCGATCGCGCAGCTGGAAGACACCCTGGGGGAGCCTCTGTTCAAGCGCCAGGTCAGCCGCGGGCTGTCCCTGACGCCGGCAGGGCAGCGCCTGCTGGGGCGGGCGCGAGACATCCTCGCGCTGGCGGCCGGCCTCACCGTGGACGACGCCACCGGCCGGGGGCTGATCGGCCAGCTCTCGCTGACCTGCTTCCAGGACCTTGGGCCGTACTTTGCGCCACGCCTGCTGGCGGGGCTGCGCCGGCACCATCCGGGCATTTCGGTGACCTTGTTCGAGGCCGACCTGGCCACCGTCCACCGCACGCTGCAGGCGGGCAAGGCCGAACTGGCGCTGACCTATGAACTGGGGCTCGATGCCCGCACCGAGCGCCGCACGCTGGCGGAACTGGCACCCTATGCGCTGCTGCCCGCCGGCCATCCGCTGGCAAGCGGCACCGATGTGAGCCTGGCCGACCTGGCCGGCGAACGGCTGATCCTCGAGGACATCCCGCAAACGCGCGAGTACTTCCTGTCGCTGTTCTGGGCGCATGGCCTGCACCCGGTGCTGCACCAGTACACGCAGACCTTCGAGATGCAGCGCGGACTGGTGGCGCACGGCTATGGCGTGGCGCTGTCGTGCACGCGCCCGGCCGGCGACCAAAGCTACGACGGCGTGCCAATCGCCTGCCTGCCGCTGCGCGAGCCAGTGACGCCGCAGCGCGTGGTGCTGGCGCGCTCGCCGGCCATGCGGGCCTCGCCGCTGGCGCAGGCGTTCATGGATTGGGTGGAGGCGGGCGGCGCGATGCGCCTGCCCTAGCGCGGATAGATCGCGCCCAGCACGCGCGGCCCGGCGGCGCCGGTCACGGTGGGCACGTTGCCGGGCAGGCGCAGCAGGCACTGGCGTGCCAGCCAGGCAAAGGCGATCGCTTCGACCTGCGACACCGGCACGCCATAGTCTTCCGAGGTCTCGATGGCCACGCCGGGCAATGCCTGCGCCAGCCGTGCCATCACGAACGCATTGCGGGCGCCGCCGCCGCAGACGATCAGGCGGCGCGCATCGGGCGCATGGGTGCGCACGTCGCGCGCGATGGCCTCGGCCGTCAGCGCCGCCAGCGTCGCCTGCACAGCGGCAGGCGTGAGGTGCTGGAACGAGGCAAGCCGGGCTTCGAGCCAGCCCGGATGGAACAGGTCGCGCCCGGTGCTCTTGGGCGGCGCCGCGCTGAAGTAGGGCTCGGCCAGGCACTGCGCCAGCAGTGCGGCGTCGACACGCCCGCTGGCGGCCCAGTCGCCGTTGCTGTCGAAGGGAAGCTGGCGGTGGCGGCCGATCCAGTAGTCGAGCAGCGCATTGCCCGGGCCACAGTCGAAGCCGCTGACGGCGCCGCCTGCCGCGGGCAGGATGCTGATATTGGAGATGCCGCCGATATTGCAGGCAACGCGGGTTTCGGTGTCGCTGCGGAACAGCGCATGGTGCAGCGCCGGCACCAGCGGCGCGCCCTGGCCGCCGGCGGCGAGGTCGCGGCTGCGGAAGTCCGCCACCACGTCGATGCCCGCCAGCTCGGCCAGCCGCGCCGGATGCTGGCTCTGGCGGGTGTAGCCGATGCCGTCGTACAGGCCCGGCCGGTGGCGGATAGTCTGGCCGTGGGCGCCGATGGCGGCCACCGCGGCCGCGTCGACCTGGGCCTCGCTCAGCAGTGTCGCCACGCAGCCGGCGTAGACTTGCGCCAGCGCATTGGCTGCCAGCGCCTCGCGATGGATCTCGTCCTCGCCCGGCTGCTGCAGGGCGGCAAAGGCCGCGCGCAGCGTGTCGGGGAAGGGCTGGCTGGCGGCCGCCAGCACGGCGGGCCGCGCACCGCTGAAATCCACCAGCACCGCGTCGGCACCGTCCATGCTGGTGCCGGACATGATGCCGATATAGCGTTCGCTGACAGTCACGGGCTGGGTCACGATGGGCGCGGTCAGTTGGAGGCGGTCAGCACGTTGTAGGTGCGCAGCGCATTGATGCGGCTGAGCAGCCCGCTGGTGTAGGTCAGGAATTCCTGGCGCGACTTGCCGGTCAGCGTCGGCGATTCCATCAGCGTGATGGTCAGCGGGTTCTGCGGCACGTCGTTGAAGCGGAACTCATAGTGCAGGTGCGGGCCGGTGGCCCAGCCGGTCGAGCCGACATAGCCGATCAGCTGGCCCTGGCGCACCGGCTGGCCCTGGCGCATGCCGGCAAAGCCGGACAGGTGCGCGTAGTAGGTCGAGTAGCCGTTGGCATGGTTCAGGATGACGATATTGCCGTAGCCGTTCTGCTGGCCCACGAACTCGACCACGCCGTCGCCGGTGGCCAGCACCTTGGTGCCGGTCGGGGCGGCGAAGTCCACGCCCTTGTGCTGCGCCCAGTCATGATGCAGCGGATGCTCGCGGCCGCCGAAGCCCGACGACACGCGCGAGAATTCCACCGGCGAACGCAGGAACGGCCGCTTCATGCTGCGCCCGTCGAAGGTGTAGTAGGCGCCGCCGTCCTTGCTGTCTTCGGGCGCGAACCACAGCGCCTGGTGCAGCTGGTTGCGGTTGATCAGCTCCAGTGCGACCACGCGGCCGTTGCGCACGAAGGTGCCGTCGCGGAAGCCCGCTTCGTAGATGATGCGGAAGCGGTCGCCGCTGGCGATGTCGTGGTGGAAGTCGATCACGCCGGAGAAGATCGACAGCATCTGCTGCACGACTTCGTCGGGCACGTTGGCCGCGTCCATGGCCTTGAAGAAGCCGCCCGCGGAAATCGCGCCCGAGGCCATCTCGTAGTGCACGTCATTGTCGACGCGCTGCACCTTGGCCTTGTAGGTGGCGGCGGTGTTGTCGCTGGCCGCGCGCACGCGCTCGATCACCAGCTCGCGCGAGGCGGCTGCGTCGCCGCCCAGGTTGGCCTGCAGCGACACCAGCGTGTTGCTTTCGTCGATCTCCGCCTGCACCGCCTGGCCCGGGTTCAGGTTGAACAGGCCGCGCGCGGTCGGGTTCTTGACAATGAACGCCTGCGCATCGGCATCGTCCACGCCCAGCCGCTTGAGCAGGCTGGCGATGGTGTCGCCGCGCTGCATGCGTTCTTCGCGCACGTAGACGGCCTGGCTGTCGGTAAGCTGTTCAAGTTGCTCGCGCACGTCGGGCATGCGCAGCGCCTGCTGCGTGCGCGGTGCGAGCGGATCGTCAAAGGCGCTGCGCGGCGCAACGCCCATCGCCGCGGCCATGCCGAGCGTGAAGATTGCGCCCACCGAGGCCGTCAGTTGTTTGCGCCGCCGCGCGTGCTGGGGGTTGGTCGGATCGACAAGAACCACCAGCTCACGCGCGAAAACTTCGCGGAGTCTGGACCACATCACGTAAAATTCAACCTTGGTCTGAGCACCGCTGCCGGGGACGATGTGTCTCGTCTGCCTTCCTCCCCCGAGGTGCGGCGCGGGCTCTTCACTGTTATTTGGCCGCCTGCATTGCTGCATAAAGTGGCGGGTAGCGCACTGGAAAGGCTTCCGTAGGCGCCGGGAATCGGGGATTATACCAAAATCCGGCCCTGGCGGCTGTCAGGAAATTTCCTAAAATTTCAAGTATTTCAAAGACTTACGTCATGACTGAAGTTGCCACGGGCCCCACGGCCAAATACCCCCTGACGCCGTCGGTGATGCAGGCCCTGGAAGTCTCCAGGCGAGGCTGCGACGAACTGCTGATCGAATCCGAGTGGGCGCAGAAGCTGGCGCGCAGCGAGGCCACCGGCGTGCCGCTGCGCATCAAGCTGGGCCTGGATCCGACCGCGCCCGACATCCATATCGGCCACACCGTGGTGCTGAACAAGCTGCGCCAGCTGCAGGACCTCGGCCACCAGGTGATCTTCCTGATCGGCGACTTCACCTCGACCATCGGCGATCCGTCGGGCCGCAACAGCACGCGCCCGCCGCTCACGCGCGAGCAGATCGAGGCCAACGCCCAGACCTACTACCGCCAGGCCAGCCTGGTGCTGGACCCGGCCCGCACCGAAATCCGCTACAACAGCGAGTGGTGCGATCCGCTGGGCGCGCGCGGCATGATCCAGCTGGCGGCCAAGTACACCGTGGCGCGCATGATGGAGCGCGACGACTTCACCAAGCGTTTCCGCTCCGGGATTCCGATCTCCGTGCATGAGTTCCTCTACCCGCTGATGCAGGGCTATGACTCGGTCGCGCTCAAGTCAGACCTGGAGCTCGGCGGCACCGACCAGAAGTTCAACCTGCTGGTCGGGCGCGAGCTGCAGAAGGAATACGGCCAGGAGCCGCAATGCATCCTGACCATGCCGCTGCTGGTTGGCCTGGACGGCGTCGAGAAGATGTCCAAGTCAAAGGGCAACTACGTCGGCGTGACCGAGGCGCCCAACGAGATGTTCGGCAAGCTGATGAGCATCTCGGACGACCTGATGTGGCAGTACTACACGCTGCTGTCGTTCCGCCCGCTGGCCGAGATCGAGCTGATGAAGCAGGAAATCGCGCTGGGCCGCAATCCGCGCGACTGCAAGGTGCTGCTGGCGCAGGAGATCGTGGCGCGCTTCCACAGCCAGGCCGATGCCGAGAAGGCGCTGGAAGATTTCAACCACCGCGCCCGCGGCGGCGTGCCGGACGATATCCCGGCAGTGAGTCTGACTGGCGCGCCGCTGGGCATCGCGCAGCTGCTCAAGCAGGCCAACCTGGTGCCGTCCACCTCGGAAGCCAACCGCAATATCGAGCAGGGCGGCGTCAAGATCGACGGCGCCACGGTCAGCGACAAGGCCACCAGGGTGGCGGCGGGCACCTATGTCGTGCAGGTCGGCAAGCGCCGCTTCGCGCGCGTGACGCTGGCCTGAGGCGGCCGGGATGATCGCGCTGATCCAGCGGGTGGCCCAGGCCCGCGTCACGGTCGAAGGCCGCACCACCGGTGAAATCGGCGCCGGCCTGCTGGCGCTGGTCTGCGCCGAGCGCGGCGACACCGAGGCGCAGGCCGAGCGGCTGCTGGCCAAGATGCTGTCGTACCGGGTGTTTTCCGATGCGGCCGGCAAGATGAACCTGCCGGTGCAGAACATGGACGGCAACGGCAACGCCGGCGGGCTGCTGGTGGTGTCGCAGTTTACGCTGGCGGCCGATACCAACAGCGGCACGCGGCCGAGTTTCACGCCCGCGGCATCGCCCGAGGACGGCCGGCGCCTGTACGAGCATTTCGTGGCGCAGGCGCGCGCCGCCCATCCGCAAGTGCAGACCGGCGAGTTCGGCGCGATGATGCAGGTCAGCCTGGTCAACGACGGCCCGGTCACCTTCTGGCTGCGGGTGCCGCCGGCCTGAACAGATTTCAAGCTGCCGCGCTCCGGCGCGGCATCAAGACAGGAGAGACAAATGAAACTCTGGAGCAAGTCCTTCAACGACAACGCGCCGATTCCCGGCGAGTTCGCCTTCTGCGTGCCCGACGCCGCTGCCCACGTGGCCCTGTCGAACAACCGCAATCCCGACCTGCGCTGGGAAGACGCCCCGGCCGAGACGCGCTCGTTCGTGCTGATCTGCCACGACCGCGACGTCCCCAGCAAGGGCGACGACGTCAACCAGGAAGGCCGCGAAGTGCCGGCCGCGCTGCCGCGCGTGGACTTCTTCCACTGGGTGCTGGTCGACATCCCGCCGGGGCTGACCTCGATCGCGGCGGGCTCGCACAGCGACGGCGTGATCGCGCGCGGCAAGCCGGGCCCCGAAGCCACCGGCGGCACCGCCACCGCGGGCGGCCTGCGCCACGGCATCAACGACTACACCGGCTGGTTCGCCGGCGATGCCGACATGAAAGGCGACTACTACGGCTATGACGGCCCGTGCCCCCCGTGGAACGACACGCTGCTGCACCACTACGTGTTCACGCTGTATGCGCTGGACATCGACCGGCTGCCGCTCGATGGCACCTTCACCGGCGCGCAGGTGCGCGAGGCGATCCAGGGCCATGTGCTGGCGCAGGCCAGCCTCACCGGCACCTATACGCTGAACCCTAATCTGGCGAAATAACGCCTGGCCGGCGCCGCGCCAGCCGCGCGGCGCCGGCCTCAAGGAAATCCCGAAGGAAACGGCATGTCGCAAAGCCCCGGGCCGCATTCGCTGGCCTATACCCACCTGATCGTGATCCGCCACGGCGAAACGGCCTGGAACCGGGAGCGCCGGCTGCAGGGCCAGCTCGACATTCCCCTGAACGAGACCGGCCGCGCCCAGGCGCGCGCGCTGGCCACGGCGCTGGCGGGCGAGCCGATCGATGCGGTCTATGCCAGCGACCTGTCGCGTGCGATGGAAACCGCTGCGCCGCTGGCCGAGGTGCTCGGGCTGCAGGTGCGCCCCGATGCGCGCCTGCGCGAGCGCAGCTACGGCACGCTGCAGGGCAAGACCTACGCCGAAGTGGCCGAGCACCTGCCCGAGGATTTCGCCCGCTGGCAGGCGCGCGTGCCGGACTACGCACCGCCTGAAGGCGAGTCGCTGCTGGGCTTCCATGAGCGCGCGGTCGAGGTGGTGCTGGCGCTGTCGCGCCGGCATCCCGGTGAGCGTATCGCACTGGTGGCGCACGGCGGCGTGCTCGACTGCCTGTACCGCGAGGCCACCGGCATGACGCTGGAAGCGCCGCGCCAGCATGAACTGCTCAATGCCAGCGTCAACCGGCTACGCAGCGACAGCAGCCACCTGACGCTGGCGCAGTGGGGCGATGTCAGCCACCTTGAAAACCTGGCGCTGGACGAGGTGGACCGGCGCGTGCCTTAGCGCTACACGCGGACGCGGAACGGGGTGAAGTCGGTATTGCGGTCGAAATAATCCTCGTTCTCGGCCCGCTTCAGGAACCCCACCACCTTGTACGTCACCGGTGTCATCACCACTTCCCAGCCGGTCTTCAGCACGTACTGCGCCACTGCCACCTGGATCACCTTCTCCAGCGGCCAGATGCCGTAGAAGGCGATCACGTAGAACAGCGACGAGTCGACCAGCTCCCCGGCCAGCGTGGAGCCGATCGTGCGCGTCCACAGCCACCGCCCCGAGGTCCACAGCTTCATCTTGGCCAGCACGTAGCTGTTGGTGAAGCTGCCGCAGCAGAAGGCGATCAGCGAGCCGAGTGCAATCCGCCAGGTGTTGCCGAACACGTCCTGCAGGCTTTTCTGGTAGTCCGCCATGAAGGGCGCGACCGGCATGTTCAGCACCACCAGGCTCATGAAGGTGGCGAAAGCCAGCGCGGCAAAGCCGGCCCAGACCACGCGCCGGTCGCGGCCGTAGCCGTAGACCTCGGTCAACACGTCGCCGAAGATGTAGGAGATCGGGAAGAACAGCACGCCGGCGCCGAAGGTCACCGTGCCGATCACGGGCAGCGTCACCTGTGCCGCCTTGGCCGCGCCGATCAGGTTCGAGCACAGCAGCACGGTGACAAAGGCCACCATGACGAAGTCATAGTAACGGTAGACGCGGCCGGCGGGGCCTGCGCTGGCGGGGATGGCGGACATGGGGGCTCCCGGTCGGACGCGCTGGCGCGCGGTGTTTTGGGCGCGATTATGCCAGCGGGCCCCGGATTCTGCCGCGGCGTGCGCAAGCGTTGCTGCGGCCGCCTGAAATGAAAATTCCCGGCCGAAGCCGGGAACTTCAGGTGGAGCGGCGCAGCCGGGTCAGATATCCAGCTTGCTGATCTTGGAGCCGTTTACCGAGACGTCGAACATCAGGCCGGCATTGGTCTGCACAAAGGCAATCACCGGCTGCTGGCTGGTCAGGGTGTCGAGCCTGCCGTCCGCGCCGACCTTGGCCACCGCCACGTTGGCATCGGCGCCGGCGGTCCAGCCCTTGCTGGCAACAAACTTGTTGTAGGCCTCCGGGGTCATGAACATGATGATGACGGCCTTGGACTGCCCGCCGGCGGTCAGCCCGACCGAGGCCTGCGTCGTGCTGTAGTAGCCGACCGTCGCGCCCTTCGATCGCAGCGCACCCTCGCCGTACTCGCCGCCTACCACCAGGCCGGCCGAGATGACACGCGGGAACACCAGGACCCCTTGCGCACGCTGCGCCAGGTCGCGTGCGCCGGGATTGGCGGAGAACAGCCGGTTCAGCGCTCCGTCCACCCCTGCATCGATTTCCTGCTTCTTGGCGACCGGGTCCTTCGAGGCGCTGGTGCCGGTGGTGGTGCAGCCTGCCGCCATTGCGGTGGCAACGAGCAGGCCCGATCCGGCAACCCGGGTAACAAAGTGGCGACGATTCATAGGTAACCTCCTGATGGGAAAAGTACCGCGTCTGGCTCAGTGGCTCAGTTGGCTGCGGCTGCCGCGGGTGCCTTGACCGTAATGGCCACGACTTCACGGTAGACGATCTTGGCCATCTGGCCCTGCTTGATGCCGTTCAGGTCGATGGCCGGATCCTGCACTTTCACGGTGCGCAGCGTCTCGCGCGGACCGCGGAAGGTGATCAGGCGCTTGGCCGGGTCGACCTTGGTGATCTGTGCGGTCACTGTGGTGGTGATCTCGCGCATGATGCCGGGCTTGCCGCCCTCGGCGGCGCGCGTGGTGCGGTCGACCGATTCGGCCAGTGCGGTGGCCTTGCTGTCGACCGGCTCAAGCGCGGCGACCAGCGCGGCGCCACGCGCCACCGTGAGGATGTCGCCCTTGCGGATCTGGCCAAAGTTGCGGGCTTCGTCGCCAGCCACCAGTTCGACCACGTTGCCGCGCGGGCCCTGGACCAGCACGGCCTTGGATTGGGGATCGATATCGACGATCTTGCCGCTGATGACCGCCTCTTCGGCCACGCCGACTGGCGCCGGCGGGCGCTGGGCGTTGGCACTGCCGGCGGCGAACGCGGTGGCGGCGAGGGCTGCGGCGAGCAGGCTGGACGAATGGCGAATCATTGGCTTTCCTTGACGTATTTGTAAAGGTGCCGTGCCTGGCGGGGCGCGGCCATCGCAGCACCGGGCCGGTGCCGATAAAGCCATTGTGGACAATCGGCCACGGGCCAGCAATCCACTTCGAAAAAATTTGGAGCGCGAAATTAAAACGTTTAATTGGTGCTGCGCCGGGGCCCTGCCAAGGCGTCAGTTCTGCGCTGCAGCTCGCCTGTCAGGCGTCGCCGAACAGCTCGCTGGCGCCGCTGCCTTGCGGGTTGGCCAGGCCGAAATGCCGGTAGGCGGCAGCCGTGGCCACGCGCCCGCGCGGCGTGCGCTGCAGGTAGCCTTGCTGGATCAGGTAGGGCTCGAGCACGTCCTCGATGGTGTCGCGCTCCTCACCGATGGCCGCGGCCAGGTTGTCCACGCCCACGGGGCCGCCGCCGAACTTGTGCAGCACGGCTTCCAGCAGCTTGCGGTCCATCAGGTCGAAGCCGACGCTGTCCACGTCCAGCATGGCCAGCGCCGCGTCGGCCATGGCGCGGGTGATGTTCCCGTCACCCTTGACCTCGGCGTAGTCGCGCACCCGGCGCAGCAGCCGGTTGGCGATACGGGGCGTGCCGCGCGCGCGCCGGGCGATTTCCAGCGCGCCCTGCGGATCGATGCGTGCATGCAGCAGCTGCGCCGAGCGCGTGACGATGCGGGCCAGCTCATCGGCGGTATAGAACTCCAGCCGCGCCACGATGCCGAAGCGGTCGCGCAGCGGGTTGGTCAGCATGCCGGCACGCGTGGTGGCGCCCACCAGCGTGAACGGCTGCAGGTCGAGCTTGACCGAGCGCGCCGCCGGGCCCTCGCCGATCATGATGTCGATCTGGTAGTCCTCGAGCGCCGGGTACAGGATTTCCTCGACGACCGGCGAGAGCCGGTGGATCTCGTCGATGAACAGCACGTCGTTGGCTTCCAGGTTGGTCAGCAGCGCGGCCAGGTCGCCCGGGCGCTCCAGCACGGGGCCCGAGGTCTGGCGCAGGTTGACGCCCATCTCGCGCGCGATGATGTGGGCCAGCGTGGTCTTGCCCAGGCCCGGCGGGCCGAACAGCAGCACGTGGTCCAGCGCCTCGCGCCGGTTGCGCGCGGCGTGCATGAATATATCGAGCTGCCCGCGCACCTTTTCCTGGCCGACATATTCGTCCAGCAGCTTGGGCCGCAGCGCGCGCTCGAACGCCTCCTCCTGCGACGAGGCGGGGGTGGCGGCAATTACGCGGGCGGGGGCGGCAAGCTTGTCAGTTTCGATCATGGTGGTCAGGGGCCCGGACAGCGGCAACAATCCGCCATTCTACGCGCCTATGCAGGTCTCAAGCCTTGGACAATGCCTTGAGCGCCAGCTTGATGCCATCCGACACGCCGGTCCCCGCCGGCACCTGCTTGATCGCGGCGGCGGCTTCCTTCTCCGAGTAGCCCAGCGCCAGCAGCGCATTGAGCACGTCGACGGCGCTGTCCGGCACCGCCGGCGTGCCCGGCACGTGGCCCAGCTCCGCGCCCAGCTTGCCCTTGAGTTCGAGCAGCAGCCGCTCCGCGGTCTTCTTGCCGATGCCGGGAATGCGCGTGAGGCGGCCGGCTTCCTGCAGCGTGATGGCCTGCGCCAGCTCGGGCACCGACATGCCCGACAGCACCGCCAGTGCCATGCGCGCGCCGATGCCGGTGATCTTGATCAGCTCGCGGAAGGTGTTGCGCTCCGATGCGGTGCCGAAGCCGTACAGCAGGTGCGCGTCCTCGCGCACGATCAGCTGCGTCAGCAGCGTCACCGGCTGGCCCACCGCGGGCAGGTTGTAGAAGGTGCTCATCGGCACGTCCACCTCGTAGCCGACGCCGTGGCAATCGACCAGCAGGTGCGGGGGATTCTTCTCGATAAGGGTGCCGGCGATGCGTCCGATCATGGTGCGGAGGAGGGAATGGAAGGTGGGGGTCAGGGAACAGGCGGCCGCAAGTGTAGCCCAGCGGCCGCACGGCCGGGTCAGCGCGCCGGCGTATCCACCGCGCGCCGGCCCAGCGCCGGGTCGTCGGTGAAGAAGCCATCGATGCCGGCCGCGATAAAGGCCTGCACCTCCCGCTCCATGCCGGACGGGCTGCGCGTGGCGTCGTCGCCGCCGGTCTGCAGCGCCTTGGGCAGGAAGCTGTTTTCCGGACGGAAGGTGTAGGGATGGACGAACAGCCCGGCAGCATGCGCCTGGCGCACCACCGGCGTCGGCGCAGCCAGCGCGCCCTGCGCATCGCGCGGCACCACGCTGCTCTTCTCGGGGCCGATGCCGTCGGCATAGGCCGCCACCTCGCGCAGGCCGGTCGCGCCCAGCATGTCGCCGAAGGTGCGGCCGTCGCCCGCCAGCTTCCAGTCGGCCGGGCCCTTGCGCGGGTTGCCGATGAGCTGCACCAGCTTCACGTTGGGCTGCCCGCTGCCAAGCGTGCGCCGCAGCGCGCGCAGGCTGCCGGTCTCGAAGCACTGGATAAAAACGGGTGCGTTGCGCAGGTAGGGTTGTGCCCGGAGCGCGGCCACCAGCTTGTCCTCGAGCGGCAGCCCGATGCCGCGGAAGTAGCTCGGGTGCTTCAGCTCCGCGTAGATGCCGATGGGTTTGCCGGTGCGCAGCGCAGCCTGCTCGGCCAGGCGCACGATCTCGTCGAAGGTCGGCACCTCGAACTGGTCGTTCAGGCGCGCATTGTCCGGGCGCAGGCGCGGGATACGCTCACGCGCGCGCAGCGTCTTGAGCTCGGCCAGCGTGAAGTCTTCGGTGAACCAGCCGCTCACGCGCTCGCCGTCGATCACCTTGGTGCGCTTGCGCTCGGCAAACTGCGGCAGCTCGGCCACATTGGTGGTGCCGGTGATGTCGTTTTCGTGGCGCGCTACCAGCACGCCGTCGCGTGTCATGACCAGGTCGGGCTCGATGGCGTCGGCGCCGTCCTCGATGGCTTTGGCGTAGGCGGCAAGCGTATGTTCGGGGCGCAGTGCGCTGGCGCCGCGATGGGCGATCACCAGCGGTTTGGGAGGCTGGGTGGCGGCGGCCGCAGGCGCAGCGCTCGCGGTGGGTGCCGGCACCGGAGCCGCGGACACGGGCTTAGGGCGCGGCGCGGTGGCGCAGCCCGCGACCAGCGCGGCGCAGGCCGCGGCGGCCGGAAACAGCCAGCGCCGGAAGGCAAGAACAGGGAAGAGGCTGGGGCGCCGGCGCGGCGCGCTCAATCGGGACTGGCTAGGCATGCAGCGTTCCTGTGGTGAGACCAAGGCCCGATTGTAAAAGATGGGGAAGCGGGCGCAGCAAGCGCCAGCCGCTGGCGTGCTCAGCCGACCAGCCGCCCGCGCCGCACGCGCATGCCTTTGCGCACCAGGTCGGGCGCCAGGCCCGACAGCGTGCCCAGGGTATCGCTGCCGTTGGCATGGCAGATCGCCACGCCGAGCGCATCCGCCGCATCGCTGCCGGGCTGGCCGGGCAGCATCAGCAGCCGCGTCACCATTTCCTGCACCTGCGCCTTGTTGGCGCGGCCATAGCCGACCACCGCCACCTTCAGTTGCAGCGCGGTGTACTCGAACACCGGCAAGCCGTAGCCCACCAACCCGCAGATCACCGCGCCGCGGGCCTGGCCGAGCAGCAGCGTGGACTGCGGGTTGACGTTGACGAAGACCTTCTCGATCGCGGCGCAGTCGGGTGCATAGGTGCGCGACACTTCGCTGATGCCGTCGTAGAGGGTCTTCAGCCGTTCCGGCAGCGTTGAATTGCCGTCGCTCTTGATCGTGCCCGAGGCCACGTAGGCAAGCTTGTTGCCGTGCTTCTCGATCACGCCGAAGCCGGTGGTGCGCAGGCCGGGGTCGATGCCTAGGATTCGCATTGGGTGGGTAGGGTGGATGCCGTCGCTAGTGTATTGCCTTTTGCGCCGGCACCTAATGCAAAAAGCGGTTTCGCTTTCCCTTGCAGGAGAACGAAACCGCTTCGGGAGCCGGCGGCCTTGCCAGGCAAGACTGCAAGCACTGCCAGTGCTTAGTGGCGGAAATGCCGCGTGCCGGTCACCACCATGGCGATGCCGCGCTCGTCGGCGGCGGCGATCACTTCGTCGTCGCGCATCGAGCCGCCAGGCTGGATCACGCAGGTCGCGCCCGCGTCGACCACCACGTCCAGGCCGTCACGGAACGGGAAGAACGCGTCCGATGCCACTGCCGAGCCGGCCAGCGTCAGGCCGGCGTTCTGCGCCTTGATGCTGGCGATGCGGGCCGAATCGACGCGGCTCATCTGGCCCGCGCCCACGCCCAGCGTCATGCCGCCGCCGCAGAACACGATGGCATTGGACTTGACGAACTTGGCCACGCGCCAGGCGAACATCAGGTCGTCCATTTCCTTCGGGGTCGGGTGGCGGCGCGTCACCACGCGCAGCTCGGACGGCTGCACGTTCCTGGCGTCCGGGCTCTGCACCAGCAGGCCGCCGCCGACACGCTTGAAGTCATACTGGTTGATGCCCTTGCCCAGCGGGATCTCGAGCAGGCGCACGTTCTGCTTGGCCGCGAACACGGCACGCGCGCCGGCGCTGAACGACGGGGCGATCAGCACTTCGACGAACTGCTTGGCCACGGCCTGCGCGGCGCTTTCGTCCAGCTCGACGTTGAAGGCGATGATGCCGCCGAAGGCCGAGGTCGAATCGGTCTTGAAGGCCTTGTCATAGGCTTCCAGCGCATTCGCGCCGAGCGCCACGCCGCACGGGTTGGCGTGCTTGATGATGACGCAGGCGGCGCCGCTGGCGGCGTCGAACGACTTGACGCATTCCCAGGCCGCATCGGCGTCGGCGATGTTGTTGTACGACAGTTCCTTGCCCTGCAGCTGCACGTAGTTGGCCAGCGCGCCGTCCACGGCCTTCAGGTCGCGGTAGAACGCGGCCGACTGGTGCGGGTTCTCGCCGTAACGCATTTCCTGCACCTTGTCGAAGGCCAGGTTCAGCGTCTGCGGGTAGGCGCTGCGGCCCTGGTGCGACTTGTCGGCACCGAGGCTGGTCAGGTAGTTGGTGATGGCGCCGTCGTATTGCGCGGTGTGCGCGAACACCTTGGTGGCCAGGCGGAAATTGGTGTCGTAGCCGACGCTGTTGGCGTTGGCGCGCATTTCGTCGAGCACCACGCCATAGTCGGCCGGGTCGACGATCACGGTCACGTCGCGATGGTTTTTGGCCGCCGAACGCAGCATGGTCGGACCGCCGATGTCGATGTTCTCGATCGCGTCGGGCAGGGTGCAGTCATCCTTGGCCACGGTCTGCTGGAACGGGTACAGGTTCACCACCAGCAAGTCGATGGTCGGGATGTCGTGCTCGGCCAGCGCGGCCATGTGCTCGGGCAGGTCGCGGCGCGCCAGGATGCCGCCGTGCACCTTCGGGTGCAGCGTCTTGACGCGGCCGTCGAGCATTTCCGGGAAGCCGGTGTAGTCGGCCACCTCCGTCACGGGCAGGCCGCTGTCGGCCAGCAGCTTGGCGGTGCCGCCGGTGGAAAGCAGCGTGACGCCGAGCGCGTTCAGTTCGCGCGCGAAATCGACGATGCCGGTCTTGTCGGAAACGGAGAGTAGGGCTTGCTTGATCATGGCTGTGGGAGACGCTTCAAATTCAAAGTAAACCGTGCTGCTGCAGCTTCTTGCGCAGCGTATTGCGATTGATGCCCAGATAGGCGGCGGCCAGCGACTGGTTGCGCTCGGCGCGCACCATCACGGCTTCCAGCAGCGGCCGTTCGACCGCCTCGAGCACCATGTTGTACATATTCGACGGCTCTTCGCCGTCCAGGTCGCGAAAATAAGTGTCCAGGCTTTCCCGGATGCACTGGTCGATAGCGTTGCGGCTCATGCGGCAAGCAACTCCCCGTTTTTGTTGTTGTTCGCTTCGTCTTGGTCTTGTGCTGCGTCGTCCACGTACACCAGCCGGTCAGAGATCTGCGCCTGCTCGTCGAAGAACGCATTGACCGCCGCCAGTTGTTCGGCGGTGCTCTCCAGCGTGTTCATGCGGTGGCGGAACAGGTTGGCGCCGCGCAGCCCGCGCGTGTACCAGGCAATATGCTTGCGCGCGGTGCGCACGCCGGTGAATTCGCCATAGAAAGCGTAGTGGTCTTCCAGGTGCGCATTCATGATGGCACGGATCTCGGCCACTTCCGGCGACGGCAGCATCTCGCCGGTCTTCAGGAAGTGCTCGATCTCACGGAACAGCCAGGGCCGGCCCTGCGCCGCGCGGCCGATCATGATCGCGTCCGCGCCGGTCAGCGCCAGCACTTGCTTGGCCTTCTGCGGCGTGGTGATGTCGCCGTTGGCGACCACCGGGATCGAGACCGCTGCCTTGACCGCGGCAATGGTCTCGTACTCGGCGTCACCGTGGTACAGGTCGGCGCGGGTGCGGCCGTGGATGGTCAGCATGCTGATGCCCGCATCCTCGACCATGTGCGCGATGCGCAGCGCATTGCGGTTCTCGCGGTTCCAGCCGGTGCGGATCTTCAGCGTGACCGGCACCCGGTCGCCCACGGCGCCGACCACGGCCTGGACGATGCGCACCACCAGCGGCTCGTTCTGCAGCAGGGCCGAGCCGGCGGCGACGTTGCACACCTTCTTGGCCGGGCAGCCCATGTTGATGTCGATGATCTGCGCGCCGCGGTCCACGTTGTAGCGCGCGGCCTCGGCCATCATCGACGGCTCGGCGCCGGCGATCTGCACGGCGATGGGTTCGACCTCGCCGGCGTGGTTGGCGCGGCGCATGGTTTTCTCGCTCTTCCACAGCTGTGCGTTGGACGCCACCATTTCCGACACCGCATAGCCCGCGCCGAGCTGCTTGCACAGCTGGCGGAAGGGCCGGTCCGTCACGCCCGCCATCGGGGCGACAAACAGGTTGTTGCGGAGTTGGTGAGGTCCGATCTGCACGGTTGGGCGGCGGTTCTGAGAGGCCGTCCCGGTGACCGTAGCGCCCTCGCGGCGCGGATGGCGCCAGGGAAGGGATCGGGACAGCCTGCTCTGAGACGGAAGACGAAACGGAAAAACATGCCCCTGCCGAAACTGCTGCCGGCGTTGGATCGGGACATGTGCGAGGGCAGGATTCTACCGCCAAACCATCGCCATTGCCCAAGATTTGAGCATCCGGAGCGCAACCCGGCAGGGACCGTGGCGCAAACGCCGCCATGCGCGTGGCGCTTGCGCCACTGGCGAGGTCAGCGACGCATCCCGAACATCATGTGGCGCGCCAGCGCGTGCCGCAGCGGCGGCAGGCAGGCCAGCACGGCCAGCGACGCGCCCCGCGCGTGCGCGGCCAGCGGGTAGGAGATGCCGAACACGCGTGGCAGCAGGTCGGTCACGCCGATGGTGACGGCGCGGTCGAGCCGGTGGCGGCTGGCGAAGGCTTGCAGCGCCTGCGGCGTGCAGGCGCTGCGCAGCGAATCGGCCAGCGCGAAGGCGTCGCGCAAGCCCAGGTTGAGCCCCTGTCCGGCCACCGGGTGCAGCGTTTGCGCGGCATTGCCGACGGCCGCCACGCGGCCGTTGACGGTCACCGGGGCCGCATTCAGGCCGAGCGGGAAGGCATGGCGCTTGCCGGCCAGCGTGAAATGGCCCATGCGGTCGCCAAAGGCCCGGCCCAGTTCCGCCGCGAACTCCGCTTCCGGCAGCGCGATGCGCCGCGCGGCCTGCTCCGGCGGGCAGCACCACACCAGCGCATAGCCCGGCACGCCGTGCTCCTCGTGCGGCAGCAGCGCCAGCGGGCCTTCGTCGGTAAAGCGCTCCCAGGCCCAGCCCGGCTGCGGGCGCGAGCAGGTCACATGGGCGATCAGCGCGGTCTGGCGATAGTCGCGCGTGCGCGCGCCGCGACCCTGGTGGGCGGCCTGCTGGTGGAACAGCCCGCCCTCGGCCTGCACCACCAGGCGCGCGGCCAGGTGCTCCACCTGGCCGTCGTGGCCGGTGCCGGCCAGTCGCACGGCGCCGGCATCGGGATCGTCCGCGGCGCTCGGCGCGGGCTCCTGTGCGATCTGGTCGATGCGGGTCTCGAACACGCGCTGCAGCCGGTCTTCGCCCGCCGCCTGCGCGGCATGGGCGAGCGCGCGCTCCAGTGCCTCGCACAAGTCGCCGTAGCGGACCACGTAACCGAGCGCCGGCACGCCGTAGTCGTCATGGTGCAGCCGCACATGGCCGAAGCGGCCGCGCTGCGAGACATGGATATGCTCGATCGGGCTGCCGGGCACCGGCCAGGCGCCGATCTGCTCCAGCAGCTGGCGGCTGCCATGCGACAGCGCGATCGCGCGCGGATCGCGCGCGGCGCGCGCCGGCGTGGCGGCATCGACCAGTGTCAGGCGCCAGCCGGTAGTGCGGAGCAACTGGCAGGCCAGCGCCAGCCCGACCGGGCCGCCGCCGACGATGGCGATATCGCGCAGGCTTTGGAAATCAGGCTGCGCGGCCGGCATCGTCGCTGCCTCCTGCATGACCCGCATCCGCCTCCGTTGGTGCTGCCGCATCGCGCTTCCAGCAGATCGCATCCGAGCGCGACTTGCCGGCCGCAGCGTCGCGCAGCGCGTTCTCGAGCTTCTGGTGGTTGAAACCCGGCAGTGCGCGCAGCTGCTCAAGCAGTGCACCATGGTTGGCGGCATTCAGCGGCGCCACGCAGCCCTGGCCCGAATCGGGCGTGCCGATCAGGATCAGCCAGGCCGTGCCGGCCCAGGGCGCGCGGTCGGACACCCGCACCACCACGCGCTCGAGCGTGTCCCAGGCGACTTCCTCGCGCTGGCCGTCGGGGCGGTGCACCACCACGCGGTCGTCGTACAGGTTGATGATGAAGGGTTCGGACGGATCGGGCCGGCGGTCGCTGCCAGCATTGCTGCCGCTGCGGGCCTGGCCCGGAAAGATCCTGCGCAGCCAGCCGATCATCGCAGACCTCCGGCAACGCTCGCGTTGTCGCGCATCAGCGCCTCGATCTCGTCGGCCAGCACCGGCACGCCGCGCGTGATCAGCTCGCAGTCGCCCTCGGTGACCACGGCGTCGTCCTCGATGCGGATGCCGACATGCCAATAGCGCTCGGGTATGTCCTCGGCCGGGCGCACATAGATGCCGGGCTCGATGGTCAGCACCATGCCCGGCTGCAGCGGTCGCCACGGACGCTCGCCTTCGCCGCCGTGGCTGGCCACGCGGTATTCGCCCACGTCATGGACATCCATGCCTAGCCAGTGGCCGGTGCGGTGCATGTAGAAGCGGCGGTAGCTGCCGCTGGCGAGCACATCGTCGAGCGTGCCCTCCTTGTTGCGGTCGAGCAGGCCGGTATCGAGCATGCCCTGTGCCAGCACGCGCACGGCGGCGTCATGCGGCACGTTGTAGGGCACGCCGGCGCGGGTCTCGGCAATGGCGGCGTCCTGCGCGGCCACCACCAGGTCGTACAGCTCTCGCTGCGCCGGCGAGAAGCGGCCCGAGACCGGGAAGGTGCGGGTGATGTCCGAGGCGTAGCCGTCGAACTCGCAGCCGGCATCGATCAGGCAGAGGTCGCCGTCCCTCAGTTCGGCGGGGCCGGCGCGGTAGTGCAGCACGCAGGCGTTGGGGCCGGCCGCGACGATCGAGTTATAGGCCACGCTCTGCGCGCCATGGCGGCGGAACTCATAGAGCAGTTCCGCCTCCAGGTGGTATTCACGCAGCCCGGCGCGGGTGGCCTGCATGGCCCGCACATGGGCCCCGGCGGAGATCTGCGCCGCGCGGCGCATGGTGGCCAGCTCGCCGGCATCCTTGAACAGGCGCATTTCATCGAGCACGGTGCGGATGTCGAGCGCAACCGACGGCGCGGCCACCCCGGCGCGGCCCTGCATGCGCACGGCGTCCATCCAGCGCCGCATCTGCACGTCGGTGCGGGTCGAGTCGGCCAGCGGGTAGGCGATCTGCGCGCGGTTGGCCAGCAGCGGCGGGAGCGCGGCGTCGATCTCTTCGACCGAATGCGCTTCATCGAAGCCGAACGCGGCGCGCGCGCCATCCGGGCCGAAACGGAAACCGTCCCAGATCTCGCGCTCTTCATGCTTGGGGCGGCAGAACAGGATGCTGCGGTCGGCATCGGCGGGGTCGCCCGGCGCGCCGGCCACCAGCACCAGCACGGCATCGGGCTCGGTAAAGCCGCTCAGGTAATAGAAATAGCTGTCGTGCCGGTACGGGTAGTCGCTGTCGCGGTTGCGCATGGCTTCCGGCGCCGTGGGCAGGATCGCCACGCCGCCGCCGCCGGCGCGCAGGTGCTGCAGCACACGGGCGCGGCGGTCGCGGCAGGCGGCGAGGAGGGCGTTGTCGGGTGAGGACATGGTAGGGCCTGGGATGAGGAGGATCAGGGCGATTCTACCGCCGCTGGCGCCTCGCTGGCCGCGGGATCGTCCGGGCGCCTTGCCAGCCCCCGCCCAGTCAGTCGACCTAGCGCCCGTGCGCCGCCACAGGCGCTGCTGTCGCAAGCGCCGCATCCAGCTCGGCCAGCTGCGCCGGCGTGCCCACGTTCTCCCAGCGTCCGTCGAAGCGTTCGCCGGTAGCGGCGCCGGCCTCGATGGCCTCCCAGTAGTAGGGTGTCATCGGCATTTTGGTGCCAGGTTCGATGGCGGTGAAGAGGCGCGTGTCGTACAGGCCGATATTGCCGAATGTCAGCCGTTCGCCACCGTTGGCCAGTGTCCCGTCGAGCGTCAGCAGCCCGTTCGGTTGCAAGGTGAAGTCGCCGTTCGGGTGAAAGTCCGGGTTGGGCACCATCACCAGGTGCATGCGCGGGGCGGGCGCGCCGGCCATGTCGTGCGCGCGAGGCAACAGCCTGCGGAAGTCGTAGTCGCAGAAAATGTCGCCCGACACGGCCAGGAAGATCTCGCCGCGCTCCGGGTGCGCGGACAGCAGCGGCAGGGCCTGTGCGATGCCACCGGCGGTTTCCAGCGCAGTGCCCTCGGCAGAATAGGCCAGCCGCACGCCAAAACGGCTGCCGTCTCCCAGCGCGGCTTCGATCTGTCCGCCCAGCCAGGCATGGTTGATGACGATGTCGCGCAGGCCGGCACGCGCCAGCGCCTCGATCTTCCAGACGATCAGTGGCTTGCCGCCCACTGCCAGCAGCGGCTTGGGGCAGGTATCGGTCAACGGACGCATGCGGTCGCCGCGGCCGGCGGCGAAGATCATGGCCTTCATCAGAACAGAGCCTCCAGGGCAAGCAGCGCGGCCATGCCACCGGCGATGGTCCAGCCCACGCTGCGGGTTCGAGCGGCGATCAGGATGGCCACCACGCCGGCCACCAGCCGCGCGTTGGCGGGGGTGAGGGCAAGCTCGCCATGCTGCATCAGCAGGTCAGGGGCGATCAGCGCCGACAGCATCGCTGCCGGCACGAACTGCAGCGCGGTGCGGAACCACGACGGCAGCCGCACGCGGCCTTCCACGGCGATGAACGACAGGCGGATCAGGAAGGTCGCCAGGCCCGCGGCAAGGAAGACCCACAGCAGGGTCATCGCACTCATGCGGCCTCCTTGCCGGCTGTTCCGCCTGGCGTGGCATCGGCGCCACGGCTGGCCGGGCGTTGCCCGGGGCGGTTGCCGCGGCCCAGCACCAGCATGCCCACGGCAATGCCGCCGAGCGCCGCCACCATCAGCCCGAGCTTGTGCGGCAGGCTGTAGCAGGCCACCGCCAGCACGCTGGCGGCCAGCGCCGCGGCCACGTGCGAGCGGTGCTTCAGGCCCGGCACGATGATGCCGATGAAGGTCAGCGGCAGGAAGAAATCGAGCGGCCAGTCGCGCGGCACCTGGGCGCCGACCAGCACGCCGGCCAGCGTCGACAGCTGCCAGCTGGCCCACAGCGCGAAGCCGCCGCCGAAGTAGTACCAGTGGCGGTAGCGGGCGCGCGGGCCGCTGTCGCCAAGCCGGTGCGTCATCGCGGCAAAGGCTTCGTCGGTCAGCAGGTAGGCGATCAGCGCCTTCCAGCGCCGCGGCAGGTGCGCGAGCGTGGGCGCGATGGTGGCGGAATACAGCGCGTGGCGCAGGTTGACCATGGCCACCGTCAGCGTGATCACCACTGCCGGCGTGCCGGCAGTCCACAACTGGGTCAGGATCATCTGCGAGGCGCCGCCGAACACAACCACGCTCATCGCGCAGGCCAGCCACGCCGGCATGCCGGCGCCGACGGCCAGCACGCCGTAGATCAGGCCGAACGGCACCACGCCCAGCAGCATCGGCGCGAGCGCGCGCGCGCCGGCCAGCCATTCGCCGGCGGCGGTGATGGCGGGCGCGCGGTGGTCGGGCAGAACGGGCTGGTTGTCGGGCACGGCGTCAGAACGTGTAGCCGGCCGGGCTGGCCACGCCTTCGAGCGCGTCCAGCAGCCGGATCAGCTTGCGCAGTTCGGTGTAGCGGCCGGCCACCTGGCGGGTGTACTTCATCACCAGCGGCAGGTTGGCCAGGTAGCCGTCCTTGCCGTCGCGGTGGTACAGGCGGGCAAAGATGCCCAGCACCTTGAGGTGGCGCTGCAGGCCCATCCACTCAAAATCGCGATAGAACTCGCCAAAGTCGGCGCTGACCGGCAGGCCGGCCTTGCGCGCGCGCTCCCAGTAGCGGATCAGCCAGTCCAGCTGCTGCTCCTCGTCCCATTCGATATAGGCGTCGCGCCACAGCGAGACCGCGTCGTAGGTGATCGGGCCGATCACCGCGTCCTGGAAGTCGAGTACGCCCGGGTTGGCGCCGCCGTCGAGCACCATCAGGTTGCGCGAGTGGAAATCGCGGTGCACGTAGACCTGCGGCTGCGCCAGGATATTCGCGAGTAGCGCTTCAGTCACTTCGCGCAGGTCCGCCTGCTGAGCCTCGGTCAGGGTGGCGCCGAGGTGCCTGGCCACATACCACTGCGGGAACAGGTCGAGCTCGCGCTGCAGCAGCGCGCGGTCGTAGGCCGGCAGCTCGCCGGGGCGGGTGGCGGCCTGGATGCGGACCAGCGCGGCGGCCGCGTCGGCGTACATGCCGTGGGCGGTGGAGTCATCGAGCCGCGACAGGTAGGTCTGGTTGCCAAGGTCGGCCAGCAGCAGGAAACCCTGCTCCAGATCCTGCGCCAGCACGGTCGGCACGGTCACGCCGGCCGCGCCGAACAGCCCGCATACGTGGATGAACGGGCGGCAGTCCTCGTGCGCCGGCGGGGCGTCCATCACGATGGCGGTGGGATGCGCCGGATGGCCGGTGCTGACGCGGAAATAGCGCCGGAAGCTGGCGTCGGCCGAGGCGGGGGCGCAGGAATCGGGATCGGCGGACCAAGTCGGGCCAAGTCCGGATACCCAGGCCTTGAGCTGGTCCAGGCGCGGGTCGTGGGGGAGAGCTGCCATACAGATACGTGTGGGGAACGGGCGCAGAGTGGAAACGTAAATGAAACCGAAAGTAAGCGGGAAGGCGACCCTAGGTTGCCCCGTATAATACCCGACCAGACCCGGGCGCCGGGCGGCCCCCGGGTGGGGCCATTCGGTGCCCCGCAGCCTGCTCCGGCGGGGGCTGGCGGCTTGCAGGCGGGCCGCAGCCGACGCCGAGACTGACAACCCGTGCGAATGACCGAACAACGACGATCACCGAACAACAGGGCCTTGCCTTCGCCTGCCCCAACCAGCGTTCCTGCCCGAGCCAGGCGCGCCGGCGGCCTGCACGCGGGCGCGCTGCGGCCGCTGGTGCTGGCCATGGCCAGCCTTTCGGCCGGCGCACACGCGCAGATGTCCGGTTCGGCGATCCCCGATCTCGACCAGGTCGAGCCGGTGTTCGAAGCCGCGCCGAAAGCGCCGCCGCTTCCCGTGGAATCCGGCGAACTGGTGCCGCGGCTTGCCGAACCCGGCAAACAGTCTGACGCCGGCTCCGACGCCCCGACCTTTATCGAGGCCGACCGCATGACCGGCTACAGCGAGCGCGGCGTCGAGCTGGAAGGCCATGCCGAGCTGCGCCGTGACGGCGGTGCGATCAAGGGCGACAAGCTGACCTACGACCAGGACACCGACGAAGCCTTCGCGCAGGGCAATGTGCGCATGTCGCGCAGCGGCACGCTGGCGGTCGGCCCCGAGGCGCGGATGAAGGTCGAGGCCAACGAAGGCTATATGCTGTCGCCGGACTATTATTTCCAGCAGACCGGCGGCTCGGGCAAGGCCGAGCGCATCGACTTCCTGGACAAGGACCGCAGCACCGCCAGGCACGCGTCATACACCACCTGTTCGCCGGACAACGCCGACTGGTATTTCAGCGCGAACCGGATCGACCTGGACAACGACCGCCAGGTGGGCGTGGCCTACGGCGGCGTGCTGAATTTCTTCGGCGTGCCGATCGCGGCGGCGCCGGCGTTCAGCTTTCCGCTGAACGACGACCGCCGCAGCGGTTTCCTGCCGCCGCTGATGGGCTACAGTTCGCGTGCGGGCTTCGACCTGACCACGCCGTACTACGTCAATATTGCGCCAAACCGCGACCTGACCATTTATCCACGGCTGATGACCGAGCGTGGCCTGCAGCTCGGCGGCGAGTACCGCTATCTCGGTCAGGGCTACAGCGGGCGCCTGCGCGCCGAGTTCCTGCCGGACGACAAGAGGACCAATTCGGACCGCTGGGCCTACTCGATCCAGCATAGCCAGAACCTGGCCAAGGGGCTCAATGCCTACCTGAACGTGAACCGGGTATCGGACGACCGATATCCGGACGACTTCAACCGCAGCGTTGCGCAGTCCGCGCAACGCCAGTACACGCAAGAAGGCGGCGTTACCTACAACTGGCAGGATTTCACGCTGTTGGCGCGGGTGCAGAAGTTCCAGACGCTGCGTCCCAGCGAACCCTCGTACGAGCGCGTGCCGCAGCTCAACGGCAAGTACATCCGCTATGACCTGGGCGGTTTCGACGTGCAGGTGGAAGCGGACTATACGCGCTTCCGCATTCCGCTGACGTCCACCGGCTTCCAGCAGCCGCAGGGCGAGCGCATGTATATTCAGCCGAGCATCAGCTACCCGATCGTGCGGGCGGGCTGGTTCGTGACGCCGAAGGTTACCTTCAACGCGGCGCAGTACCAGATGGAGGCGGCTTCCAATGCGCCTACGGCGCAGAATAACTTCTCGCGCGTGCTGCCGACCATGAGCCTGGATTCGGGCATGACGTTCGAGCGCGAAGCACCGACTGTCAGCCGCCTGTTCGGCGTGAACTATGTGCAGACGCTGGAGCCGCGCCTGTTCTACGTGTACACCCCGTTCCGCGACCAGAGCCAGTTCCCGCTGTTCGACACGGTGCAGTCCGACTTCGGCTACGGGCAGATCTTCAGCGAGAACCCGTTCACCGGCTACGACCGCGTCGCCGACAACAACAAGCTGACCGGCGGCCTGACCACGCGCCTGATCGAAGCCGACACCGGAATCGAGCGCTTCCGTGGCACCATCGCGCAGCGCTACGACTTCACCGGCCAGCGCGTGCAGATCAACGGCACGCTGGCGGATCCCAAGGCGGGTTTCTCGGACCTGCTGGCGGCCACCACCATCCAGATGTTCCGCGGCTATTACCTGGACGCGGGCGTGCAGTACAACCCGGACAGCGACCGGATCAACTACGGCAACGTGGCGGTCTCTTACCGGCCCGAGTCGCGCAAGGTGATTAATGCAGGCTACCGCTACCGCCGCCCGACTTCGGTGACCGACAACACCGCGATCGACCAGTTCGAGGTGTCAAGCCAGTGGCCGATCACGCGCCGTGCCTACGGCATCGCACGCTTTGCCTTCGACCTGACCGCGAGCCAGATGGTCGATGCGCTGGCCGGCGTCGAGTACGCCGCCGACTGCTGGGTCGGCCGCGTGGTCTACCAGCGCTTCCGCAACACCACGCAAGGCTACACCGGGCGGGTCTTCCTGCAGGTGGAGTTCCGTGGCCTTTCCAAGATCGGTTCCAACCCGTTGAACATCCTGCGCCTGAACGTGCCCGGCTATGAGCCGGTGTCGGCCAAGCCGGTGCCGACGACCCAGTTCGATCACTATGAATGACGGATTACGATGAAACGTCAAGAATTCGCCGTGTTTTCCTTTCTCCTGACGTCCTGGCACCGCTTGCTGCTGCCGGCCGTGCTGGCCGCCATGACGGTGCCGGCTGCGGCGCAGCTCAAGGCGCCCGGGACGGCGCCGCGCTCCAGTGGCATCTTCGTGCCGCAGGCGTCTGACGTCGCGGCGCCGTCGAGCCAGCCCAAGCTGGGCGTGCCCCAGGCCGGGGGCCAGAAGCGTTCGCAACTGGTCGACGAAGTGGTCGCGGTCGTCAACAACAGCGTGATCACGCGGCGCGAGCTGCTCGACCGTGCCGATGAAATCGAAGGCCAGCTGCGTGCCGCCGGCCGCCCGGCGCCCGCGCGCGCCGACCTGCTGGGCGAGGTGCTTGAGCGCCTGGTAATGGAGCGCGTGCAGACCCAGGCCGCGCAGGAGGCCGGCATCCGCGTGACCGACCAGGAAATCGACCGTGCCATCGAATCGGTGGCACAGCAGAACCGGCTGAACGCGACCGAGCTGCGCCGCCGCGTCGAGGCCAGCGGCATGACCTGGACCAAGTACCGCGAGGAACTGCGCAAGCAGGTGCAGGTGATCCGCCTGCGCGAGCGCGAGGTCGATTCCAAGGTGCAGGTCTACGACGGCGAGATCGACAACTACCTGGCGGCCCGCGGCGGACAGGGCGCCGCCAGCGGCCCGACCGAATACAACGTGGCGCAGATCCTCGTGCGCGTGCCCGAGAATGCCTCGGACGCACAGAAGCAGGCGCAGCGCGCCAAGGCCGAAGGGCTGCTCAAGCAGGCCCAGGGCGGTGCCGACTTCGCACAGCTGGCGCAGGCCAACTCCGAGGGCCCCGAGGCGGCCCAGGGCGGCGCGATGGGCTTCCGCGAGATCGGCCGCCTGCCGGCACTGTTCGCCAACGCCGTGGTCGACCTGCAGGCTGGCGGGGTGGCGCCGCAGGTGGTGGAGAGCGCGGCGGGCTTCCATGTGGTCAAGCTGGTGGCCAAGCGCGCGGCGCCGGCATCCGGCCCGGCCGCGGCCTCGAAGATCACCCAGACCCAGGTGCGCCATATCCTGATCCGCACCGGCCCCAACATGCCCGAGGCCGAGGCGCGCCGCCAGCTCAGCACGCTGCGCGACCGCATCACCCACGGCGGCGATTTTGCCGACGCGGCCAAGCGCTTCTCGCAGGACGGCTCGGCGCAGAACGGCGGCGACCTCGGCTGGGTCTCGCCGGGAGAGCTGGTGCCCGAGTTCGAGCAGGCCATGAGCCGTCTGCGCCCGAACGAGATCTCGGAGCCGGTGGTCACGCAGTTCGGCGTGCACCTGATCCAGGTGCTCAACCGGCGCGAGACCGAGATGTCGCCCGAGAAGCAGCGCGACTTCGCCCGTGCCGAAGTCCGCGAACAGAAGCTGCGCGCAGCCTATGATGACTGGGTGCGCCAGCTGCGTTCGCAGGCGTACGTGGAGTACCGGGTCAACCGGCAGCGCTGAAGCGCCGGTCCCCGATCCGCTGACCTGACATGCCCGACCCGCTAGCCCTTGCCATCTCGACCGGAGAACCCGCCGGCATCGGTCCCGATATCACCATCGGGGCGTTGCTGCAGCTGGCGGGCGCCAACAATGGCGTCGGCGGCGGGCAATACCGCTTCCATGTGCTGGGCGATGCCCGCCTGCTGGCCGACCGCGCGGCGGCGCTGGGCGCCACGCACGCCTGGGAGCGGCGCATTGCCGACGGCGACGTGGTGGTCGAGGATATCCCGCTGGCGGTCGCGTGCGAGGCCGGGCGGCTCGACGCGCGCAACGGCCCCTATGTGCTGAAGCTGCTCGATGCCGCCATCCGCGGCTGCCGCGCGCGCGGCAAGGCCGCGCCCCGGTATGCCGCAATGATCACGGCGCCGGTGCAGAAGAGCACCATCAACGACGCCGGCGTCCCCTTCACCGGCCATACCGAATACCTGGCCGAGAGCGCCCGCGTGCCGCGCGTGGTGATGATGCTGGCCGGCCCGCAGCCCGCGCACGACGGCGCCATGCTGCGCGTGGCGCTGGCCACCACCCACCTGCCGCTGCGCGCGGTGCCCGATGCGCTGTCGGTGCCGCTGCTGGTGCAGACGCTGTCGATCATCGATGCCGACCTGCGCCACTACTTCGGCATCTCGCGGCCGCGCATCCTGGTCACGGGCCTGAACCCGCACGCCGGCGAAAGCGGCCATATGGGCCGCGAAGAGATCGACATCATCACGCCCGCGCTGGCGCAGGCAAAAGATGCCGGCATCGACGCGCGCGGGCCCTTTCCGGCCGACACGCTGTTCCAGCCGCGCCACCTGCGCGATGCCGACTGCGTGCTGGCGATGTACCATGACCAGGGGCTGGCGCCATTGAAATACGGCACCTTCGGCCACGGCGTGAATATCACGCTGGGGCTGCCCTTTATCCGCACCTCGGTGGACCATGGCACCGCGCTCGACCTTGCCGGCACCGGCCAGGCCGAACACGGCAGCATGATCGAGGCCATCCGCAGTGCGGTCACCATGGCCGGCCACGCCAATGGCCGGCGCCCTGGCAGCAACGGTGCCACGGGCAGCCATCCTGGCCACACCCATTCCGGCCTGCAGCCGCCATGCTGAAGCTGGACGAATAACCCATGCGTTCAAACGTGCACCAGGGCCATGTGGCCCGCAAACGATTCGGGCAGAACTTCCTGGTCGACGACACCATCATCCACGGCATCGTCAATGCCATCAGCCCGCAGGCCGACGACGTGCTGGTCGAGATCGGTCCCGGTCTGGGCGCGCTGACCGACCCGCTGCTCGAACGGATCCCGCAGATGCAGGTGGTTGAGCTGGACCGCGATCTGGTCGAGCGCCTGCGCCGCCGCTATGGCGAGCGCCTGCAGGTCCACGCCGGCGATGCGCTGGCGTTCGATTTCGACAAGCTCGCCGTGCCCGGCCGCCCGCTGCGCATCGTCGGCAACCTGCCGTACAACATCTCCAGCCCGCTGCTGTTCCACCTGATGGATTTCGCCGACCAGGTGCGCGACCAGCACTTCATGCTGCAGAAAGAGGTGGTGGAGCGCATGGTGGCCGAACCCGGCAGCAAGGCCTTCGGCCGGCTCTCGATCATGCTGCAGGTGCGCTACTACATGGAACACGTGCTGGACGTACCGCCGGGCGCCTTCAATCCGCCGCCCAAGGTCGATTCCGCCGTGGTCCGCATGATCCCGTGGCCGCGCCACAGCGACGGCCGGCTGCGTTCGCCGCATGCCGATTGCGACATCACCGTGCTGGGCGACGTGGTCACTGCAGCGTTCTCGCAGCGGCGCAAGGTGCTGCGCAACACGCTCTCGTTCCTGCGCGACCAGGTCGACTTCGATGCGATGGGCTTCGACCTCGGCCGCCGCGCCGAGGAAGTGCCCGTCGGCGAATATGTCGAACTGGCCCGGCGCCTCGGTGGTACGCCATCCGGCCAGGCCGGACAGGCCGCCTGAGGCCCGCACATCCCGATTCCCGAATCCCGAGTTTCCCGCGACTATTTCGTGCAAGACCGTCCCATGACAGCCCAGACCCAAACCAACCGGCGTCCCGTGATCCTGACCGGCGACCGTCCCACCGGCCCGCTGCACCTTGGCCACTATGTCGGCTCGCTGAAGAGCCGCGTGACGCTGCAGGACACGCATGAGCAATACGTGCTGCTGGCCGACACCCAGGCCATGACCGACAACGCGCACGATCCCGACAAGGTGCGCCGCAACGTGCTGGAAGTGGCGCTGGACTACCTGGCCGTGGGCATCGACCCGGCCAAGACCACCATCACCGTGCAGTCGCACCTGCCGGCGCTGGCCGAGCTGACGCTGATGTACCTGAACTTCGTCACGGTGGCGCGGCTCGAGCGCAACCCGACCATCAAGGAAGAGATCCAGGCGCGTGGCTTTGGCCGCGACATCCCGGCCGGCTTCCTGTGCTACCCGGCATCGCAGGCCGCGGACATCACTGCCTTCAAGGCCCACGTGGTGCCGGTGGGCGAAGACCAGGCGCCGCTGATCGAGCAGACCAACGAGATCGTGCGCCGCATCAACCACCAGGTCGGCCGCGAAGTTCTGCCCGAATGCAAGGCCCTGATCCCCGAGTTCGGCCGCCTGCCTGGCGTCGACGGCAAGGCCAAGATGAGCAAGTCGCTGGGCAACGCGATCGCGCTGGGGGCTTCGCCCGAGCAGATCAAGGCTGCGGTGCACAGCATGTACACCGACCCCAACCACCTGCGCGTGTCGGACCCGGGCCAGGTCGAGGGCAACGTGGTGTTCACCTACCTGGATGCGTTCGATCCCAACACCGAGGAAGTCAAGGCGCTGAAGGAGCACTACCAGAAGGGCGGCCTGGGCGACATGGTGCTCAAGCGCCGCGTCGAGGGCATCCTGCAGGACATGCTGGCCCCGATCCGCGCGCGCCGCGAAGAACTGGCCAAGGATCCGGACTATGTGTTCGACATCCTGCGCCAGGGCACCGCGAAGGCACGCGCGCTGACCCAGCAGACGCTGGACGAAGTGCGCGACGCGCTCGGCATGTTTTCGTTCGAGGCACGCCGCTGAGCGTCAGGCAGCGGCGGCTCCGGCCGCCGCAGTATTGCGCTTGCCGCGCCGCTCAGGCGCGGCGATTGACCAGCACGATGCCGGCCAGCACCAGGAGTGCCGCCATGGCAAAGCGCGGGCCCACCGCGTCGTGCATCAGCACCACGCCGAAGGCGACCCCGAACAGCGGCGTCAGGAAGGAAAATACCGACAGCCGCGACGCCAGGTAGCGCCGCAGCAGCCAGAACCAGGTCAGGTAGCTGGCAAACGCGATCAGCACTGACTGGTAGAACAGGCTCGCCAGCACCACCCCGTCGATCTGCACGGTTGCGGTCTGGCCGGCGGCCACCGCCATCGCCAGCAGCATCACCGCGGACACCGCCAGCTGGTACAGCAGGGTCTTGCTGGCCGGGGCGCTGGCCAGCGGGCTGGCGCGCACCACCACGGTGGTGGCAGCCCACAGTGCGCCGGCGAGGATGCCAAGCGCATCGCCCAGCAGCGTGCTGCCCTGCGCCGACGGCGCGGCAATGCCATCGGCAAAGGCCAGCGCCATGCCCGCGAACGCGAGCGCCACGCCCAGCCATTGCCCGGTGTGCAAGCGCTCGCCCGGCACCACGAAATGCAGGCCCAGCGCGGTGAAGATCGGCGCGGTGTACAGGAACACCGCCATGCGCGAGGCCGTGGTGTGTCCCAGCCCGACGAAGATGCAGAAGAACTCTGCGCCGAACAGCAGCCCGGCCAGCAAGCCGGCGTTCAGCGTGCCGTCGCGCCGCCACAGCGGCGTGCCGCGCCAGGCGGCAAAGCCGAACACCAGCAACGCCGCCACCGCCGAGCGCACGCCGGCCTGCAGCACCGCGCCCATCAGCGGCGCGGTGACCTTGATCACCACCTGCTGCAGGCCCCAGGCGGCGCACAGCACCACCATCAGGCCCACGGCGATGCCGTCGAGCGGCTGCCGGGTCAGGGCTTGCGTGCTCATCGTCAGCGTCCGTCAGGGACGGCTGGCGTCGCGGGTGGAATGGCGCTCGATCAGTTCGATCTTGTAGCCGTCCGGGTCTTCGACAAAGGCGATCACGGTGGTGCCGCCCTTGACCGGGCCGGCTTCGCGCGTGACCTTGCCGCCGGCGGCGCGGATGCGCTCGCAGGCGGCCGCGGCATCGTCGGTCTCCAGCGCGATATGGCCGTAGGCCGTGCCCAGGTCATACTGGTCGACGCCGTAGTTGTAGGTCAGCTCCAGCACCGCGGTCTCGCTCTCGGGGCCGTAGCCGACGAAGGCGAGGCGGTACTTGTACTCAGGGTTGTCGCTCTGGCGCAGCAGCTGCATGCCGAGCACGCGGGTGTAGAAATCGATGGAGCGCTGCATGTCGCCGACGCGCAGCATGGTGTGGAGGAGTCGCATTTGAGGGCCTTCAACTGTTTTAGGTATAGGAAGGCGCCATTTTAGTGCGTTTGGCCGAAACGTACCGGCCCGCTCCCGCTCGCTCAGAATGTCGGCAACAGCTCGGGCGGGTGCGCCCGCAGTTGCGCGCGCGCATCGCGGAACTCGGGGAAGATCGATTCCACGGTCTGCCAGAAACGCGGGCCGTGGTTCATTTCCTTCAGGTGCGCCAGCTCGTGCGCGGCGACATAGTCGATCATCGACAGCGGGAAATGCATCAGGCGCCAGTTCAGCCGGATCTTGCCGTCGGCGGTGCAGCTGCCCCAGCGCGTGGCGGCCGAGGTCAGCGCAAAGCCGGTGTGGCGCACGCCCAGCTTGTCGGCGTAGATATCGAGGCGCTCGGCCAGCAGCCGGCGCGCCTGCTGCTGCAGCCAGCCCTGCACGCGGTCCTTGATCTGCTGCTCGTCGGCATGGCCCGGCAGCGCCAGGTGCAGCACGCGGCGGTCGGCATCGAACAGCAGCGCGCCGAGCGGCGACTCCAGCGACAGCGTCAGCGGCTGCCCCAGGAAGGGCAGGCTGGCGCCGTCGCGCCATTGCACCGTGGGCAGGATGCGGCGCGACTCGCGGTGGCGCCACTCGCCCAGCTTGTTGAAGATCCAGCGCTGTTTTTCCAGGATGGCCGACTCGATGTCCGCCAGCGTGACCCAGCGCGGCGCCGTGATCGACAGGCCGCGGTCGTCGATGGTGAAGCCGATGGTGCGGCGCGCCGAGCGCTTGAGCGTGTAGTGCAGCGGCCGTTCGCCGATACGCAGCAGGCGTGCGTTGGGTTGCGGCACCGGCCAGGCGGGCTGCTGCGGGGGCTCCGGCGCAAGCGGGGCCGCAGGCTGCGGCGCCTGGGCGGACTCCGCCAGCGGCAGCTCCAGCTGCGCGCCGTCGGCGTCGGTGGCGGGTCGCAGCAGCTTCATGCGGCGGGCCCGGCCGGGGCCGCGCTCCGGTAGCTCTGCGGATCGATGCGGCGCATGTCGCGCTCGATCCATTCCGCCACCTCCTGGTTGAGCTGGTCCGCGGTCTTGTTGGCCGAGGCGATCGCCGGGCCGACCGAGATCGTCACCATGCCCGGGTGCTTCAGGAACGAATTGCGCGGCCACACCCGGCCCGAGTTGACCGCCATCGGCAGCACCCAGGCGCCGGTTTCCACCGCCAGGCGCGCGCCGCCGCTCTTGTAGCGTGCCTTCTCCAGGCCCGAAGGCGTGCGCGTGCCTTCCGGGAACATGATGATCCAGGCGCCTTCGGCCAGCCGCTCGCGGCCCTGGCGCGCGGCCGAGGCGAAGGCGCGGGTGCCTTCCTTGCGGTTGATATGGACCATCTTCAGCATGCCCAGCGCCCAGCCGAAGAACGGCACCAGCAGCAGCTCGCGCTTGAACACGAAGCACAGCGGCTTGGGCATCAGCGCCACGTAGGCCACGGTTTCCCAGGCTGACTGGTGCTTGGACAGCAGCACCACCGGCTTGTCGAGCATCACGTCCATATGCTCATGGCCTTCGATGCGGTATTGGATGCCGCAGATGCCGCGCGCGGCCCAGATCACCAGCAGGGGCCAGCCGCGCACGAAGCGGAAGCGCTGGTCGGCATTCATGAACGGGAACACCAGGAAGCAGGCGCAGGCGTACGGCGGCGTCAGCACCAGCAGGTACAGCGCAAACAACAGGGAACGGAGAAACGTCATGCGGGGGGGCGCGCGGGGGTGCGAATAGGGAATGGATGCGGGCGGTCAGCCGGCGCTATGAGTGGGCGGGCGCTGTGCGCCGCCGTTGCCGGTCAGCCAGCGCGCAAACGCGAGCAGGTCGTCGTGCACTTGCGTGCCCGGCGGCAGGGCGCCCTGGTCGAGGGTCTTCTGGCCCTTGCCGCTGCGTACCAAGTGCGGCGCGCAACCGACCGCCACGCCGGCTTCCAGGTCGCGCAACGAATCGCCAACGATGGGCACGCCGCGGAGCTCGATGCCGAAGCGCTCGCTGATCTGCTCCAGCATGCCGGGCTTGGGCTTGCGGCAATCGCAGCCGTCCGCGGCGGTATGCGGGCAGAAGAACACCGCGTCGACGCGCCCGCCCAGGCGCGCGAGCAACGTGTGCATCTTCTCGTGCATGGCGTTGAGCGCGCTCATCTCGAACAGCCCGCGGCCGATGCCGGACTGGTTGCTGGCGAGGACCACGCGGTAGCCGGCCTGGTTCAGCGCGGCGATGGCCTCAAGGCTGCCGTCTATCGGCACCCATTCATCGGGCGTCTTGATGAACTGGTCGCTGTCGAGGTTGACCACCCCGTCGCGGTCCAGGATGACAAACTTGGGCGGCGTCTGCGGCATGTGCGGCTCCGGTGGCTGAGATCAGGCGGCCAGCTTGGAGATGTCGGCCACGCGGTTGGCCATCGCGTGCAGCGAAGCCAGCAGCGCCAGGCGGTTGGCGCGCAGCTGCGCGTCCTCGGCCATCACCATCACATCATTGAAGAAACGGTCGACGGCATCGCGCAGCTGGGCCAGGTCGCGCAGCGCGGCGGTGAAATCGCCGCTGGCGAAGGCGGCTTCCACGGCCGGGCGCACGCGCTCGATGGCGGCGTGCAGCGCGCCTTCGGCCTCTTCCCGGAACAGCGTCGGATCGACCGTGCCGACCGGCTCGGTGTTCTTGCGCAGGATGTTGGTGATGCGCTTGTTGGCGGCGGCCAGGGCCTCGGCCTCGGGCAGCGCGGCAAAGGTGCGCACGGCTTCCATGCGGCCCAGGATGTCGTGCAGCTGGTCCGGGCGCAGGCTGACCACGGCCTCGACTTCGTTGGTGGTGTAGCCCTTGTCCTTCAGGTAGCCGCGCACGCGGTCGTACAGGAAGTCGGCGATCGCCTCGGGTGCCGGCTTGACTGCAGCGATGCCGGCAAAGGCCTGCTGCGTCAGCGCCAGCATCGACGTCAGCGACAGCGCCAGCGGCTTTTCGATCAGCATGCGCAGGATGCCCAGCGCATGGCGGCGCAGCGCGAACGGATCCTTCTCGCCGGTGGGCTGCAGGCCGATGCCCCAGATCCCGACCAGGGTCTCGAGCTTGTCGGCCAGCGCCACGGCGGTGCTGACCGCACCTGCGGGCAGCGCATCGCCGGCAAAGCGCGGTCGGTAGTGTTCGGAGCAGGCCAGCGCCACGTCTTCGGCTTCGTCGTCGTGGCGGGCATAGTACGTGCCCATGGTGCCCTGCAGCTCGGGGAACTCGCCGACCATGTCGGTCAGCAGGTCGGCCTTGGCCAGTTCGGCGCCGCGCATCGCGGCGGCCTTGTCGGTAGGCACGCCGACTGCGTTGAGCGCATCGGCGATATGGCCGGCGATCTGCTGCAGGCGCTGCACGCGGTCCAGCTGGGTGCCGATCTTGTTGTGGTAGACCACGCTGGCCAGCTGCGGCACGCGCGACGCCAGCGTCTTCTTGCGGTCCTGGTCGAAGAAGAACTTGGCATCGGCCAGGCGCGGGCGCACCACGCGCTCGTTGCCGGTGATGATCGACTGCGGCGTCTCGGTGGCCAGGTTCGACACGATCAGGAAGCGGTTGCGCAGGTGGCCGTCGGCATCGGTCAGCGCAAAGTACTTCTGGTTGGTCTGCATGGTCAGGATCAGGCATTCCTGCGGCACTGCCAGGAAGGCTTCCTCGAAATGGCAGGCATAGACCACCGGCCATTCCACCAGCGAATTGACTTCATCGAGCAGCGGCTCGGGCATGATCACCTGGTCGGCGCCGGCTTCCTTGAGCAGCGCGGCGCGCATGCGCTCGCGGCGCTCGGCGTAGCTGGCGACCACGTGGCCGGCGGATTCCAGCCGCTGCGCATAGTCATTGGCATGCGCGATCTCGATCACGCCATGCGACAGGAAGCGGTGGCCCTGGGTCAGGTTGCTGGCCTGCAGCCCCAGCAGCGTCACCGGCAGGATCTCGGCGCCGAACAGTGCGATCAGGCTGTGCGCCGGGCGCACGAAATGCACGGTGCTGCCGTCCGGGCGCTGGTAGCTCATGACCTTGGGGATCGGCAGCTTCGCAATGGTGTCTTCCAGCGCTGCCTGCACCGCGGCAGCCAGTTCGGCGCCGCGTGCGGTATAGCGGTAGAAGAAGGCCTCGGCCTTGCCGTCGGAGGCGCGCTCCAGCGACTGCCAGTCGATCTCGGCAACGCCGACCGACTTGGCCAGCGCAGCCAGCTTCTTGGCCAGCGGCGCGGTGGGCTCGCCGTTGGCGTCCAGCGCCACCGACAGCGGCAGGACCTTCTCGCGCTGCTCGCGGTCCGGCGCGCTGCGGCGCACGCCCGACACCAGCGCGGCCAGGCGGCGCGGGGTGGCGAACGGCGTCACGGTGGCGCCCGGCTCAAGCAGGTCGCGCTCGCCCAGGCCGGCGAACAGGCCCTGCGCGAAGGCGTCGCCCAGGCGCGCCAGCGCCTTGGGTGGCAGCTCTTCGGTGAACAGTTCGATCAGCAGCGAGTCGGTCATGGGTTGCGACATGAATCGTATCCAACAGGTTGTAGCGCGCGCCGCTTATCAGCAGCGTGGCGAAAGATTAGGTTCCACTCCGGACAGCAGCCACAGGCCGTTCTGTTGCCGGAATTGCAGCGTGGTGTAGGCGCATTGCGCGGCCGCCGCGGCGCTGGCCGCGCCGTTGCCGCCGCCGCGGCTGCCTGCAGCCGGGAAGCGTGCGTCGATGCGGCGCAGGCGCTTGTCGTAGCGGATCTCGTCGATGCGCCCGCCCACCCAGAAATCGATCTTCGGCGGCAGCTGCGCCGCCGAGTAGTAAGTCTTGACCGTGCGGCGGGTGCGGCCGTTGTGGGTCTCCATCTCCACCCACGTCAGCGGGTAGCGGATCGCGCTTTCATAGGCGCGCAGCGGCACGCGGTGCCAGCCCAGGTCGCGCTGGCCGGACAGGTCGCACGAGAACGAGCGCACCAGCTGCGTCCACTGGTCGAGCGCATTCAGCGACGGGCGCCATTGGCGCGCCATGGCCAGCTGCAGCGCCTGCGGATCGGCCTCGCACACATTGCTCAGTTCGGCCGGCAGCATCAGCACCTGCGCGCTGGGTGCCGCCTGCGCGCGCGCGCCGATGGCATTGCCGGCGGCGGCGAGCGCGGCGATCGCCGTGGCGCAGCACAACGCGCTGCGCGCCAGTTGCGTCATGCCCGGGCTCCGCCGTTGCCGCACATCGGGAAGCCGAGGGCCTCGCGCGAGTCGTAGTAGGCCTGCGCCACCTGGCGCGACAGGTTGCGGATGCGGCCGATATACGCCGCGCGCTCGGTCACCGAGATCGCGCCGCGCGCGTCCAGCAGGTTGAAGGTGTGGGCGGCCTTGAGCACCTGCTCGTAGGCGGGCAGCGCCAGGCGCGTGCCGGCGGCCTGGCCTTCCTCGGTGCCTTCGCCGTTGCCCATCAGCCGCTTGGCCTCGCCTTCGTGCTCGGCGAAATGGCGGAACAGGATCTCGGTGTTGCTGTGCTCGAAGTTGTAGGTCGACTGTTCGACTTCATTCTGGTGGTACACGTCGCCATAGGTCAGGCGGCGCGTCTCGCCGTTCTCGACCCACTCGGTCCAGATCAGGTCATAGACGTTCTCGACCTTCTGCAGGTACATCGCCAGGCGTTCGATGCCGTAGGTGATCTCGCCGGTGATGGGCTTGCAGTCGATCCCGCCCACCTGCTGGAAGTAGGTGAACTGCGTCACTTCCATGCCGTTGAGCCAGACTTCCCAGCCCAGGCCCCAGGCACCCAGCGTGGGGTTCTCCCAGTCGTCCTCGACGAAGCGGATGTCGTTCTGCTTCAGGTCCAGGCCGAGCGCCTCGAGCGAGCCCAGGTACAGCTCCAGGATGTTCTCCGGCGCGGGCTTGAGCACCACCTGGTACTGGTAGTAGTGCTGCAGGCGGTTGGGGTTCTCGCCATAGCGGCCGTCCTTGGGGCGGCGCGACGGCTGCACGTAGGCGGCGCGCCACGGCTCGGGGCCGAGCGCGCGCAGGAAGGTGTGTACGTGGGATGTGCCGGCGCCGACCTCCAGATCGATGGGTTGCAACAGCGCGCAGCCCTGCCGGTCCCAATAGGCCTGCAGGGTCAGAATCATTTGTTGGAAGGTCAGCATATGAAGACTAGGTAGAGGCACCCGGGCGCGGTCGCGGCGCCCGGCATGCAGGCCGCGCGGCGCGTGCCGGAGCCGGCGCATGCGGATTTTGCCAAACCCTGAATTCTATCGGCTTTTTGGCGAGGCGCCCCGTTTGGCGGGGCCGGCTAGGTCACGCACCGATGGTGGAGGATGCCCGCCAATGTCGGTCCTACGCAACGCATCGGGAAAATACCGAGGCGGATTTCAGGTTTGGCCGCTGCTGGCCGATAACGTTTTTGTATACAGTATGAGTAAGCAACCCGTTTCAGAGCGTTGCGATTGACAGTCCGTGCCGGCATGGCGGGCACGGCGGCTGCTGGCTGGCACCGCAGTGGCCGTTTGTCGGTAACTGATTATTGATGGGGACTTGGCATCATGGCACTTCTTTCTCGCAAACCTTACCTGGTCGCAATCGCGGTCATGATCGCCGCGGCCACCGTGTCCGTGGCGACCGGGCTGCTGAACTGAACCGGCTGGCGCTCACCTGAGGCGCCACCACCGGCACCGCAATCCAGCGCCGGACGGCGGCGGCGATCCCGCCGCGTCCGGTGCCTGCGCCAGCCTGTGCCTTCAGCCTGCACCGCGCAGCTTGCGCATACGCCAGGCAGCAAGCCCCAGCACCAGTGCAAACAGCGCCAGCACCGGCGCGTTCCCCCAGCGGATATAGGGCGTCAAGCCCTGCATGCCCTGCACCTCGGCCGCCAGCGTGCCGACCGTGAAGGTCGGCAGGCGTTGCTGCACCGAGCCGTCCGGACGCACCACCGCAGTCATGCCGGTATTGGTCGAGCGCAGCATCGGCCGGCGCGTTTCCAGTGCGCGCATGCGCGAGATCTGCAGGTGCTGGTCCAGCGCGATGGTGTCGCCGAACCACGCCAGGTTGGTCAGGTTGGCCAGGACATTGGCCGGCGCCGGCTGCTGGCGCAGCGTCTGCGCGATCTCCTCGCCGAACAGATCCTCGTAGCAGATATTGGGCGCCACGCGCACGCCGCGCACCGGCAGCGAGGCCTGGTCGAGCCCGCCGCGGCGGAAGTCGCCCAGCGGCATCTTCATCATGTCGACGAACCAGCGGAACCCCAGCGGGATGAATTCGCCGAACGGCACCAGGTGGTGCTTGTTGTAGCGGTACAGGCGTTCGGTCTCGGGGCCCAGGCCGAAGACGCTGTTGGTGAAGTCCACCGGCGAGTCGGCGCCGGCGGCGCCGAACAGCACCGTGGTGCCGCTGGCCAGCGCGTAGTCGCGCACCGCCACGGCCACGTCGACCGGCAGCTCCTGCAGGATGACCGGGAACGCGGTTTCCGGCGTGACCACGAGGTCGGCCGGCGCGGCGGTGATCATGTCGCGGTACAGCTCGATCGAGCGCTGGATGCCGGCGGGCTCGAACTTGATGTCCTGGGCCACGTTGCCTTGCAGCAGCCGCACCGACAGCGGCTTGCCGGCGGGCGTGGTCCAGGCCAGCGGCGCCAGCGCGGCGCCCGCGGCGGGCAGGGCCAGTGCCAGTGCCAAGGCGCCCAGCGCCCGGCCGCGCTCGCCGCGGCCCAGCCCGCGTACGGCAGCCGCCAGCAGTGCCGCCACCGCGGCTGCCAGGGCGCCGATGCCGTATACGCCAAGCAGCGGCGCGAAGCCGGCCAGCGGGCCATCGGCATGGGCATATCCGCCCGACAGCCACGGGAAGCCGGTAAACACCACGCCGCGCAGCCATTCGGTGAGACCCCAGGCAGCGCCGAAGGCCAGCGGCGCCAGCAGCGTGGCCCCGGGCAGGCGCGCCGTCAGCCGATGCCACAGCGCGCCGGCCAGCGCCGGGTAGAGCGACAGGAAGCCAGAGAACAGCACCACCGCGAGCGCGGCCATCCACGCCGGCATCTCGCCGTAGACGTGCATGCTGATATAGAGCCACCAGATGCCGGACAGGAACCAGCCCAGCCCGAAGGCGTAGCCAGTGGCGGCGGCCAGGCGCGCGCGCGGCGCGTCGGCCATCAGCGCGGCCAGGCCGGCCAGCGACAGGATCTGCAGCCACCACCAGTCATGGGGGGCGAAGGCTTGCGTATGGGCGATGCCGAGCACGCCGGCCAGCAGCAGCCGCGCCATGGTCGCCGTGCGCGAATGCGCGCGCGTGCCAGGCACACCCGCCGGGGCGGCGTCGGCAGCGGCGGCGCCGTTGAGGATCGGGGCGGAACGCTTCATGCGCCGGCCGCGCCCGCGTTGTCGCCGTTGGATTCCCGGTGCACCTGCAGCAGGTGCACCTGGCGCGCGTCGGCGCGCAGCACCTCGAAGCGGATCGGCGGCAGGGTGATGACCTCGCCGCGGTGGGGCACGTGGCCCACGTGGTTGGACAGCAGCCCGCCCACGGTATCGACGTCGTGGTCGGAGAAGGCGGTGCCGAAGGCGTCGTTGAACTGGGCGATCTCGGTCAGGCCGTGCACGCGCCAGCTGCCGTCGGGCATTGGCAGGATATTGTCCTGGTCTTCGTCGAGGTCGAACTCATCCTCGATGTCGCCGACGATCTGCTCCAGCACGTCCTCGATCGTCACCAGGCCGGCCACGCCGCCGTACTCGTCGACGACCATGGCGATATGGTTGCGGTTGATGCGGAAGTCGCGCAGCAGGATGTTCAGGCGCTTGGACTCGGGGATGAACACCGCCGGGCGCAGGGTCTCGCGCAGGTCGAAGGCGGGGTCGGTGTAGTAGCGCAGCAGGTCCTTGGCCAGCAGGATGCCGATGATGTTGTCACGGCTGCCTTCATAGACCGGAAAGCGCGAGTGCGCGGTCTGCTGCATGAAGGGGATGAACGCCTCCGGGGCATCCGCGATATTGACCATATCCATCTGCGCGCGCGGCACCATGATGTCGCTCGCGGTCAGTTCGGAGACCTGGAACACGCCCTCGATCATCGACAGCGAGTCGGCGTCGATCAGGTTGCGCTCATGCGCTTCCTGGAGCACTTCGAGCAATTCCGCGCGGGTGTCCGGCTCGGGGGAAATCAGGTCTGACAGGCGTTCGAGAAGCGATCTGGGACGATCGGCCTGCTTCAGGTAAGCGGGCTTCGAACTGGGATAAGGGTCGTTCATTTCGCGGCGAGCGCGTGGTGGAGATCGTCTGAAGGATACACTAAAAGCCTGGCCGTCCCGTGACGGCGGGCGGTGTCCTGCGACGATATGTGCAGCATGCGGCGCCCGGTCGGCGCCGCCCGTGAGAAAGGGATTACGCGGGGATCACGCGGCGCGGTCGCTGTGGTAGGGGTCGGCGTAACCGAGCGCCAGCAGCGTTTCGGTCTCGATCGCTTCCATTTCCTCGGCTTCGACGTCTTCCTCGTGCTCGTAGCCTTGCGCGTGCAGCACGCCGTGGACGATCAGGTGCGCATAGTGCGCTTCCAGCGGCTTGCGCTGCTCGCGCGCCTCGGTTTCCACCACCGGGCAGCACAGCACGATATCGCCCGTGACCGGGTCTTCCTCGTTCTCCGCATAGGCAAAGGTCAGCACATTGGTGGCGTAATCCTTGCCGCGATAGGTGCGGTTCAGCGTGCGGCCTTCTTCCTCGTCGACGAAGCGGATGGTCAGCGCGGCGTCGGCATATAGCGCCGACTTGACCCAGGTCTCGATCTTGCGGCGCGGCGGCAGGCCGGCGCGCTTGCCGACGCCGTCGCCGTTCTGGATCTCGAGCTCCAGCCCGGGCGGAGTGGCCGGCGTGCCGGTGGTGGTGACCACCGGCGTGGCGGTCACGGCCACCGACAGCGAGTCATGGTTGTCCGGGCGCACCAGCAGGCCAGCCTGCTGGTTGGTGTCGGTGTGCTCGGCCAGCAGCGCGACCACGCCGTCGGCTGCCTGCGACAGGTCCAGCGTCAGGCTGCGGCCGTCGGGCAGCTGCACGCGCAGCGCGTGCGCGGCGCTCTTGCGCGCGCGGCCGTCGCCGTCGAACAGGGTCAGGCTCACGGCGGAAGACTTGGATTTCTGGGATTTCAATTAAGCGTCCTTGTGCTGGGCGTGGTATTCGTCATAGGCATCGACGATGCGGGCCACCAGCGGATGGCGCACCACGTCGATGCTGGTAAAGCGGGTGCAGGCAATGCCGCGCACGTCGCGCAGCACGTGCAGCGCCTCCACCAGGCCGCTCTTCTGCCCCCTGGGCAGGTCGATCTGGGTGGTGTCGCCGGTGATCACCGCCTTGGAGCCGAAGCCGATGCGCGTAAGGAACATCTTCATCTGCTCGGGCGTGGTGTTCTGCGCCTCGTCCAGGATGATGAAGGCATGGTTCAGCGTGCGCCCGCGCATGTAGGCCAGCGGCGCGATCTCGATCATCTGGCGCTCGAACATCTTCTGCGTGCGGTCGAAGCCGAGCAGGTCGTACAGCGCGTCATACAGCGGGCGCAGGTAGGGGTCGACCTTCTGCGCCAGGTCGCCGGGCAGGAAGCCCAGGCGCTCGCCGGCTTCCACCGCCGGGCGGGTCAGCACGATGCGCTTGACCGCGTCGCGCTCCAGCGCGTCGACCGCGCACGCCACTGCCAGGTAGGTCTTGCCGGTGCCGGCAGGGCCGACACCCAGGGTCAGGTCGTGCGACAGGATATTGCGCAGGTAGTCGCGCTGCGCCACGGTGCGGCCCTGCAGGCCGGTGCGGCGCGTGTGCAGCACCGGCGATTCGTCGCCGATCTCGCGCTCTTCGACATTGTCGCCGTTGCCGGGCAGGTAGCTGCCATGCGCGGACAGCTGGCGTGTTTCCACCAGGCCCAGTTGCACGTCGTCGATCGACAGCGGCGTGCGCGCCTGGTTGTAGAAGCGCTCCAGCGCCGTTGCCGCATCCTGCGCGTTGCCGCCGCGCACCGTCATGCGGTGGCCACGGCGCTGGATGTTCACGTCCAGCGCCTGCTCGATCTGGCGCAGGTTCTCGTCGAGCGGCCCGCACAGGTTCTGCAGCCGGGTGTTGTCGTCCTTGGGGGCGACGAATTCTGCGGAAGGGATTTTCATCGGTTGGCGATGGCCTCGCTGGATGGTGCCTGGTTACTGCCGAACCACGATCTCGCCGCGCAGCGAGTGCGGGAAGGCCTGCGTGATGCTGACATCGACCAGCTGGCCGACCAGCCGGTCGCGGCCTGCCTGCGGCACGCCCGGCAGCGCAAAGTTGACCACGCGGTTGTTCTCGGTGCGCCCGTGCAGCTCGGTCGGATCCTTGCGCGCGGGGCCTTCCACCAGGATGCGCTGCACCGTGCCGACCATGTTCTGGCTGATGCGCTGCACGTTTTCCTCGATGGTGGCCTGCAGCCGCTGCAGCCGGCGCAGCTTGACCTCGTGCGGGGTGTCGTCGTGCAGGTTGGCAGCGGGCGTGCCCGGGCGGGGGCTGAAGATGAACGAGAACGAGGTGTCGTAGCCGATCTCTTCGATCATCGCCATCAGCTTCTCGAAGTCGGCATCGGTCTCGCCGGGGAAGCCGACGATAAAGTCCGAAGACATCGACATATCCGGGCGCAGCACGCGCAGCTTGCGGATGATGCTCTTGTACTCCAGCACGCTGTAGCCGCGCTTCATCGCCATCAGGATGCGGTCGGACGCATGCTGCACCGGCAGGTGCAGGTGGTTGACCAGCTTGTCGCAGCGGCCATACAGCTCGACCAGGCGCGAGGTGAATTCCTTCGGGTGGCTGGTGGTGTAGCGGATGCGCTCGATGCCGGGAATCTCGGCCACGTACTCGATCAGCAGCGCAAAGTCGGCGATCTCGGTGGTGTCGCCCATCTTGCCGCGGTAGGCGTTGACGTTCTGGCCCAGCAGCGTGACTTCGCGCACGCCCTGTTCGGCCAGGCCGGCGACTTCGGCCAGCACGTCCTCGAACGGGCGCGACACTTCCTCGCCGCGGGTGTAGGGCACCACGCAGTAGCTGCAGTACTTGGAGCAGCCTTCCATGATCGAGACAAAGGCGCTCGGGCCTTCGACGCGTGCCGGCGGCAGGTGGTCGAACTTCTCGATCTCGGGGAAGGAGATATCCACCTGCGACTGGCCGGTGCGCTGGCGCCGCGCGATCAGGTCGGGCAGGCGGTGCAGCGTCTGCGGGCCGAACACCACGTCGACATAGGGCGCGCGCGAGACGATGCTGGCGCCTTCCTGGCTGGCCACGCAGCCGCCCACGCCGATCACCAGGTCAGGCTTGACCGCCTTCAGCGCCTTCATCCGGCCGAGTTCCGAGAACACCTTCTCCTGCGCCTTCTCGCGCACCGAACAGGTGTTGAACAGGATCACGTCGGCGTCTTCGACGTTGTCGGTGGGTTCCAGCCCCTGGCTGGCGTTGAGGACGTCGACCATCTTGTCCGAGTCGTACTCGTTCATCTGGCAGCCGTACGTCTTGACGAAAACTTTCTTCATATGCCGATCTCAGTGGTTGACCTGGGGGCATCAGGGTGTTGCAACAACACGGCCGGCGCGTGGGGTACGCCGGTCGCACTTCCGGGGGACTACGATTTCTTCTTCAGCGCCTTCTGTTCCGGCTCGCTCAGCACCCAGGCGGTCAGCAACTGGCCGTACAGGTCCAGCTTGTACCGCACCGGCAGCTTCTGGCCCGCCACCGCGGCACTGGCCAGCAACTGGTTGTCGGTGCCGAACAGGCGCAGGCCCGGCGCCACGCCGACGGTCTTGCCGTCGAGCGTGGCCGTCTGCGGGGCACCGGCAGACGGCGTGGCGATAACGAGCCTGGCCGCCTGCGCATCGTCCGGGATCGCCCGCACCGGCTGGGCCATCGCGCTTGCCGCACCGAGCAGCAGGGCGGCGGCGCAGGCCAGCGCTGGCAACAGCCTGCGGGCGCGCCCGGGTTGGACAGACTCCGGCGCCTCGCGGCGCGCATCACGACCTGCTGGCATGGGGGAGAACTCCGACTAATGGGTCGACGCGTTGGCGGGAATGGCCCAAAGGCGGGCGCAACCCGGCATTTTACCCCGCTGGCGGCCTGACAGGGTCGGCGATGCGGCGGGGCTCAGAACAGGCAGGATGCCTCTTGCAGCACACGCTGCTTGGACACCGTGCCCATCAGTTCGCGGCCGGCGCTGTCGCGCACCAGCGGGATGCGGTTGATGCCGTGCTCGGCAAACACCGCCAGGGCGTCGCGCAGGCCCGAATCCGGGGTCAGTGCGGGGAAGTCGCGTTCGGCCAGCGCCAGCACGTCGTCCGCGGCGCCCTCGCGCTGGGCGCGCTGCAGCGCATGGATCGACAGCGCGCCCAGCAGGCGGCCATCCGTTTCGACCAGATAGAGGTAGCGCGTCCCGGTCTCGGCAAACTTGTCGGCCGCGGCCGCCAGGGTGGCGTTCGGGTCGAGCACGGTATCGGTCGGGTCGCACAGGCCCGCCAGCGTCAGCGTGCGGGCGTGTTCGGCCGCGGCCGAGGCCTGCGCGCGCTCGGCGATCACGCTGTACAGAGACAGCGTCTGGCAGCGTGACGCGGTGTAGTACGCCGCCACTGCGCCGATCATCGACGGCAGCAGCAGCGCGGGCGCCAGCGTCATCTCGAACACCATCAGCACCGACATCAGCGGCGCCTGGCTGGTGGCCGCCAGGAACGCGCTCATGCCCACCAGCGGCAGCAGCGGCGCCGCAGCGGCCGCCGTGTCCTGCATGCCGATGGCCAGCAACTGCCCGAGCGCCGCCCCCACGAACAGCGAAGGCGTGAACACGCCGCCGACCGCCCCCGAGCCCATGCTGATCACCGTAGCCACCAGCTTGGCCAGCAGCACGCCGGCCACCGGCACGCTCAGCGGCTGCTCCTGCAGGATGGTCTGGATGGTGGAATAGCCGTTGCCAACCACCTCGGGCACCGCCATCGCGAGCACGCCGACCAGCGCCCCGCCCAGCGTCAGCCGGGCCACCGGGCCGCCAGGCATCGCTGCAAAGCGGCTGCGCGCAAAGCCCGCCGCACGCATGAACAGCGCTCCTGCAATGCCGGCGGCCACGCCCAGCGCGGCCGCGGCCAGCAGGATGTGCGGGCGCAGGTCGGGGGCGATATCCAGGCCCGGGTAGAGCGGCTGCAGGCCGCCGTGCCACTGGCTGACCATGGCACCGGCCACCGAAGCCAGGAAGAGCGGCATCAGGCGCTGCACCGCGAGCGCCCCGAACACCACTTCGGCAACGAAGACGGCAGCGGAGAAGGGGGTGTGATAAACGGTGGCAAGGCCCGCCGCGGCCCCGCAGGCGGTCAGCATGCGACGCATGTTCGAGCCGCCGCCGCGTTCCAGCCGGGTCGACGGGAACAGCGAGCCGCACAGCGCCGCCAGTTGGATCATCGCGCCTTCCTTGCCGACCGAGCTGCCGCTGACGATCGAGAAAAACGACGAGAGCGCGCGCAGCAAGGTGATCCGCACCGGCAGGCGGCCGCTGCCGTTGGCCACCGCTTCCATGTAGTCGGTGGCGCCGCCGTGGCTGCCGGCCAGGCGATTGGCCAGCACCAGCAGGCCGCCCGCCAGCGCGCCGCCCACGGCCGGCACCACCACGCGCCACGCCAGCGCCAGCGTGGCGAATACGGCGACCACGTCGGCATGGCTGGAAAACAGGACCACGCCCGCGCCATCCAGCGCCTCCTTGAACAGCGTGGTGGCAATGGCCGCGACGATCCCGACCGGGATGGCCGCGAACAGGGTGACTTCCTGGTCTTCGAGGAAACGCAAGCGCATGGCGGCTTTCCGGGGCACATGTGGCGCGGGTGCGGAGCCGGAGAGGGGGCGGGCAGAGGCTGTCATGATAGCGCAGCGCCACCCGCGCAGATCCGATGTGCGCCGGCGCGCATGCGGGGCCGCGCGCGGTGCAGAACCCGCTGGTCCCGGACTGGTACACTACCGCTCTTTCCTTCGCGGGCGGGCCGGTGCCCTGCCATGCCGGCTTCCCGGCGTTCGCGTTCCGATTCCGATCCGATTACCAGGAGCCATCCGGCGTTTGGCGCACCGCGTGCGCAGCGATGGCCCAAGCAGCAATTCATGTCTTTTTCTGAACTCGGCTTGTCCGACAAGATTGTGCGTGCCGTGGCCGAACAGGGCTACACCACGCCGACTCCCATCCAGGCCCAGGCGATCCCCGCCATCCTCAAGGGCGGTGACCTGCTCGCCGGCGCGCAGACCGGCACCGGCAAGACCGCCGGCTTTACGCTGCCGATGCTGCAGCTGCTGTCCGATTCCGCGGCGCGCGGCGCCAATGGCGCGCAGCGTCCGGCCCGCCTGCCGGTGCGCGCACTGGTGCTGACGCCCACGCGCGAACTGGCCGCCCAGGTCGAGGAGAGCGTGCGCAACTACGGCAAGTACCTGCGCCTGCGCTCGATGGTGATGTTCGGCGGCGTCGGCATCAATCCGCAGATCGAACAGCTCAAGCGCGGCGTCGAGATCGTGGTGGCCACGCCCGGCCGTCTGCTGGACCACGTGTCCCAGCGCACCATCGACCTGTCGCAGGTGGAACTGCTGGTGCTGGACGAAGCCGACCGCATGCTCGACATGGGCTTCATCCACGATATCCGCAAGATCCTCAACGTGCTGCCGGCCAAGCGCCAGAACCTGCTGTTCTCGGCAACGTTCTCGGACGATATCCGCGCGCTGGCCGACCGCCTGCTGAACAACCCGGCCTCGATCGAGGTGGCGCGGCGCAATACCACGGCCGAGACCGTGGACCAGCGCGTCTATCCGGTGGACCGCGAGCGCAAGCGCGAACTGCTGGCCCACCTGGTGCGCCAGCATGACTGGCACCAGGTGCTGGTGTTCACGCGCACCAAGCACGGCGCCAACCGCCTGGCCGAGCAACTGACCAAGGACGGCCTGTCGGCACTGGCGATCCATGGCAACAAGAGCCAGTCGGCGCGCACGCGCGCGCTGTCGGAATTCAAGTCCGGCACGCTGCGGCTGCTGGTGGCAACCGATATCGCCGCGCGCGGCATCGACATCGACCAGCTGCCGCACGTGGTCAACTTCGACCTGCCCAACGTGCCCGAGGACTATGTGCACCGCATCGGCCGCACCGGCCGCGCCGGCGCCGAGGGCGAAGCAATCTCGCTGGTCTGCGTGGACGAGATTGCGCTGCTGCGCGATATCGAACGCCTGATCAAGCGCAAGCTCGAGCAGACTGTGCTGCCGGGCTTCGAGGTCGACCCGAGCATCGCGCCCGAGCCGATCCAGAAGGGCCGCCAACAGCGTGGCGGTGGTGGCCAGGGGCAAGGACAAGGCCAGGGCCGCGGACGCGCCCAGGCGCGTCCGGCCGGCAACGAAGGCGAGGGCGCCCAGCGCCAGCGCCCGGCGCGCGAAGCGCAGGCTGCGCCGCGGCAAGCCCAGGGCGGCCAGCCGCGCACGCGCGCTGCCGAAGGCGGCCAGCGCGGCAAC
>NZ_JBYSYA010000050.1:0-2442 GCF_058782785.1 Cupriavidus sp. FW306-01-F10A
ACGCGCTACAAGAGCGTGATGCAGCGCTGGCCGGATTCGATCGCCAAGGGCGCTGAGTTCACCATGCCGGTGGCGAAATAAGCGGCAACGATGATGACGAGAACAGCGACAGAGACATTCGACTACATCATCGTGGGGGCCGGTTCGGCCGGCTGTGTCCTGGCGAACCGCCTGACACAGGATGCGGACGTCAGCGTGCTGCTGCTGGAGGCCGGCGGCAAGGACGACTACCACTGGATCCATATCCCGGTGGGCTACCTGTACTGCATCGGCAACCCGCGCACCGACTGGCTCTATCGCACCGAGGCCGAGGCCGGGCTGAACGGCCGCTCGCTGGGCTATCCGCGCGGGCGCGTGCTGGGCGGTTGCTCGTCGATCAACGGCATGATCTATATGCGCGGCCAGCGCGAGGATTATGACGAGTGGGCGCGGCTCACCGGCGACGATGGCTGGCGCTGGGACAATGTGCTGCCGCTGTTCAAGCGCAGCGAGGACCATCACCGCGGCCCGAGCGAATTCCATGGCGCGGGCGGCGAATGGCGCGTGGAAGGGCAGCGCCTGCGCTGGGACATCCTGGAGCGCTTTGCCGATGCCGCCGAAGAGGCGGGGATTCCGCGCACGGAGGATTTCAACCGCGGCGACAACTTCGGCGTGGGCTATTTCGAAGTGAACCAGCGCCGCGGCATCCGCTGGAACACGGCCAAGGCCTTCCTGCGGCGTGCGTCGGAGCGTCCCAACCTGACCATTGTCACCGGGGCGCAGGTGAGCGGGCTGACCTTCGACGGGCGCCGCTGCACCGGCGTGAACTATATCGGCGGCGGCCGTCCGCACACGGTGGCGGCCACGCAGGAAGTGATCCTGGCCGCGGGCGCGGTCAATACGCCGCAGCTGCTGGAGCTGTCGGGCATCGGCCAGGCCGAGCGCCTGCAGGCGCTGGGTATCCCGGTGCGCCATGCGCTCGCCGGCGTGGGCGAGAACCTGCAGGACCACCTGCAGCTGCGCTCGGTGGTGAAGGTCAGCGGCGTGCGCACGCTCAACACGCGCGCCGCGAGCCTGTGGGGAAAGTTCTGCATCGGCGTGCAGTACGCCTTCAACCAGAGCGGGCCGATGAGCATGGCGCCGTCGCAGCTGGGCGCCTTTGCGCGCTCGGACCCGGCGCAGGCGCGGCCGAACGTGGAGTACCACGTGCAGCCCTTGTCGCTGGACAAGTTCGGCGACCCGCTGCATGCGTTCAATGCCTTTACCGCGAGTGCCTGCAACCTGCGGCCGACCTCGCGCGGCAGCGTCCATGTCGGCAGCGCGGATTTCCGCCAGGCGCCGGTGATCGCGCCGAACTACCTGGCGACCGACGAGGATCGGAAGGTCGCGGCCGACTCCATCCGGCTAACGCGCCGCATCGTGGCATCGCCGGCGCTGGCGCCGTTCCAGCCCGAGGAATGGCTGCCGGGTGCGGCATTCCAGACCGACGAACAACTGGCCGAAGCGGCCGGCAATATCGGCACCACCATCTTCCATCCGGTGGGCACCTGCAAGATGGGCCGCGCCGACGACCCGATGGCCGTGGTCGACCATCGCCTGCGCGTGCTGGGCATCGACGGCCTGCGCGTGGTCGATGCCTCGGTGATGCCGCTGATCACGTCGGGCAACACCAATTCGCCGACCATCATGATCGCCGAGCGCGCGAGCGACCTGATCCGCGAAGACCGCCGGCAGGGCCGGGCGGCGGCGGAAGTCGTGGTGCAACCGGCGCCGGCGGCAGCCGCTGCAGGCGCCTGACATGAGCGCGCCACGTGGTCGCGGGCGGGGCCGTGACCGAGTGGCGCAGCCTGCTCATGTGCGCTTGCAAAAAAACTGACACTTGGTTCATGTTTCATAGTGCAAACCCCGATGTTTTGCGATGCAACAGGCGCACACAATAGACGCCTCACAGGGTGCGTCGGCAGCACATCGAAGCCATCGCCGCAACCTGCGCGGGAGCCGCCCCGCACCAAAACAGAAAGCCGCAGCAGGGCCGCAACCATGGCCAGCCTGGCGGAACAAGCGGCAGCAAGGGCCTACAAGGCCGGTTCGGACCATTGTCAGTGCCGGGCATCACCCCGGCAGTTCAGCAAGAGGGCGGGCAGGAGACATGAACCAGCTGGAAACCATCCTGGAAACGCGGAACCTCACCAAGGAGTTCAAGGGGTTCACGGCGGTGAGCGACGTCAACCTGCAGGTGCGCCGCGGGTCGATCCATGCGTTGATCGGCCCCAACGGCGCCGGCAAGACGACTTGCTTCAACCTGCTCACCAAGTTCCTGGAGCCGACCACCGGCACCATCCTTTTCAACGGCATCGACATCACCCGTGAAAAGCCCGCGCAGATAGCGCGGCGCGGCGTGATCCGTTCGTTCCAGATCTCGGCGGTATTCCCGCACCTGACGGTGATGGAGAACGTGCGCAT
>NZ_JBYSYA010000051.1:0-1569 GCF_058782785.1 Cupriavidus sp. FW306-01-F10A
TGGCAAAAACAAGAACGAAGCAGGAGTTTTGCAGTATGAGCAACATCATTTTTCGTGCAAGCCTCACTACGAGGTTTGCCTCATCGGTCGTCACCGTCAAGACCGAAGCCGCTGACTCTTTGGTGCCCACCTTCGAGACGGGGGTGTGAATGCTTCTCACGAGTTCGCGCCGACGCAGGCAAACGCCCCTTCCATTTTGGAAGTCATATATCGGCGCTTGGCGTCGCCTTTCCATCTTCCGATCGGTATGCCAAGTATGTGCGGTGAGCGGGTTATTGCTAGCGGGGTGTGGGGCAATTGTAAGTGGAACCACTTCAACGGCGAACAGCCTTGATCAAGCAGCTACGCGCGAACGCATTACGAAGCTGCGCGCGGAACAAATTGAACAGATCCGCTCCCTGCAAGCTCAAGGTGATCCGATGGGAGATTATCTATTCGCGCTTGCCAATGCGGAAGGGTGGATCGGGGAACACCGCATCAGTGACCCAGTGGCGATCAGAGACCTCTACCAGAAGGCTGCCGATAACGGCTCGAGCGACGCGATGATTGCGTTGGGGCTGATGCTATTTGATGGTCGCGGTGCTCCGCAATACACGAAGGGGGTCTACTTGCCACGCGAACAACAAGACATGAAGAGGGGTCTTGAGTGGCTTGAACGAGGGATGAAATCCCGCTGCTCATACGCGCAGCCACTCTACAACGCAATGGCCTCGGTCAACAAACAATGCCTTGTTTTCAGATCACCCGCCCGCTGGGTATGGCCAGCTTTTCGTGATGGCCGAACGCGCCGTAATTTGGATGGTTCATTCACCTATGTTCTAAAGCCCGATGCCGAACGTGAGCGTTATTGGCGCGAAAAGAATGCGGCGTGTGAGGCGTCAGCCGAAGTGCGCACAACCGCGAAAGATTGTTCATATTGAGTCCGTTTGCTATGGTGAGCAGCAGAGTTTCCCTTCCCGATCAGCATGCCGGCATGGCGCTGGCCAATAACTCGTACCTAGACCCCATTGTTGATGTACCAAAGGGGTGGGAGAAGATGGACTTGTCCATCTCATACCCGAATGGCGGAGAAGGCGTTGCTCAATTTGGAGTTGATTGGAATTCGCAAACCAACGCGTCTGGAACTATCGAGAATCGATTCGAGGTGTTCATTAACGCGACGGACAATCAGATAGTTTTTTCATTCAAGGGATCGGACGCCCTGTCGAATTGGACGTCCGACCTCCTCAACAACGGATCCAGCGAGTTCTTCAAGATCCAAGCGCAGGCGCAGACAGCCCTTGAGGCGCTACGCGCCGACCCAATATATGAGGGGTACTCATTCTCGACTACCGGCCATAGTTTAGGCGGTGGGATGGCACAGACGTTTGCGCTAAAGAACAACCTGGATACGCAGGTCTACAACAGTCTTCCAATCCCCTCGGTGACGATCAATAGCGACTATTTTGGCGAGGGAGGCTATGAGGCAGCCTTGGCACGATATGTTGCTGCAGGACACAACGTACAAGATATTCGTACGCCGAACGATATTGCAACCTTCTACTACAGTCGGGATTCCGCCGGTGTCTA
>NZ_JBYSYA010000052.1:0-1432 GCF_058782785.1 Cupriavidus sp. FW306-01-F10A
TGAACTGACCCCGTAAAGTTGGAGAGTCAAAGCTAGGTGGAACCGAACTGAGCCCTGTACTGTACGGGGCTCAGTCCTTTGAGCTTCAGCTTGATGCGTTCGTGATTGTAGTAGTGAATGTATCGATGCAACCCTGCCTCGAGTTCGGTGATGCTGCAGAACTGGCTTGTATGGAAGAACTCGGCCTTTAGTGTGCCGAAGAAGCTTTCCATGGCGGCGTTATCCAGGCAATTGCCCTTGCGCGACATACTTTGCGTGATGGCGCGTTGCGCCAGCAGCCGCTGGTAGCGCGGCATGCGGTAGTGCCAGCCCTGGTCGGAGTGCAGCAGAGGCCGATCGTCAGGTCCGAGCCGCGCAATGGCCTTGTGCAGCATGTTGGTGACCAATTCGAAGTGCGGCCGCTTGGCTGTCTCGTAGGCGACGATCTCGCCCGTGCACAGATCCAGCACCGGCGACAGGTACAGCTTTTGGCCTGCGACCCTGAACTCGGTCACGTCCGTAGCCCATTTTTGGTTCGGGCGCTGCGCCTCGAACTGGCGATCCAGAACGTTGGGCGCTGCGCGACCGCATTCGCCGCGGTAAGACCGGTATTTCTTCACCCGCACACACGACTTCAGGCCTAGCTCCAGCATCAGGCGCTGCACCGGCTTGTGGTTGACCAGCAGCCCTTGCGAGCGGATGGCGTCGGTGACACGCCGATAGCCATAGCGGCCCTTGTGTGTCTCGAACACCCGCCGAATCCTTGCCTTGAGATCCTGGTTCTTGTCACCGCTCTGGAGCGCCTTCCTCTGGTAGTAGAACGTGCTCGACGATAGCGTGGCCACCTTCAGCAGCGTCGCCAACGGGAATTGCGCCCTGAGCTCAAGCACTACTTGCGCTTTTTCTGCTGCGCAGCGCTTCTCTTCGCCTGAACCAGGGCATCCAGCTTTTTTAGGTACGCCACCTCCGCGCGCAGATAGTTGACCTCGTCGATCAGTTCTTCGCGGGTACGCTCTTTATCCTGCTTGGGCTTGGGAGTCGGTGGCTTTTGCATGGGCTGGCTATTGCGGGTTCGTCGTGACGAAAGGGCTTCCTCTCCCCCGGCATCATACCGTCGCTGCCATATAGCAACGACGCCGTAGCCTCGGATATTGAACCGCGCCGCCGCCTGCCGCAACGACAGCCCCTCAGCGCGCATGTGCTGCAAAACCGACAGCTTGAAGGCCGCCGTATACAGAACCCGCTTGCCCCTCAGGCCCGCGATCCCATGGTGCCGGTAGGCCGCCACCCATTCACGCAGGGTGCCTCGGTCCAGCGTATGCCGCTGCGCCAGCAGCCGGAAACCCTCATCCCCAGACAGATACTCCTGAACGACCTGCAGCTTGAACTGCTCGGTGTACTTTGCCATGTAAAAACCCCAAAAAGTTGTCTCCAACTTCTGGGGGTCAGTTCA
>NZ_JBYSYA010000053.1:0-1334 GCF_058782785.1 Cupriavidus sp. FW306-01-F10A
GCATTCCCCGCCTGGGCCGACACCCCGCCGCTGCGCCGCGCGCGCATCCTGTTCAAGTTCAAGGAGCTGCTCGACCAGCACCACGACGACCTGGCCGCGCTGATCACGCGCGAGCACGGCAAGGTGTTCTCGGACGCAAAAGGCGAAGTCACGCGCGGCATCGAGGTGGTGGAATTTGCCTGCGGCATCCCCAACCTGCTCAAGACCGACTTCACCGACAACATCGGCGGCGGCATCGACAACTGGAACCTGCGCCAGCCGCTGGGCGTGGTGGCCGGCATCACGCCGTTCAACTTCCCGGTGATGGTGCCGATGTGGATGTTCCCGGTGGCGATCGCCTGCGGCAATACCTTCGTGCTGAAGCCGTCGGAACGCGATCCGTCGCCGAGCCTGCTGATTGCCGACCTGCTGCGCCAGGCGGGATTGCCCGATGGCGTGTTCAACGTGGTGCAGGGTGACAAGGAAGCGGTCGATGCACTGCTGGCGCATCCGGATGTGCAGGCGCTGTCGTTCGTCGGTTCGACGCCGATTGCGGAGTACATCTATACGGAAGGCACCAAGCACGGCAAGCGCGTGCAGGCATTGGGCGGCGCCAAGAACCATCTTGTGGTGATGCCCGATGCGGATCTCGACCAGGCGGTCGATGCGCTGATCGGTGCCGCGTATGGTTCTGCCGGCGAACGCTGCATGGCGATCTCGGTCGCCGTGGCCGTGGGCGATGTCGCCGACAAGCTCGTGCCGCGGCTCGCCGAACGCGCCAGCTCGCTGAAGATCCGCAACGGCATGGAGTCCGACGCCGAAATGGGTCCGCTGGTAACCGCTGCGCACAAGGCGAAGGTGGAGGGCTATATCGCCAAGGGCGTGGAAGAGGGCGCGACGCTGGTCACGGATGGCCGCGGTCATACCGTACCCGGCCATGAGAACGGCTTCTATGTCGGCGGCACGCTGTTCGACCACGTCAAGCCGGACATGACGATCTACAAGGAAGAGATCTTCGGCCCGGTGCTGTCGGTAGTGCGCGTGCATGACTTTGCCGAAGCGGTGGCGCTGATCAATGCGCATGAGTACGGCAACGGCGTATCGTGCTATACCAGCGACGGCGGCATCGCGCGTGCATTCGCGCGGCAGATTCAGATCGGCATGGTCGGCATCAACGTGCCGATCCCGGTGCCGATGGCGTGGCACTCGTTTGGCGGCTGGAAGCGCTCGCTGTTCGGTGACCACCATGCCTATGGCGAGGAGGGCGTGCGTTTCTACACGCGCTACAAGAGCGTGATGCAGCGCTGGCCGGATTCGATCGCCAAGGGCGCTGAGTTCACCATGCCGGTGGCGAA
>NZ_JBYSYA010000054.1:0-1270 GCF_058782785.1 Cupriavidus sp. FW306-01-F10A
GACATGGGTAACAGGTGTTCGGAGACATAGGTGACACGTGACCTGCGCGCATCATGATGCGCGCAGGTCAAGTTCTCCGATCTCAAAGCGGCTGAACCACACGCGGTAGCAGCCGTCCTGCGCCGTGGGTCGCAAGGCAATGCGCTGGCCGATGAACGCTTTGCCAATCTTAAAGCGCCGCCGGCCCACTGCAATGCGCGCGGACCTGTCAACTTTATAGACCTTGTCACAAGACAGGTACTCGGCGGCTGGCAGCATCTCCGGATATGCAATGACGCTGGCACGATAGCGCTGCATGGGCACCGCCATGCCCAATGCTTCGTGCGGGCGCTTGCCGTTATAGGTTTCGCGATAGCGGTCGAAGACGCGCTGCGCTTCGTCGTTGTCCGCAAAACGCCGATGCTGCAATAGTTCGACCTTGAGGGTGCGATGAAACCGCTCGTCCTTGCCTTGGGTCTGGGGGTGATATGGCCTTGAGTGGCTGACTTCGATGCCCAGCTGCATCAGCCAGACCGTCAGCGCCGTATAGCCCAGGCCTTCGGAATCGCCGCCCCATGGCGGACCGTTGTCCATCGTCATGCGGTGCGGCAAGCCGTAGCGGCGAAACGTCGCAATCAACCTGGACTGGACCGTCTCAGCACGCTCGTCGCCACAGGCAGCAAGGCACAGGTTGAATCGCGAATGGTCATCGAGCACCGTCAGCGGATGACAAATCCCGCGCTCGTTGCGCACGTAGCCTTTGAAGTCCATCTGCCACAAGGTATTGGGCTCGGCATGCTCAAAGCGCTGGAACGGCTGCTGGCCCGCGGCAACGCCCACGCCCAGGCGGCCGTGGCGGCGCAGGATCTCGTGAATGGTACTGGGCGCCGGCAGTGCGTCCACGCCGGCGTTCTGCAGCAGCTTGGCCAGCTTGCGCGCACCCCAGTAAGGATGCTCGTCTCGCAAGGCCAATACCTGGCGCTCAAGCTCCGGCGCGGTACGCAACGGATTGGCTGCGGGCCGTCGACACTGGTCTGTCAGCCCGCCCTCGCCCGACTCGGCGTAGCGCGACAGCCACTTGTACAACGTCTTCGGGGCAATGCCCCATCGCCTGGCCAACTCCCGCCGGTTCGCTCCTGGCTGGCTGGCCAGCATCACCAGTTCCCTGCGTTGATCCATGAGTGACACTTCCTTCCATGGCATGGCAGGTCTCCCAAAAGACACTGCCAGCCAGTCTAGTTGTGTTACCCATGTCCCCGAACAGGTGTTACCTATGTCCCCGGTCTATACA
>NZ_JBYSYA010000055.1:0-1192 GCF_058782785.1 Cupriavidus sp. FW306-01-F10A
GCCGCTTGTATGTTCAAACCAGACCAGTGCGGTAAAGTCTGAGCGTCGTTTAGACGGCCAGACCGGCCCGTGTAGTTTGATAGCCGCTAGGGTGATCGAGCCCGCGCCTGAGTACAGAACGCACGGTCGCCGTGCTGGTCTTCCTGAAGCCCGAACGGTTACGCGCGCCGTTGGTGAGCGCGCATGCACAAGCAAGGGATCTGAAGACCATGTCTGTTATCTCAGTTGTTGGTATTGACGTTGCCAAGGCACACGTCGATGTCTGTGTACTGGGCGCCAGTCGCGATACCCAGCAGTTTGCCAACGATGCCGAGGGCCATTCGGCACTGGCCGCGACCTTGCAGCCGTTGGGGGTTGGCCTGGTGGTGATGGAGGCCACCGGCGGCTACGAGGCGGCCCTGGTCTGTGCGCTGCAGGCGGCAGGCCAACCTGTGGCGGTGATCAACCCGCGCCAGGCCCGCGATTTCGCTAAGTCCATGGGGCGCCTCGCAAAGACTGACACCATCGATGCGCGCATGCTCGCCGAACTGGCGTCGGTACTGGTGCAACGCGATGACCTGGCGCGCTTCCTGCGCCCGCTGGCCGACGCCCAGCAGCAGTGGCTGGCGGCCCTGGTTACGCGCCGGCGCCAGCTGCTGACCATGTTGCACGCCGAACGCCAGCGCCTGCAGATCACGCCGGCCGGGCTGCACCCGAGCATCGAGGCCATCGTGGCGGCCATCAAGGCCCAACTGGACGACGTGGAGGCGCAGATGGTGGGTCATATGCGTGAGCACTTTGGGGAACTGGATCGGCTGTTGCAGTCGGCCAGCGGCATCGGCCCGGTGGCCAGCGCCACGCTGGTTGCCGAGTTGCCTGAGCTCGGGCGGCTCAACCGGCGCGAGATCGCGGCCCTGGTAGGGGTGGCGCCCATGGCCAATGACTCGGGTAGCAGCAGGGGGCGGCGCCGGATTCTGGGAGGGCGCTTCGAGATCCGGCGAGTGCTGTACATGGCCACGCTCACCGCAACCCGGCACAACCCCGCCATCAAAGCCTTCTACCAGCGCCTGACAGCCGCCGGCAAGCTGCCCAAGGTAGCGTTAGTGGCCTGCATGCGCAAGTTGCTGACCGTGCTCAACGCCATGGTCAGAACCAGCACTCCTTGGGACAAATCGCTTCACCGAACTTGACTTTGAAGACGGTTACTCAGGCG
>NZ_JBYSYA010000056.1:0-1118 GCF_058782785.1 Cupriavidus sp. FW306-01-F10A
ATGAGCGAAGCACCCACCACAGTCATTCCGGTCGCGGTGGCCAAGCCGCTGCAACGCGCGCCGGCTGCCGTTGCGGCATCCGATCGCTTTATCCGCAACACCTGGTACGTCGCCATGTGGGCAAGCGACCTGCCTCCAGGGAAGCTGGTCTCCCGCACCATCTTGAACGAGCCGGTCCTGTTCTTCCGCAAGGAAGACGGCTCCGTCGCCGCCATCGTCGACCGCTGCTCACACCGGTTTGCCCCCCTTTCCATGGGCAAGCTGCTGCCCGGCGATCGTGTGCAGTGCATCTATCACGGGCTCGAGTTCGGCCCCGACGGCGCCTGCGTCAAGAACCCCCATGGCAATTGCATGATCCCCGCGGCAGCGCACCTGCGCAGCTACCCGGTCGAAGAGCGCCATTCGCTGATCTGGATCTGGATGGGCACCAAGACGGCCGACCCGGCAACCATCCCCGACTACAGCTGCCTGGACAACCGCCCCGTCCTGCACGTGACCCAGCCGGGGTACCTGAAGGTCCACGCCAATTACGAGCTGGTTGTCGACAATCTGCTGGACCTGAGCCACACCTCGTACGTGCATGCCGGCATCCTGGGCACCTCCGACACGATCGAGGCGGAGATCAGCGTGACCCAGCAAGGCGACGTTGTCAGTGTCAGCCGCCCGTCCAAGAACGCGGACACGCCGGGCATTCTGAAGATGATGAGCCCCCCGGGCTTCGAGAAGGGCGATCAGTGCAGCACCATTTCCTGGTATGCGCCGAGCAACCTGATCCTGGAGTTCGGTGTGAGCAAGCCTGGCGAGCCCAAGGAGAAGGGCACCGGCTACTACGCGATTCACCTGCTCACTCCCGAGACGGAGCGCACGACCCACTATCACTACACCGCCGCACGCTGGAACGTGCTGACCGAGGGGGATGAGCAGAACGCCCAGATTCGGGACAAGATCTTCGAGATGCGCACCTTTGCCTTCGCCGACCAAGACGTGCCGGTCATCGAGGCGCAGCAGCAGCGCATGGATCAGGCCCGCGAGCCGCTGACCCCCACGCTGCTGGCCATCGATGCAGGCCCCGCTCGCTATCGGCGCATCCTCGAGCGCTTGCTCAACGAGGATCAGAA
>NZ_JBYSYA010000057.1:0-1008 GCF_058782785.1 Cupriavidus sp. FW306-01-F10A
CAAGGTTAGAACCTCAAACAAACCAGGGTGGTATTTCAAGGACGGCTCCACGTGAACTAGCGTCCACGCTTCAAAGCCTCCCACCTATCCTACACAGATCGGTTCAAAGTCCAATGCAAAGCTACAGTAAAGGTTCATGGGGTCTTTCCGTCTAGCCGCGGGGAGATTGCATCATCACAAACACTTCAACTTCGCTGAGTCTCGGGAGGAGACAGTGTGGCCATCGTTACGCCATTCGTGCAGGTCGGAACTTACCCGACAAGGAATTTCGCTACCTTAGGACCGTTATAGTTACGGCCGCCGTTTACCGGGACTTCAATCAAGAGCTTGCACCCCATCATTTAATCTTCCGGCACCGGGCAGGCGTCACACCCTATACGTCCACTTTCGTGTTTGCAGAGTGCTGTGTTTTTATTAAACAGTCGCAGCCACCATTTTATTGCAACCCCTTCACCCTTCTGGCGCAGGCCAGTCAAGCTACCAGGGCGTACCTTATCCCGAAGTTACGGTACCAATTTGCCGAGTTCCTTCTCCCGAGTTCTCTCAAGCGCCTTAGAATACTCATCTCGCCCACCTGTGTCGGTTTGCGGTACGGTCTCGTATGACTGAAGCTTAGAGGCTTTTCTTGGAACCACTTCCAATTGCTTCGCAGCACTAGGCCGCTCGCCCCACATCCTTGAATCCCGCGCCCGGATTTGCCTGAGCGCCTTCTCCAATGCAGGGACCGGGACTTCCAACACCCGGACAACCTTCCGCGATCCGTCCCCCCATCGCATCATACGACGGTGCAGGAATATTAACCTGCTTCCCATCAGCTACGCATCTCTGCCTCGCCTTAGGGGCCGACTCACCCTACGCCGATGAACGTTGCGTAGGAAACCTTGGGCTTACGGCGAGGGGGCCTTTCACCCCCTTTATCGCTACTCATGTCAGCATTCGCACTTCTGATACCTCCAGCATCCTTTACAAGACACCTTCACAGGCTTACAGAACGCTCTCCTACCACGC
>NZ_JBYSYA010000058.1:0-724 GCF_058782785.1 Cupriavidus sp. FW306-01-F10A
CCCGTGAATCCGGGTCGGGGACAGTGCATGGTAGGCAGTTTGACTGGGGCGGTCTCCTCCCAAAGTGTAACGGAGGAGTTCGAAGGTACGCTTGGTACGGTCGGACATCGTACCTAAAGTGCAATGGCAAAAGCGTGCTTAACTGCGAGACCGACAAGTCGAGCAGGTGCGAAAGCAGGACATAGTGATCCGGTGGTTCTGAATGGAAGGGCCATCGCTCAACGGATAAAAGGTACTCTGGGGATAACAGGCTGATACCGCCCAAGAGTTCATATCGACGGCGGTGTTTGGCACCTCGATGTCGGCTCATCTCATCCTGGGGCTGTAGCCGGTCCCAAGGGTATGGCTGTTCGCCATTTAAAGAGGTACGTGAGCTGGGTTTAAAACGTCGTGAGACAGTTTGGTCCCTATCTGCCGTGGGCGTTGGAATCTTGACGGGGGCTGCTCCTAGTACGAGAGGACCGGAGTGGACGTACCGCTGGTGTACCTGTTGTCTCGCCAGAGGCATCGCAGGGTAGCTATGTACGGAAGAGATAACCGCTGAAAGCATCTAAGCGGGAAACTCGCCTGAAGATGAGGATTCCCTGGAGGCTTGACCTCCTTGAAGGGTCGTTCGAGACCAGGACGTTGATAGGCTGGGTGTGGAAGCGCAGTAATGCGTTAAGCTAACCAGTACTAATTGCCCGTAAGGCTTGATCCTATAACCAGTGTGTTTTGCCTGGTG
>NZ_JBYSYA010000059.1:0-697 GCF_058782785.1 Cupriavidus sp. FW306-01-F10A
GCCTCGGCTCGATGCTGCTGTACTGGTATCACTACAGCCACAACGGCCGCCGCATCGAAGTCGAAACCGACGATGACTCCATCGGCGGCCACTTCCTGCACCTGCTGCACGGCGAGAAGCCGTCGGCGCTGTGGGAGCGCGCCATGAACACCTCGCTCAACCTGTACGCCGAGCACGAATTCAACGCCTCGACCTTCGCCGCCCGCGTGATCGCCGGCACGGGCTCGGACATGTTCTCGTCGATCAGTGGCGCCATCGGCGCGCTGCGCGGCCCCAAGCACGGCGGCGCCAATGAAGTCGCGTTCGAGATCCAGAAGCGCTACGACAACCCGGACGAGGCCCAGGCCGACATCACCCGCCGCGTCGGGAACAAGGAAGTCGTGATCGGCTTCGGCCACCCGGTGTACACCACCGGCGACCCGCGCAACCAGGTGATCAAGGAAGTGGCGAAGAAGCTGTCGAAGGATGCCGGCTCGATGAAGATGTTCGACATCGCCGAGCGCCTGGAAACGGTGATGTGGGACATCAAGAAGATGTTCCCGAACCTGGACTGGTTCAGCGCGGTGAGCTACCACATGATGGGCGTGCCGACGGCGATGTTCACGCCGCTGTTTGTGATCGCGCGTACCTCCGGCTGGGCCGCGCACATTATCGAGCAGCGCATCGACAACAAGATCATCCGCCCGAGCGCCAACTA